>JABURQ010000115.1 GCA_014762625.1 Planctomycetaceae bacterium | reverse complement strand
CGGGGAGCCCCTCGCCATAATCCCTATCACGATATCTTATCGTCTCCACACACAATATAAGAATATCTTATACTTCAATGCACTTGCGAAACGTCAAAATCTTCTGCGATGTCGCGACCTGCCGCTCGTTTTCGAAAGCGGCGGAGATGCACGGCATTTCGCAACCGGCAGCGTCTCAGGCGGTGCATGCGTTGGAAGAACAGTTAAATTCGCGACTGATAGACCGCTCGCAGCGTCCGTTGGCGCTCACGGAAGCGGGAAAATATTATCTGGACGGGGTTCGCAGCATCCTGGCGTCGCTGGACAAGCTCGAACAGAACGTTCAGGAGATCGAAAACCGGGTCGTGGGGACTGTCCGTATCTCGGCGATTTACTCGATCGGTTTATTGCGAATGGACGGCTATCTGAAATCGTTCCAGGAGCTCTATCCCGATGCGGTGATTGAGGTTGAGTACGCTCATCCCGACGTTGTGTATCAACACGTTCAAAACGAATCTGCTGAGTTAGGGCTGGTTTCATTTCCTCGTGAGGGGGGTGACTTTCAGTCCGAGGCGTGGCTGGAACAGTCGATTCAGCTCGTGGTACCGGCGGGTCACGCATTCTGCGAACGGGAATCGGTGACGGTTTCGGAACTGGAAGGTCAATCCTGGATTGCCTTTACGGAAGAATTGCCGATTCGGAAAAAACTGGACCGCTGGCTGAAAAAGGCGGGCGTAGGACTGAAGATTCGGCACGAATTCGATAATATTGAGAACATTAAACGGGACGTGGAAATCGGCAGCGGCATTGCCTTTTTGCCGGTGGAAACGGTCGAGCGAGAAGTGGAACTCGAACTGCTTCACGCGATCCCGCTGGTTGATGTGGATTGGTCGAGACCAATCGGCATCGTCTCGAAACGCAGGCGGCGTTTCTCACCGGCGGCTCGAAAGTTTATCGAGCTGTTGAAATCGGACGGGAAGCCGACAGAACTCGACGCGGCGTCTCCTGTCTCACAGGTGGTTCCCGCGGAAACAGCCTGAGACCTCGCGAAGCCGGCTCCCTTCGCGAACTTCTTCCTCCGGAAACGGAAACAGAAGCCCTTCACGAGGAGACCGTCTCCGCACAACAAGAATCGCGTTAAAGAAGACAACACACACACACACACAAATACGACCTCAGATTTGAAATCACACGATAGAAGCAAAATCATGACGCTATCCAATCACGACCAGCAGCTCGCTCACACGGACGAACCTCGGCAGCAATTGGGGCGACCGGGAAAAACCGGTCTCTACGATCCCGAGAACGAACATGACAACTGCGGAATCGGTTTCGTCGCCAACATCAAGGGGGAGCCGTCGCATCAGATCATCATGGACGCGGAGCGGGTGTTGCGCCATATGGATCACCGCGGCGGGTGCGGTTGCGAAGCGAATACCGGCGACGGGGCCGGTATGCTGACCGGGTTGCCGTACAACTTTCTGCGCAAAGTTGCGCAGCGCGATCTAGGGATCGACCTTCCCGAAGACGGTCAATACGGCGTCGGAAATATCTTCCTGCCTCACGATGAGACGTTGCGTTATCTCTGCAAGCAGACCGTGGAAAAGATCATCGAAGAGCAGGGACAGACCTTGCTCGGCTGGCGGAAGATGCCCGTCGATCCGAAGGGAGCCAACGTCGGGAAGACCGCGCTGTTGTCCGAGCCGCACATCGAGCAACTCTTCATCGGAGCCGCTGAGGGGCTGGATAAGGAAGCGCTCGAACGCCAGCTTTTTCTGATCGCCAAGCGGGCCTCGAATAAAATTCACATCGAAGGGATCGCCGACGAAACGAAGTTCTACATGTGCTCGTTGTCGACGAAAGTGATCATCTACAAAGGGATGCTCACCTCGGAGCAGGTTTTCAAATACTACATCGACCTGCACGATCCCGATTTCGAATCACATCTCGCGATGGTCCATTCGCGATTCTCGACCAATACGTTCCCTTCCTGGGACCGCGCTCAGCCGTGTCGTTTTATGAGCCACAACGGCGAAATCAACACGCTCCGCGGAAACGTGAACTGGCTCACCGCCCGGCAGGGCGTGATGAGCAGCGACCTGTTCGGCGACGAGTTACAGAAGCTGTTTCCGATCTGCGATCCGACCTGCTCCGACTCGGGGAACTTCGATAACGCCCTCGAAATGTTGCTGCACGCCGGTCGCGATATCCCCGAAGCGATGATGATGATGATTCCCGAAGCGTGGCAGAATCATCACAGCATCTCGGAAGAGAAACGGGCCTTCTACGAGTATCACTCCGCGATCCAGGAACCGTGGGACGGGCCGGCGTCGATCTGTTTCACGGACGGAAAATACATCGGAGCGACGCTCGACCGGAACGGGTTGCGTCCGAGCCGGTTCTACGTCACGCACGACGACAAAGTGATTATGGCGAGCGAAGTGGGCGTGCTCGACGTCGAACCGAAGAACGTCAAAATCAAAGGTCGCTTGCAGCCGGGGAAAATGTTCCTCGTCGATTTCGACGAACAACGGATCATCTCCGACGACGAACTCAAACACGATTACGCGACTCGACGTCCTTACGGCGAATGGCTCAAAAATCAGCGGATCACGCTCAACGAACTCCCCGAGCAGACTGCTCCGCCGACATATGAGACTGAGGAACTGCTCAATCGCATGCAGTCGTTCGGTTATTCGGTCGAGACGTTGCAGTTCATGTTGATGCCGATGATTCGGACGAAAAAGGATCCGCTCGGTTCGATGGGCGATGATGCGGCGCTCGCCGTACTCAGCGATCAACCGCGGATGGCGTACGACTATTTCAAGCAGCTCTTCGCTCAGGTGACCAATCCGCCGATCGATTCGACGCGGGAAGAGATCATCATGACGCTGGAGTGCTTCATCGGTCCGGAAGGAAACCTGCTGGAGACCACCGAAGAACAGGCGCATCGACTGCTCGTGCCGCACCCGATTTTGACGAATTCCGAACTCGCCGCCATTAAGGGGCTCGATTATCGCGGCTGGAAAACCAAAACGATCGACATCACGTTCGATCGAGCGGCGGGGGCCGACAGTCTGCAAACGACGTTGGATCGGATCTGCTCCGAAGCGGAGCAGGCGATCGCCGATGGCTATCAGTTGATCAATCTTTCCGACCGGGCCGTGGGGCAGGATCGGATCGCGGTTTCCGCGCTATTGGCGACGGGAGCGGTTCACCATCATCTGGTGCGGAATCAGTTGCGAACCCGGATCGGGATCGTCGTCGAGACCGGAGAAGCCCGCGAAGTGCATCATTTCTGCACGCTGACCGGCTACGGGGCGGACGCCGTCAATCCGTACCTGGCGTTTGAAGCGTTGGCGCAGGCTCGCGAAGACGGACTGCTGGAAGCGAAATACAGCGACGAAAAAATCGTGGAACTGTACCGCAAAGCAACCAAACAGGGCATCCTCAAAGTGATGGCCAAAATGGGTATCTCGACGCTCCAGAGTTACAAGGGAGCTCAGATCTTCGAAGCGGTCGGCCTGAACGAAGAAGTGATCGATAAGTGCTTCCGCGGGACCGCGTCCCGGATCAAGGGAGTCGGTTTTGATGTTCTCGGCGATGAAGCGATTCGCCGTCACAACATCGGATTCCCCGAACGTCCCGAGAATCAGTTGCCGGTTCTGCCGAATCCGGGAATTTTCCACTGGCGACGCACGGGAGAAAATCACGCCTGGAATCCTTACACGATTGCCGAGATTCAGGCCGCCGCCCGATCGGGCGACAAAAACGCCTACAATCGTTTCTCGAAACTCGTCAATGAAGAGTCGACTCGTAAGTGTCAGCTTCGCGGGCTGCTCAAGTTCAAGCAGGGAACGCCCGTGCCGCTGGAAGAAGTCGAGTCCGCCGCCGATATCGTCAAACGATTCTGCACCGGAGCGATGAGCTACGGATCGATTTCCGCGGAAGCCCATGAAACGTTGGCGATCGCCATGAACCGTCTCGGCGGCAAAAGTAACACCGGCGAAGGAGGCGAAGATTACACCCGCTTCCAGCCGATGGAGAACGGCGATTCCAAACGTTCGGCGATCAAGCAGGTGGCATCCGGACGCTTCGGCGTGACCAGTTGGTATCTGACCAACGCCGACGAGTTGCAGATCAAAATGGCACAAGGAGCCAAGCCGGGTGAAGGGGGAGAACTCCCCGGACACAAGGTCAACAAGATCATCGCCGCCACCCGTCACTCGACGCCGGGAGTCGGCTTGATTTCCCCTCCGCCGCACCACGACATTTATTCGATTGAAGACCTGGCGCAATTGATCTTCGACCTGAAGAACGCGAACCCGTCCTCGCGAGTCAGCGTGAAGCTGGTTTCCGAAGTGGGTGTCGGCACGGTCGCCGCCGGTGTGGCGAAAGGGAAAGCGGATAACATCCTGATTTCCGGTCACGACGGCGGTACGGGGGCTTCGCCGTTGACTTCAGTGAAGCACGCCGGCCTGCCGTGGGAATTGGGGCTCGCCGAAACGCATCAGACGCTGGTCATGAACGATCTCCGCAGCCGCGTTCGAATTCAGACCGACGGTCAGTTGAAGACCGGTCGCGACGTGGCGATTGCGACGTTGCTCGGTGCCGAGGAATACGGGTTCGCGACCGCTCCGCTCATTACGATGGGCTGCATCATGATGCGGAAGTGTCATCTCAATACCTGTCCGGTCGGCATCGCGACGCAGGATCCCGAGCTTCGTAAGAAGTTCAACGGGAAACCGGAACACGTCGTGAATTACCTGTTCATGGTGGCGGAAGAATGTCGCCAGATCATGGCGGAACTCGGCTTCCGCACGATTAACGAGATGGTCGGTCGGGTCGATATGCTCGAAACCGATGACGCCATCGATCACTGGAAAGCACGCGGGCTCGACTTCACAGCGATTCTCACGCCGGCGCAACCACCGCACGAGAACGTCGATACTTATTGCACGATGGCACAGGATCACGGACTCGACGAAGTCCTCGATAATAAGGCGATCGAGAAAGCCTGGGCCGCGATCAACGAAGGAACTCCGGTCGAAGTTCCGATCGAAGTCGAAAACCTCGACCGCGCTTTCGGGACGATGCTGTCGCATCACGTCTCGAAGAAATGGGGAGCCGAAGGGCTGCCGGAAGATACGATCCGTATCAACCTGCGAGGGTCGGCGGGACAATCTCTCGGTGCCTGGGCGACGAGCGGCATCACCTTCAATCTCGAAGGAGACGCGAACGACTACGTCGGAAAAGGCCTCTGCGGTGCGAAGATCATCATCCGTCCGCACGATAATGCCACCTTCGTCCCCGAAGAGAACATCATCATCGGGAACGTGGCGCTCTACGGAGCGACCGAAGGGGAAGCCTACTTCCGCGGGATGGCCGCCGAACGATTCTGCGTCCGGAACTCGGGGGCGAGAACGGTGGTCGAAGGAGTCGGCGATCACGCGCTCGAATACATGACCGGCGGACGGGCCGTCATCATCGGTCCGACGGGGCGGAACGTCGCGGCAGGAATGTCGGGAGGGATTGCTTACGTTTACGATCCCGAAGACCGACTGCTCGCCAACTGCAACATGGAAATGGTGGAGCTGGAATCGGTTGCCGAGGAAGAATGCATTCACGAACTTCGCGAACTGCTCGAAAATCATTACCGCTATACGGGATCGACGGTTGCGAAAGGAATCCTCGACAACTGGAATTCCGAGCTACCGAAGTTCAAGAAGATTATGCCGATCGACTACAAGCGGGCACTGCGCGAGATGGCTGAAGAAGGCGCGAGTGCCTGAACTGACAGACTCAAAACGAAGATTCACACACAACGAACAATTCGATATCGGATAGATTGAAACATGGGCAAACCAACCGGATTTAAAGAGTTTACACGTCGACTTCCCGCCGACCGCGATCCGCTGCTGCGGATTCTCGACTGGAAAGAATTCCACGAGCATTCCAAGGTCGAGGAACTCCAGGAGCAGGGGGCGCGTTGTATGGATTGCGGCGTGCCGTTCTGTCACACCGGCGGCATGATGGCCAACATGGCGGCTGGTTGCCCGATCAATAACCTGATTCCGGAGTGGAACGACCTGGTTTATCGGAATCAGTGGAAAGAGGCGCTCGACCGACTCCACAAAACCAATAACTTCCCGGAATTCACCGGTCGCGTCTGTCCCGCTCCGTGCGAAGGATCCTGTGTCCTGGGGATTAACGAACCGCCCGTCACGATCAAAAATATCGAAGTTTCGATCATCGATCGAGGCTACGAAGAAGGCTGGGTCGTTCCGAAACCGCCCAAAGAGGAAACCGGCAAGAAAGTCGCGGTCGTCGGGTCCGGTCCCGCTGGTCTCGCCGCCGCTCAGCAACTGCGTCGAGTCGGTCACACCGTTACGGTTTACGAACGGGCCGATCGAATCGGCGGCTTGTTGATGTACGGCATTCCCAACATGAAACTCGAAAAGCAGGTAGTCGAACGCCGCGTCAAGCAAATGGAAGACGAAGGGTTCAAATTCGTCACCAACACCGACATCGGGAA
>JABURQ010000126.1 GCA_014762625.1 Planctomycetaceae bacterium | reverse complement strand
TCCACCAGAATGGGGGAGGGTCGGTAGCGAGCGATAGCGAGTTTCCGGGGAGGGGGGGAGGAGTCACTATCAGAAAGCCGAGCTCAGCCTGAGGATTCTCTTTGGTCTATTGGACACTAGGCAGCAGACCATAAAGTGTCACCCAGGAAAGTATTGCACTGAGGCTCCATGAGATCAGTGTCGTTCCTGCGGATGTTTGCAGACGAGTGCAAATCACGATGGCGGCGATGGGAAACAATACAACCGAGAACAAACAACCCATAGCCAGGATGTCCAAAACGAAGGGAATGCTCTTGATGGTTTTTTCAAAGACACTGCCGTTTGAAAAGCGATCCATGCTTCCAAAACCGACCGCCAGGGCAGCGCACGCTAACTGTGCGTAGAGCAGGCGACGAAGATAGGTGTCACTGTCAAGATGGGCTTTGGAGAATCGCATGGCTAGCTGATTGATGCGGATTATTGCAAAAACTGTATTGTATTCTAACCTTGCTGACAGCATTTTGTGAAGATTGCTATTTTCAGAGGGAATGTTCAATTGTGAGATAGTTTCGTCAAATCTCCGCGAAAATCCGTTTGCTCCGTTTCATCCGTGGCCATTTTTCTTTGGGTCTTCGCGGCTTTGCGCGAGTCAAGACGATGGTCCGCACAGCGGCCCCTACGCCCCACAACACTTAATACTGAACACTGAAAACTCAACACTCTCCTGGTTTTCAGGCGATTTACCGGTCGAACCTGCCAGCCAAATCCGGTGTCTGGGCCGGTATGAACGACACACATTGCGACAATTTGACGCCTCTGCAAGATGTCACTCGGCAGTATCAGGAATATCTTTCCTTCAGCGAAGAGTTGATGGGAGAACCAGTGCGCGGCTTTACGCTTCTCTATGACGTGAAAAGCCAACTGCTGCGGCAGATGAAATCTTCGCGGACTCTCGGCCTGCGGGGATTACCCCCCATTCGCACGTTTACGCCGAATCGCAAAGGTCGTACGCTCGAATTCGGCATTCACGATTGCCAGATCCGTTTCGGCGATCGCGATTATCGCGTCCTCCAAATCTGCAACGACATCGATCAAGATCGAAGTAGCTCGTTCGATGAATTCTGGGTGATCGCCGCCAAAGATTATCTCCCCTTCTATCGCGATCTGCGGCGGATGCTCAAACTGCAGCCGACCGCTCAACCGCCGTTAATGACTGAGTCCGACTTCAATCGTCTGTGGAGAAACACCATCGGCTTTCTGCAGCGGGGTGAAGAAGCGTTGCAACGTTTCGGCGTGTCGCTCAAACGAGGTGTTCTGCTGATGGGAGCCCCCGGCAATGGAAAGACAACTGCTTGCCGATGGCTGGAATCGGAAGCAGATCGTCTCGGTTACGAATGGCGGACGGTCTCCTCGGATCAGTATCAGAATATGTGCGGACACGGCCAGGCATCGCGTTTGTTTGACCTGGATCGACCGGGATTCGTCCTGTTCGATGATCTGGATCACGCGCTGCGCAACCGCGAAGATGGCATCTCAAATCTCGAACAGTCGCGGTTTCTGTCTGAGCTCGACGGCATTCGCGTCAGGCAGGGAGTCGTCTATCTCTTTACCACCAACGCGGGAATCGACGATCTCGACCCGGCGTTTCGGAGACCCGGTCGCATCGACCATATGATTCACTTTTCTGCTCCCAACCCGGATTTGCGTCGTGATTTCATGAGCAAATACTGGCCCCGAGAGATTGCCGGTCAATTGCCCCTCGACCGGGCGGTCGAAGAAACGGGCGGACTCAGCTTCGCGGAGCTGGACGAGATTAAAAAGCAACTCGTGCTGAACTATCTCGACTCCGGCCATTGGGACTGGGACGAGGCATTGGGAATGTTTCGGATTCGCATGGAAGACGAAACGCCGAAAAAGTTCATCGGCTTCAACACTCCGCGGGTGTGATAATTGCGGCGTCGCTGTGTAAAACGAACCTGATAGACAGTCAGTTTTATTTCCTCTTGTCGGATTCCGGCATCCACCTTAACATACGACCTGCACGCAAGTTCGGTCTCGACAATGGAGTCCCGGACATTCACCGATTCCGGAGGGGATCGACCAGCCACATTTCGACAAAGGGACTTCCTGAAATGAGTTCAGGCCTGCCCGATTCGCACGGATCGCGTTTTGATTTCTCCACGACCGCCCCATCCACCTCGCGATTCATGACCACTGATCCCGGTTCGACCTCGCTCGATGCAGCGATTCAAAAAACGCAGCAGTATCTGATCGAGCGTCAGTCTCAGGATGGCTACTGGGTCGGGGAACTCGAAGGGGATACGATCCTCGAATCGGAATATATGCTGCTGCTGGTCTGGCTTGGCCTCGAACAGGAACCGGTCTTCCAACGGTGCGCGAATCACATGCTCGATCAGCAGAACGAGGATGGAGGCTGGTCGCTCTATCCTGGCGGGCCTTTGGAAATCAGTTCCTCGGTGAAAGCGTACTTTGCGCTCAAGATCGCCGGTCACGATCCAAATGCGGAGTACATGGTCCGCGCCAAAGACGCGATTCTCGCCGCCGGTGGAGCAGAAACCGTCAATAGTTTCACGCGTTATTACCTCGCGCTGTTGGGGATCATCGGCTATCACCAGGTCCCCGCGGTTCCTCCTGAGTTGATTCTGCTGCCGAGTTGGATGCCGTTCAATATTTACGAAATGTCCTCCTGGTCGCGAACGATCATCGTACCGTTGTCGCTGTTGTGGCATTTCAAACCCGAGCGACAATTGCCGGACGAATGGCAGATCGATGAACTGTTTCATCACGGCCCTGAGAACCTCCCAGTCACGATGCCTCCTTCCAAAGTGGTGGACGAACTGAAACAGCCGACGCGGATCGACTGGCACAAGTTCTTCGCTCGAGTCGATCGCACCTACAAATTCTGTGACCGCCTCGGATTGAAACCGCTGCGAAAAACCGCCGTCAAAAAAGCCGAACAGTGGATGCTGGACCGTTTCGAGAAATCAGACGGCATGGGAGCCATCTTCCCGCCGATTATCTGGTCGATCGTCGGTTTACGATGTCTCGGCTACGTGCAGGATTCTCCTGAAGTCCAACAGCAGTTGCAGGAACTGGAAAAACTTCAGATTACTCAGGGAGACCGGACGCGGTTGCAGCCGTGCAAATCACCGGTCTGGGATACCGCCATCACGACGATCGCCATGCGGGAGTCGGGACTCTCTGCCGAACATCCCGCGCTGCGAAAAGCTGTTCGCTGGTTACTCTCCAAAGAAGTGAAAGCAAAAGGAGACTGGTCGCTACGGTCGCCAAAACAGGCACCCGGCGGTTGGTACTTCGAATTCAACAACGAGTTCTATCCCGACGTGGACGACTCGATCATGGTCACAATGGCTCTCTGGAAGTGTCTGCCGCACGAACCGGGACAGAGTTACCAGGTCCAGTGGCTCGAACAGGGCTGGTCGCCGCACGAAGACGATAAAGACGCCGTCGCGGTCGTCTCGGGAACCGCTCATCACAATATCTCGGCGCTCGACGATGTCGATCTGGCGTCCGCGGCGTTACCGGCGATGAAGCGGGCGATCGAGTGGGTGTTGTGCATGCAGAATCGAGACGGCGGCTGGGGCGCGTTCGATCGGGACAACACCCGCGAGGTATTCACGAAAGTGCCTTTTGCCGATCACAACGCGATGATCGACCCAAGCTGGGCCGATATTTCATCCCGAGTTCTGGAAATGCTGGCGGAAGTCGATTGGGACCGACGCCATCCATCGATTCAGAAAGCGCTCGATTACATCTGGTCGGAACAGGAAGAAGACGGCGCCTGGTTTGGACGCTGGGGAGTCAATTACATCTACGGCACCTGGCAGGTTCTGGTAGGACTGACAAACATCGGGATTCCCGTCGACGATCCGCGCATTCAGCGAGGAGCCCAATGGTTCCTCGACCATCAGCAGGAGAACGGCGGCTGGGGCGAGACAGCCCGCAGTTACGACGATCCTTCTCTCCGCGGACAGGGGCCGACCACCGCGTCTCAAACCGCCTGGGCATTACTCGGCTTGATGGCCGCGGGTTATGCGGATTCCGAGGCGGTCCATCGAGGCGTCGAATACCTGCTTTCCACGCAGAAGGACGACGGTTCCTGGGACGAAGAGTGGTTTACAGGAACTGGATTCCCGAAAGTCTTCTACCTCAAGTACCACTATTACTGCTTGACCTTCCCGCTATGGGCGTTGGGGCAATATCGACAGCAAGTTCGCACCGCGGGAACCACATCGCTCACATAAAGACGGTGGTTCGAGCCGCTTCGGAGAGCAACATCACTGCGGGATGTTTCAGTTTTCGCTCGACCGAGATGGCGTAAAATTGCTCCTGCGCTCCGGCGATTTCCCCCACCAGCTTCAAACCGTATTGGGATTCGAGATCGTTGCGAATCGCCAACGGAGCGACGGTCAACCCTTGCTCGTTCTCGGCGAATACTTTCATCAGTGCCGTATCGTCAAATTCTCCCAGGATGCGAACCGGGATTTCCATCTCCATCTGCCAGCGGTCAAACGAAGCGCGTAACGCCGTGTGCTCGGAGGGGAGAAAAAAGCAGGCGTTGGCGACGGAATGCGGAAAATTTTTGTGGAGTCGGTTATAAAGTTCCCGAGACCCGAAAATCCCCACGCCGCATTCTCCCAACAGGTGATTGAACGCTTTGATGCGGACCAGAGAGCCCGCCGGCGCATCAGTTAGAACGACATCGAGATCGTGAGTGGCGAGCATCGCCAACAAATCATTCTGATGTCCTTCCTGACAACTGACCTGAATCTCGTCCCGGAATTCTTTCAGAACGGGCTCAATCAATCGATAGGCAATTAGCTTTGGCATCACATCCGGAATCCCCACACTGAACTTGGTGGGCCGACCACTGGGATTCCCTTTCAAGACTTCCTGCAATTCCTGGCCGAGGGAGAAGATTTCGGACGCGTACTTATAAACGGTTTTCCCCGTCTCGGTCAGCACCAGTTCGCGTCCCACCCTCTCGTATAACTTCTCGCCGAGTGAGTCTTCAAGCTTTTTGAGCTGACCGCTGATGGTCGGCTGAGCGAGATGCAAGAGTTCGCTGGCTCGAGTGACCGATCCTTCTCTCGCAACCACCCAGAAATAAAGCAAGTGATGATAATTGAGCCAATCCATAAGGTTCAGTTTCTATTGAGTTCATCGCGCGATGAGAGTCGGAGCGTGCTCTAATATTACTGGAACTGACACAGAGAGATAAGCCGATTCAGGTGTTTTTTGGGAGAACAATTTATCGAACGCGTCCACTCAGATCATCTTCCGCCAGCACCGCCCGATACGCAGCCCGAGCCCGAAAGTATTCCTGTAAGGCTTCGACTTCCGTCTCGGCAGCGGAGGCGGCCTGTTGTTCGCGCAAATTGAGCGACAGCAGATCGCTCGATCCCGCCAGAAACTTCTTCCGTTCGACCTCCGCCATGTACCGGGCCAGTCGTACCGACTCTCGCGCTCTCAATACGGTTTCGTAAGTCGCCGTCAGTCCCGCATGCACGTTTTGAATTTCGGCGACGATTTTATCCTGAATCATCCCTGTTTTGACGACCAGTTGCGACGCTTTACCCGCGAGTGACTGCTGTTTTCCACGAGCCTTACGACGTTGTAAGGGAACATCGACCATAATGGCGGCTTCCAACTCGAATTGCGATTTGTCCCGCTTGGAACTCGTCGGCTCACCGACATCTTGAGAGCCGAGTAAAACGGCATCGACGTTCGGCAAGGCGTCATTCACGGCGAGATTCCGTTCGATGTTGACCTGTTTTCTCAGGATTTCTATTTCCCTCAACTCGGGACGATTCGCATAAGCTGTCTGAATATCGGTTTCCAGCGTAGGCAGATCGTTACCTGGCAGTTCGGGAAAAGTGGGAAGTTTGTCATCACCAAGAACAATCGGTTCCCCGTTCGCATCCCGCAAAAAGATGGAGAGTTTGTAGCTCGCCTGCTGGAACTTCTGTCGGGCGGCGATAACTTTCGCTTCACGAGAGACGATCAACCGCTTATTGTCTTCGAGATCGGGAGGATCGCGCGAGCCGAGTTGCACTTCGCGTTCGATTCCCTTGTTCCGGGTGATTGCCAGTTCGAGCAATTGCTTCTGAATCTGATACTTTTGACCCGCAGCCACCCATGTCCAGTAAGCATCCGACGCCATGAAAATGAAGTCGATCAGTTCCTGCTGAATTTGCGGCTCGACGATATGGGTACCCCAGGCCGAGTTCCAGAGTTCGGCCCGCCGGGCGTCGATGTCGCGATTTCTCAGCAAAGGGACGCTGACGCCCGCTTTGAATTCCCCGCCGTCGTTGGTTTGGCGCTCCTGATACCACGGCTGAAAGTCACCGCGCCCGATCCGATATCCCCCGAATACGCTCCCCCCCCACATCATCGGCTGTTCAACGCCGACGCTATTGCGGTAGGTCTGATAGTAACCGGTGGGGCCATTCTCGCTCGCACTTTTGAACTTGAGGTCGAAATTTCCCTGCGCGGAAAGATAGTTCCCCTGCGCGATATTGCGATTGTAGAGCGCCGCTTTGAGTAGTGGATAAGAGGTGTAGACCGAGTTGATCACATCATCGAGTTCGTAAGCAACTTCAGCCTCTTCCCCTTCCGGCAACGGCAGCAGTACCGGCTCTTCCAGAGAGACCAGCGATAAGGCTGTCTCTCCGGTTTCCTCCGCCGAGGAAAATTGGTCGTCGGGATCAGAATTCGGCGATCGCGTTTCCACGTCTACCTTAGAGGCCGGCTCGCGATGGGCGACTTGTGGCGAAGCAGGCTGCTTCGTCGACTGACACCCTGCGTTTAGCAGCACCCCACACAGCAGGACAGTCGTGAATAGACGTGAAATGATCGTCATCGGCTGGAGTTTCATCCCTGAAGAACAGTGCGCAATCCGTTGCTTTTATGTCTCATCGAACGCTGCCTCCCTCGTGCTGAATCTATCCCCCTGATGAATACGGTTTGTTAATCGTTCCAGCAACGGTAATTGTCATAATCGACACGACCGGAACCCCTTGAGCGGGATTCACTTCGGTTTGGCAAGCTTTGCGGATTTGGAAAACTTTTTGCCTTTAGCATCCGGACTTTGGCTGTCGATCACCAGCGGGAACCCATTCAGCTTCCGCCAGATCTCCCACCACAGTGGGACCCGATTGAGCAGCACCCAGCCGTTCGCTCGAACCCCCTGGCGCAAAAAACGCTCTTCCGGCCACTGCTGATGGGTCTCTTCAGGAAGAATCAGACACCGAAAGCGTCCTTTCTGATCATCGGTTTGATCGACTGAAATCACCTCACCGCCGAACGTTCCCACCGCGACTGAAGGCCAGCCGCTGAACTGAACCGCCGGCCAGCCTTCAAATTGCAGACGGACTTCTTCGCCAGGATGCACAAGCGGGACATCGTTCCCGGACAGCATCAACTCGACCGCTCGATCTTCGGTATCGGGGACGATCGTGCAGATAGGATCTCCGGCTTTGATCATCGCTCCCCCCTGATTCGAAATTACATTCAGGAGATAACCGTCGAGCGGAGCCGTCACCACCTGACTTTGTTGTCGCGACAGTTTGGTTTGCATTTCCGAGCTGATTTTGATTGCTTTATTCAATTCGGATTTGGCTTTGGCGACTTCGCTTTCGGCTTTGGCGATTTCACCGCGTCCCTTCCGCAACTGGGCCTCTGCATAATCGATATCAACCTGTGCTTTCTGGGTCTTGGCTTCTCGCTCCTGTGTCTTCCCTTCGAGTTCGTCGCGAGCCGCCTCGATGTACGCTTCCGCTTTCTCAACTTTCGCCACCGCTTCCTTATATTTCCGCTCCGCCATCTGGTATTTCAACTGGGAGACGATCTTTTCCTCATACAGTTGCTTTTGTCGATCGTAATCCGCTTTTTCCTGAGACAAAGCCGCTTCCAGTTCCTCCAGATTTTTCTGTTCAGCTTTCAGTTTTTCTTCTGCCATATCGACGTAGGCCTGCGCGGCGGCAATAATTTGCGTTTTTACCTGGGTGTAAGCGCGGACTTGGGCTTCGTAAGACTCGACCGTCGTTTCAGCAGCCAGTAGATTGTTTTCGGCGGCCGTCAGCACCTGCCGTTGGGCCGCAACCGATTGTTCTGTGGCCATCAGTTGGTCTTCAAGACGCATTAGCAGACCGGCATCGAGGTCTTGAACTTCGACGATAACCTGTCCTTTTTGAACGAGTGCATTCTCGTACACCCCTTCTCCCCACCTGACGATCCGTCCTTTAATCGGAGCCTCGATAATCTGAGGTCGTGCCTGTGGTGAATAAGCCACCACCCGCCCTTCTCCGCGAACGGATTGCTGCCACGGAGCAAACGCGATCACCACGGTCGAAACGACCAACAACAACAACAGCGCTCGCCCCACCAGGCGCGCCCGCCTCGACGAACGCACCAGACGCAGCGCAGGCATCACCGATTCGTTATAAGCCACCGGAGAGAGTGCGGAGGTCGCCCTCTCTTCACGATGAGACGCGGTCTCTTCAGAGACCATGATCACCTGATTGTCCTGGGAAGCGGTCGCTTTCCATGTTTGTTTCGAGTTCATCGTTCTGTTTCCTGGATCGAGACGAAAGAGTCTCTCCTGCCTCCTCGCAGAGGCCGTTAACTTTTCATCAAACGGTCTGATTCCCTGGAACCGAGATCGAGTTCGAAGTCACACAACTCCACTAATCGGTCGCGACCAGTGACCAGGATCACCGTCATGTCTGGATTTGCGCGGTTAATGGCGTCCCACACTTCTTCGATCGCTCGATCGGGAAGTTCGTCGAGCAAACCATCAATCAATAACAATCTTGGCTTCCCCACCAGAGCTCGTGCCACCATCACCAACAGGCGTTCCGTCTCGGAGAGTGGACGTCCCGACGGCAAAAGTCTGGTTTCCAATCCTTCCGGCAAGGCAAGAATCGTTTCCAAAACTCCTAAGAGTTCCAAGACCATCTGGACTTGCTGATTCGTGACGCCGGGACGTTCAAGATGAATGTTCTCCGCGATTGTTCCTTCGAAAATCTCGACGTGTCGAATCATCGAGACCGCGCGTCGGACCACATCGGGACGCAGGTCGCGTGGGTCAATTTGATCGATCAAAAGGTGACCGAGGGAAGGAGGACGCTGCCCCTGTATGAGATCGAGGAGCGTGCTCTTCCCAGATCCGGGGGAACCGGTCAAAGCGACGCGTGCACCCGATTCGATCTCACACGAAACGCCGTTCAAGATCGGCTTACAATTCGGAAAACCGTAAGTCACATGATGCATTTTAACGGAGGCAGGCCCCTCCTTCCCAAAGGTCAATAAGCCGTCGGTCCGCTCGATGGGCAAATCAAACAACTGCCCGAGTTTGTCGACCGACGCCAGCAAGTCGTAAAACGACTCCATATGTTTTCCGAGCTTGGCGAAAGAACCGACGATCACCGTCACGATCAATTCCGAAGCCACCAGTTGACCGAGAGTCAACTGTCCGGAAATCACCAGCCATCCTCCCAGCCCGAGCAAAACGGTACTCGCCACCGCCTGCAAAAATAGAGCGAAAACGATCTGCCGGAACAGAATCCGGAAGTGTGAAGCCCGGGCCCGCAAATAATCATCCATGATTTGATCGGTCCGCTCCAACGCAAACTCCGCCCCGCCGTCCGTCTTGAAAGCCGTCGGACAGCGCGACAAATCCTCCAGCCAGGACGCCATCCGGTATTTCTTTTTCGACTCAACAATACTCGTTTTAATCGCGCCGCGTCCCAGTACGAAAATGGTGAAGCAGATCAATCCCAGCAACACCACATCGAAACCGAGGAGAAACGGGTGATAAAACGCAATCACCGCCATCCCAATGAGCGTGCTGAGCACTAGCCCCACTCCATCCAGAAAGAGCTGGGCCGTCACCTTCTGCAAAGTGACCACTTCGAAGAATCGGTTCACCAATTCGGGACCGAATTGGTCATCGAAGGCTTCCGTTCTGGTACGGGGAATTCGGTACCCCAGATCCGCCGCAACCCGGGCGAACATCCGTCGCTGAATAATTTCGACCACGAACGTTTGCAAGGCCCGCATGAGCGCCTGCAAACCGAGGAACGTAAACAGAATGATCGCCAGAATCACCACCGGCTGGAGCAAGGTGCCGAACGCAACGGTGTTGACGAGCGATTCCACCGCGATCGGTGTCGCCAGCGTCAACAACCCCGCAACCAGCGCAAAGACCATCACCACCCAGATGTCCGACCATTCCGGACGCAGTAGACTGCGCAGACGGTCGAACGGTTTGGTGTGTTTATCGGTGGTGATGCCGAGAGCATCGTAAGGTTGCAACACCACGCAGCGGACAGTTTGACTGTGCTTCGGCAACTTCATGTAACGCCTGAGCTGCCCCGGCTTCATCCACTTCACCGGAGGATCTTCATAGGGCAGCAGGACCTGTAACTTGGAGCGACGAGACTGAGCAACCGCCAACCAGGGCATGTCGGGAAGATCCGTCTTCCAACAGACCATCGCTCCATCTTGCGCCAGTTGCAGCGTCTGAACCGGCGTGGCGTCGATAATTTTGCTTTTGAACCCAAGCGACTCCGATGCCTCGCTCAACACACGCCACCAGTCCCCGTCATCCAGAGACCCGTAGGCTTCCGTCGCTTCGCGAACAGCACGACGAACGCGCGGCCTGTCCACATGACGCCCTGATTCTATAATCAGTCGCTCCAGCAGCCAGCCGCATATTTCTCTCGAGTCCCCGCGATCTGCGGGCAACTCCATCGAATGCGTGGTGATCATCAGATTCCCCGGATTGTAAGTTCGAACCCTTCGTCAAATTCCAGAAGTGAAACCGATCCCGGGAACGGGGTGCAATCATTCCCGCAATTTTCATAGCTCAATTAAAGGACATGACTACCATATTGACAAATAGAATATACTAATTTGATGCATTGGTTATATAGATATTCTGTCTGTCTCGTAAGTATTGACGCTTATATGACTTAGATATTCTTCCAAGAATGCTTGTCAATCAGCGAGATCTCAGCAGAGCGTAAATTTGACAAAACGGTGGGACAAATGATGGACACGTATACTTTGCGGTCATAAGACTGAGTGTCGGAATCTGACATCACGGGGAGAGAAGTGGGATGCGATTTTCAACCACGATATCTTACAACTACAGAACTCGCCCCCCGCGGAGTGCTGTCTTTATTCTGTCGGGGCACCTGAAATAGCGAAATCAATCACTGGCCCAGCGACATCATCGACGCAACGAAGAATCCCATCGACAGAGCAAACGCGAACACCGTTTTTTGAGACGGAAAACGCCAACGGAAATGGCAAGCGTCTAAACTGAGCGGGGGACGATCCGCCGACACAAACGGTTCGGACTCGGGGACGAATTCTTCGTTCAATGGGAGGAGTCGGGTCTGCCAGTACATCCAGCCGATCATGACACAGAAGACTCCCGCGGCCAGAGTGACGGGCCAGGGCAAAAACTCCTCGCCCGCTCCCGCCGGCAGTTGCTCAGGATCGTAATTCAGCAACAGGCTCGCAGCCATCGCGTTATTCAGAAAGTGAGCCAGCATCGGAACCCAGATACTTCGAGACGCCAGATAACTGAGATGTATCGCCACCGACAGCGGGATCAACGCGAACATGTGAACCGGATGCATGTGGACGGCGGCGAAGAGCAACGTCGTTAACGCGATTCCCGCCACGACGCCGTAGCGAGCCACCAGTCCACGACCGATCAACACCCGAAACAGCAGTTCTTCACTCACAGCCGGAAAGACGGCAATCAGCAGATACACCAACCAGTGCGGCAGATCCTTGATCAGTCCACCGATGGACTCCATCACATTCAGTCCGTCCAAATCCTGCAAAGAGGGATAAATCTCGGTCAGTCGCTCCCATCCCTGCCCCGCAAAAAGTCCCAGTTGCCCGCTTATGAGAGAGAGCGGCAACACCCACAACACGGTCAGAAAAATATGCCAGGCGGAGGGAAAATGGAATGGGATGGCACGTCGACGTTGAGAGCCCAGGCGCAAGCCCACCATCGTGCTGACCGCCAGGAAGAAGAATCCCATCGTGATCCCGAGGTGCAGTCCGGTCTGTTCGCGCATCAGACTCGTCAGGAACTTCTCCTCCTGAAGTTTCTGCTGGAGTTGTTCACCGGAGAGTCCGGAAGAATTCACGTACAAAACCAACATCACGATCAGAGCGATCAACGATCCGACCAATTGCGACAACATGCCGAGAATCGTCCAACCGATCGATTCCAGAAATCCCGGTCCCGGAACAGAACTCTCTGCCTGTTTGATTTCTTCTACCGATTGCTGATTTTCAGGCGAAGCAGTGGAGAACTGCACGGGATCGCGGTCCGGATCGACTTGTTCGTCGTCTAAATGGGGGGATTCGGGTTCGTTCACAAGTGGACCAATCTCAACAATTCGAGCAAGAAATTTGTTTCCGGAAGGGGAAATGCGGTAAACTGATCGACAGCGTATTCTCCTGCAACTTTAGACCCGGCTTGAACGACCGTCAATTCGCGACCTGCTGGAAAGTATCACGCGCGACTGATTTTAACCAAAGCCGTCCGGAATTCAGTTTCGATCTCATGGACAGTCACAGCGTCATCCTATTCTGTGCGTCGTGTAATGCACAACGCGTCGTCCTCCCCGGCGAGAACTCGTGCGCGGAATGCGGCTCGAAACTGTCTCAGATCGAAGAATCGCAGACCAACGAAACCGTTCTCTTTTCGCTCGACAGCTCACTCGACGATACGCACGAACTCTCCCCGCAAGCGGTCTCCGAACAACTCTTCCGGGAACAGATTGCAATCTATCGATTCGAGTCGCTCCTCGGAGCGGGAGCGATGGGGAAAGTTTATCTCGCCACTCACGAACATCTCGAACGCAAGTGTGCCGTTAAAATCCTGTCTCCCAAAGTCGTGAAGCAGGATGAAGATTACGTCTCCCGTTTTCAAAATGAAGGCCGGACCGCTGCAGCGCTGGTCCATCCCAACATCGTCACCACGCACGCCATCGGAGAACACGAAGGATTCCACTTTCTGGAGATGGAATACATCTCTGGAAAAACTCTCCGACAACTGATTCAGGAAGAAGGTGCGCTCACACCTCTCCGAGCGACCGGCTTGGCGTACCAGATTGCCGAAGGCCTGGGACACGCCCACGCCGTCGGAATTATTCACAGCGATCTGAAAGTCGAGAACGTGCTGCTCAATTCACAGGGAATTCCGAAGATCGTGGACTTCGGTCTGGCGAAGCAGGTCAAAACGCACGACTCCACGACAACCACCCGACTGGTCGGGACGCCGCATTACATGTCCCCCGAACTTTTCTCGGGCGTCGCTCCCAATCGACAAAGCGATGTCTACGCGCTCGGTGTCTGTTACTTCGTGATGCTGACCGGAAAACTCCCCTACCAGGGAGAAACATTGACCGACGTGCGCAAATCAATCCTCGACGATCCGTTGCCCTCTCTTCGGAAGGCTGCCCCCGACATGAGTCTCGAAATGGGAGAATGCCTGTCGCTGCTGATGGCGAAAGCGCCCACCAATCGCCCCCGCGACGGCATCGAAGCGGCCCAATTACTCCAGGCCGTCATGGGCGGCAGTCGCGATCTAGAATCGTTGATTCAGGAGGCTTTTTCGGGAGCCCAAAACATCACCTGGAATCGCAACGGCTTGCAGTACACCGTTCAAGTCACGCTTCCCGACGGTCGTGGACAAAAATTGTATCTGGAGCCGAGCCATCATCGGTCCACCGATCGACTCCTGTTGATTTATTCGACCTGCTGTCCCGCCGATCCCGCCTACTACGAACAGGTGCTGCGATTGAATGCCGAGTTGTCTCACGGTTCGATCGCCGTTCGAGAGATTGAAGGTCGGACTTATTTCGTGATGGTCGATACCTACCCGCGCGCTACCGTGGATGCGGAAGAAATCCGGCGGAGCGTGCTGGAACTTGCCTATCACGCGGATGACCTGGAGAAAGAGTTGACCGGGCAGGATCATCATTAGCGAATCGTCAGCGAGAGAATGCTCAAATAATTCCGATTGGAGAAAACGTAACGGGTTGGGATTGTGACGATTATCCCGGCTGAATTGACGATCGTCGCGAATGCTCTCGGGAAGCCTCGAAAAGTAGGGATCGAACGTCGAACTACCCGCCCCTTACGACAGACTAGAGAACCGAATCGGAAGAAACTGTGGCTTGACCCGCTTTTCAGCCGACTGATACAGTAGAGACCAACAAATTTCCAACCGTCCGGTCTGCCGGGCCGAAGATTTCCTTTGGGAGAGTTCCTCCATGTCCGTTCGTTGCAGTTATCTGATTCTGGCTCTCTCGCTCGCTCTGGTGAGCGTAAACGCGAAACAGGCCACCGCCCAGAAATACAACTTCAATCAGGGATTCGACGCCGTCGCCCCTGCGATTGCCACCGGAGCCGAACTCAACGAACAACCGAATTTGTTTGTGATGGAAGTTCAGTTTCGCCCGATGGGCCTTGTCTATGTCCCCATCACGGATCCTAAAACCGGCGAGACCAAACGGGAGTTGATCTGGTATCAGGTTTACCGGACTCGCAATCGAGTTTTGGATACTCCCGTGGACGACACCGATACCCAACCGATCAATCCGAAGGATCCCATCCCCCGCCCCTATCTGATCCCGGAATTCTTCCTGATCGCCGATGCCACCGATCAGGTCGAAGTGTATGCGGATGAAGTGATTCCCGAAGCGGTCGCCGCTATCGAACTCCGCGAAAAACTCGAGCTGAATAACTCCGTCGAAATCATCCAGCGCATCCCCGAACCGACCGCCGATGGAGAAGACCCGAACTGGATCTACGGCGTGGCGACCTGGTCCGGAATTGACCCGAACACGGACTACTTCAAACTTTTCGCGGAAGGATTCTCCAACGGCTACCGAGTCACCAAAATCGGCGACGAACCGGTGGTTCTGCGTAAGACGATCGAAGTGAAGTACTGGCGTCCGGGGGACGAATTATTGCAGTCCGACGCAGAAATTCGCCGCAATCCCGAGGATCCGAAGCCCGAATGGCTCTATCGCCCCTCGGGAATCGCTCCCCAGCCGACGGAATAATTCCCGATTCACGGCAAAACCGCAGGCCCGGAGCGCTTGCCGCCTTCGGAAAAATTGCCTAAACTGCTCGATCTGGAGTCAATTTCCCCCCGAAAGACACCCAATCAAAACAGCATAAGGTTCAGTACGATGGCACATAAGAAGGGACAAGGGTCCAGCCGAAACGGTCGCGATTCCAATGCACAACGTCGCGGTATCAAAAAATTCGGTGGAGAATCCGTTGTGGCCGGCAACATCATTGCCCGCCAGTGCGGTACCAAATGGCATCCGGGCCGCAACGTCGGCATGGGCAAAGACTACACCATTTTCGCAATCGCCGACGGTAAGGTCTACTTCGATCGAAACGGTCGCCGCATCAACGTGGAAATTGCCGAATAATCGAACGGCCCACAACCAGAACACACTAAGCGAGTTGGGATTTCCCAACTCGCTTTTTTTGTGCGCGGTCCGATAATTTTGTCCGACTCTCAACCGCGAGTGGCCTTCAGCGTTTCATGCAGAAACGGCTCGACCAGTTCTCTCAGTTGATCCAGTTCGATCAGGAAGGAATCGTGGCCGTAAGGGCTGGACAATTCTGAGAACGTGACGTGCTTTTGTTTCGACAGCAACGCCCGCACGATCTCCTTACTTTGAGCCGTCGTAAACAGCCAGTCGGTGTCGTAGGAAACCACCAGAAACCGGGCGTCTGTTTTCGAAAGCGTCTGGGCGAGATCTCCCGGATTGGGAGCAAGCTCGAAATAGTCCATCGCCTTCGTCAGATAGAGATAGCTATTCGCATCGAATCGTTCGACAAACCGCTTCCCCTGGTAATGCAGGTAGCTTTCAATCTGAAATTCGGTTTCGGAATGCAAATCGTGGGACAGAGTCTCGCTGTCCTGCAACCGTCGACCGAACTTCAGTTCGATCGAATCTTCCGAGAGATAAGTGATGTGGGCGACCATCCGAGCCAACGCCAGCCCGAATCGGGGGCCTTCTTCCTGTTCGTAATACTGCCCGTCTTTGAAATTGGGATCCGCGTAGATTGCTCGACGTCCGACGGCGTTAAACGCGATCCCCTGAGCGGACAGACGAGCGGCGGACGCCAAGACGATCGCAGCGTTTAATTGCTCGGGGTGATCGGCGGCCCATTGGAGCACCTGCATTCCGCCCAGCGATCCACCAATCACAGCCAGCAACTGGTCGATGCCGAGATGCCTCACAAGTTCCGCCTGGACATTGACGATATCTTCGACCGTGACGAACGGAAACTCGATGCCGTACGGTCGCCCCGATTCCGGATTGAGGCTCGCCGGCCCCGTCGTTCCCTGGCACCCTCCCAGAACGTTTGCGCAAATCACGAAATATCGATTCGTGTCGAGCGTCTTTCCGGGGCCGATAAAACCGTCCCACCAACCTGATTTCCGCCTTTTCTCCATCCGACCGGCGGCGTGCATGTCTCCGGTCAGCGCGTGGCAAACATAGATCGCGTTATCTTTCTCCGGTGAGAGTTCACCATAAGTCTGATAAGCGACCGTGATCGGACCGAGCGTCGTACCGCCGCGCAATTGTAGCGGATTCGGCGGCGAGAATAACTCGGCGAATTGCGTTTCCACCAGACCGACGGAATGTTCGTCAGCCGGCGTCCTGGCATCGGTTTCGGCGGTCATCGAGTACGGTCTTTGTTAGCGGAAGGCGTCTAATGACTGTTGCTGCAAAAATAGGTCACGAAATCGTAACGATCCAGCGTCTCACAAGTTTTCAGACAGTTCAAGGAATCGATTGAGTCGGGTTTCGACAATCTGCAACGATTTTCGCCAGAACTCAGGACCTCGCAAGTCCCGGTCGAATGTTTTCTGAACCGCTTCCTCCGCACTGCAACAACCGGTATTGATCAGCAATTGACGATAACGTTCCGGAAACTCATCCCCATATTCGTCCGCCAGGGCGTAAACTCCCAGCGACAATAAATAACCGAACGTGTAAGGGAAATTGTAGAACGGAACGCCGGTTATGTAGAAGTGCAGCTTGGAAATCCAGAAACCGGGATACCAACCGTCGTCGGATAAAGCTCCCTGATAGGCGGTTTGCTGTGCGTTCTGCATCAGTTCCGAGAACCGATCCGCGGAGAGTTCTCCCTGAGGACGTTCCCGGTGAAACGCGTCCTCAAACAGAAACCGACAGTGAATATTCATCAGGAAGCTGACCGAATCCCCCAGCATCCCTTCGAGAATCGCCAGTTGCGTCTGCTCGTCGGCTGTCTTGAGACGATACTCTCCCAAAACCGCCTCCGCGAAAGTGGACGCCGTTTCCGCCAGATTCATCGGATAGTCCTGCTGTAGCAGCGGTTCCTCTTTCAGAACCCACGAATGGTAAGCGTGACCCAATTCGTGAGCCAGCGTCGACATACTGTCGGCGGTATTATTGTACGTCATGAAGATGCGGGACTCTTTCTTCAGATCGAATCCGGTACAGAATCCGCCCTGTCGTTTGCCCGCCCGGGATTCTGCTTCAATCCACGCTTTCTCGTACGACATCCGGGCGAACTCCCCCAAGTCGGGGCTGAATTCGTCGAACGACTCGGCGATCAGATCGCACGCCGCATCGTAGTTGATGACCGGATCGACTTGCCCCAGATACTTTTGCGGTAACGGAGCCTGCAAGTCGTACCACGCCAATCGATCCAGACCCAGTAATTTCGCTTTCCGATCAAGATACTTTTTCAGTGTCGGCTGAAAGGCCGAGATCTCCGACCACATCGCCTCGAGAGTCTCACGCTGCATCCGATTCTGAGCGAGCGGCATATCGAGATGATCGTCAACGCCCACCCGGCTATAGATAGTCAGTCGCGTCCCCGAAAGATGATTGAGCGCATCTGCACACGTGTCGGCGATGGTGTCCCAGGCTTTGGACGCCGCGTAAAATTTGTTCTGTCGAATTTCGCGGGAAGGATCATCAAACTGGACCTGCCCCGGAGACTTCTCGACGAGTTCTCCTTTCTCCTGGATCGGAACGCGCAAATCCCCCGACAAGCGATCGTACAAACGCCCCCACGCGGAAAAGCCGTCGACCGAAAGTTCCGAAGCCAGCAGCTCCAGTTCTTTCGACAACCGTAAGTCGGCCATCTGCTTGCGTTCGGCAAGATAGAACGACACCTCCTGCAAACGGTCGTCCTGAGCCACAAACGCCTCGAACTCCTCCGCGGTGCAGGGTTGCAACGCAAATTCAATCGCCGAGTTGATTTTTGCCCTCAGAGGACTCAACGAAGAGAGTCTCGCTTCCAGCTTGCGATATTCGGTATTTCCGGCATCCCCTGCGGCATGACAACCGGCAAACGAACTCAATTCCGAATATTGGGCACGGACTTCCGACCACTGAACGAGAAATTGCGTCCATGTTTCAACGACTTCGCTATCCGTGGAAATGGCCGGCAATGCTTCTGAGTCAGCAGAAAGAGTTTTCAACCGGCTCAGAAATTCGTCCCAGACAGCCTGAAACTCATCGCTTTGCGGGTTTGGATAGAGAGAATCGAGATCCCAGATTTGCGGATGTGGCATAAATCTTCCTGATTCGGAATAAAACACGGGAAATTAACGACCAATTTAACAACATACTGATACGTCAATCTGTGGTGGAATTCCAGTTCGGGACCGGGCTGAATTTTCACATATCGCGCAGAGGAGTCCGGTCTGACTTTCTGATGCGGCTTGCCAAAACTCCTTATCCTACCAGACGTTTAATCCTGCCCACAGGTTCGAGAAGGATCGCGGATACGCTCAAACAATGCTTGACATCGGCGAAAACAGAAAGCATGATCGAGGACTAGGGACGCAGGGGTATTGTATCCCTGATCATCGTTTGTGAGCGGGCCGGCGGTCAGATTTCCAGGACTCATAAACGAGACTGTTTCGAATCAATTGAACCGAAGTGAGACACACATGTCAGCAGGTAGCACCCGACGAGTTGAAGTCGAAGAGATCGGTGACGTTTCCGTGGCGCGGTTCGTCGATAAAAAAATCCTCGACGAGACGAATATTCAAATCATTGGTAATCAATTGGTTGCGCTGGTCGATGAAGATGCTCGCAAAAAAATCGTCCTCGATTTCTCGAATGTGGAGTACCTGTCGTCCGCCGCGCTGAGCAAATTACTGATCCTCGAAAAGAAAGCCAAAGCGGCCGGTGCGAAACTGCGTTTCTGCGGAATTCGTCCCGATATTTATCAAATTTTCACGCTCACCAAGCTGAATAAACTGTTCGATATCTACGATTCCGAAGACCAGGCCCTCGAAGGGTTATGATTTTTTCGCGGCGATTACCCCTGCCGACGTCCCTTCGTTTGATTCTCAAGTCGTTAGTCCCATCGAATGTCCGACCAGAATTTTGAAATATCGTTTCCTAGCGATACCGTCAAAGGGCAGGAAGTCCAGGAGCGGATCATCACCTGTATGGAATCGATTAGCTACTCGGACAGAGATATCTTCGGAATGCGTCTCGCCCTCGAGGAAGCCCTCGTCAACGCCATCAAACACGGCAACGGCATGGACCCCAACAAAGAAGTCCATGTCTCCTGTCACGTGGATGAGACGGCGGCTCGAATCACGATTCGGGATGAGGGAGAAGGTTTCGATCCGGACGATGTCCCCGACCCGACCGATGAGGACAACCTGGAAAAACCGGGAGGTCGAGGCATCATGCTCATGAAGGCTTTTATGACCGAAGTCACCTATTGCGAAGGGGGAAATACGGTCATTCTTGTCAAGCACCGTGAGGTCGAAACCGAGGATTCCTCCGCCGTCGCGGAGTGAAAGATTCTGCCGTTTCGCGCGAACCTGAACCGCGAGGGAAGGCTCTCTCCCTGGAGGCCGGGAAAAGCGAATTTTTTTGGCGAAGGAGACTTGTCAATTCCTCCCAAATCTTCTATTTCTAGAGACTTGTAACGCGTAAGTGTTACCGATAATCCCCGATAGCTCAATCGGTAGAGCGAGCGGCTGTTAACCGCTAGGTTCAAGGTTCGAGTCCTTGTCGGGGAGCTTCAAAATCGGGAGCGGAAATTCGCTCCCGGTTGGTTTACAAAGAACGCCGAGCGAGAAATCACTGGGCGTTTTTTCATGCGCGGTGCTTTTGAGTAAGAGGTTGCCCGCAAACCGATCCGGCACTGCGGCCCGCTGCTCAAATCACCTTTGCCGTAGGACGTTCGTGGCAGACCGAATGGCAACCCGAGATCCTTGTCCTAGACGGTGTGCTCAACCGACAGCAGGAAACGGTCGGCAAACAAAACAACTCTTTTGCCAACCTAGAGCAGATTTGACGAGTGATTACTCTGGAACATTACACGTCAATAGGTCAGAGAATCAATTCAGTTAAGCCGTATGAGCGGTCTGTCGTCGATGGACCAGCGAGTACACGCACGGCACCAGCAGCAGAGTGAGAACCGTCGAGACGATCATTCCTCCCAACAGAGCCCGAGCTAATGGAATCATCGCTTCATTGCCGGGAGCAAACTGAATTGAGAGCGGCAGCATCGACGCGACCAGGGTCAGCGAGGTCATCAGGATCGGACGCAGGCGAACCTGAGCGGCGGACAAGGCGGCGTCTCGGGGAGAGAGTCCTTCTTTGCGTCGACGATTGGCGAATTCGACCAGCAGGATCGAGTTGTTAACCACCACACCGATCATCATCAATGTGCCCATCAACGACTGAATATTGATGTTTGTGTTCGTGAAATACAGAACCGCGATGACGCCGCCGAGTCCCAGGGGAACCGCGATCATAATGATCAGAGGATCGAGGAATGAGCGAAACTGGGCCATCAGCACGAGATAGACGAGCAGTCCCGCCACCACCAAACCGACTCCCAGCAGCGACATCCCCGACTTCATCGTCTCGACGGGACCGCGAATCGTGGCGGCGACGCCATTCTCGAATTCCATTTCGGCCAGAGCCCGTTCGACATCCCGCGCGACCGAGCCGACATCACGTCCCGAGACGTTCATGTGCACGTCGTTCACACGTGAGATATTGTAATGCTGGATCTCCCCCGGGATGGTGACCCGATTGACGGTGGCGATATTGGAGAGAGGAATGGTGATCGGGCCGTCTTTGGTCTCCAGAGAAAGCGGAATGTTACGAATCTCGTCGAGGGACTGGACTTCATTGTCTTCGTACTGCACCCCCATGAAGAAATCGACTCCCGACTTCGGATCGATCCAGATGGTCGGCGCGTAACCGACACTCGAACCCAATGACGTCAGAATAGTCTGGGCGACTTCCTCCTGATCGAGGCCGAGATATTTGGCGCGTGTGCGATCGACCTGGACATCGAATTGCGGGTAATCGAGGGATTGAGCGATCTGGACGTCAGCGGTCCCAGGGATCTCCTGAATCACATCGACAACACGCTCCGCGGCATCCCGGCATTGTCCCAGGGTGCCGGCGGATATCTGGACGCTGATGGGAACCGGAACTCCTTTGTTGAGGGCTAGATTGACGATGCCACCCGAGACGAACAAAAATTTCTCCATCGGATAGTCGTCGTTCAGTTTCGTCCGCAGTTCGCGGATGTACGAGTCAGTACTGACGCGACGCCCTTCCTGCTTCAGATTCACAATGATGTACGCCGTGTCGGGGCCGGAATTGGAACTCAGGACAGTGGAAAATCCAGCCCCTTTCCCGACGGGGAGTCCGATGTTCGAGATCAACGTGTCGATCTGGTCTTCGGGAATCACTTCTTTGATGGTCTCTTCGATGTCGGCGACCAGTTTTTCCGTTTCCACGAGATCGGTGCCGGGAGTGGTTTTGATGCGCAGTTCAAACGTTCCCGCATCGACATCCGGGAACAGTTCGCTCCCGAGCAGCGGATACAGCGTGAAGCAGAGACCGACACCGACAATCACCACAACCGAAGTCAAAGCGGGAGCTCTCAAAGCTCCAGCCAACAGATGACCGTATAGACCGCGCGGCTGGGAGGTGTCGTCTTCCCGGCTGGTTTCAGTTTCTTCAGACTGAAATCGTTCTCGAACAAATTTGGCACAAAATGCCGGGATCACCGTCAATGCCAGCAGGTAAGAGGCGGCAATGGTGAGTGTCGCGGCCAACGATAACGGTTGGAACAGATACTTGATCATGCCGGTCAGGAAAATCGCGGGCAGAAAGACGGCCAGAGTTGTGATCGTTCCGGCAAAAATCGGCCCGGCAACTTCCGAGGTTCCTTCGCGAGCGGCATCGAGGGCGGATTTTCCCATGCGCTGATGCCGGATGACGTTTTCGACCACCACAATCCCCGCATCCACCACGGTTCCGATCGCGAGGGCAATCCCTCCGAGTGTCATGACATTGATGGTCTGCCCCGTGAAGGCAAAGCCGAGAGCTCCGATCAAAATCGCCAGGACAATCGTGGACACAATGGCGATGGTCGGAATGACGCGCCGCAAAAAGACCAGCACCACAATCGTCACCAGGAATGCTCCCAGTCCCACCTGACTGTACAGGTTGGACATCGCTTTCCGGATGTATTGCGATTGATCGGAGACGAGCGTCACTTCCGTTTCTTCCGGGATATCGCCTCGCTCTTTCATTTTGGGGATTTCCGTCGAAATCCCTTCATAAATCCGGTCGACAACCGCAATGGTATTCTCTCCCGGTTCGCGTAACAGCGGACAATAGACACTTCGCTTCCCGTTCACGCGGACGATATTGTATTGCAATGCGGCATCGTCCACGACGCGTCCGACATCGCGGATGAAGATGGGACGACCGTCCCGAACCGCCACCGGGATCGCTTCAATTTCTTCAGTCGTGGGCAGGGTGTTACGCGGGTGAATCTGATAATCGGTGCCTCCCATGCGGGCGGTTCCGGCAGCCAGCACGAGATTTGATTTTCGTAAGGCCTCCACAACCTCGGGAGCGCTGATTTTGTGGGCCTGGAGCCTGGCGGGATCGACGTAGACCATCATCTGACGGAATTTTCCGCCGAACGGGTGAGGAATCTGAACTCCTTTCAGCCCTCCCATTTTGTTACGAACCGCATAGTAGCCAATCTGATACAACTGCGATTCTCCCAATCCTTCGCCGGAAATTGCGGCCAGAACGACCGGCAGGTTGGCCGGTTCGCTGCGGAGCGTAAACGGCCATTCGATCCCCGGAGGCAAATGAAACATATCACTCGCTTCGAGATTCACGATGTCGTTCATCGCGGAACTCGGATCGGCCCCCGGCTGAAAGAAGACCTTGATCACCGCGGCACCGGGAACCGTGCGCGATTCCTGATGCTCGATTTTTCCCGCCAGGGTCAAAGCGCGTTCCACGCGCGATGTCACTGATTTTTCCATGTCCATGGTCGGCAGGCCGGGATAGGAAAAGTAACTGACCACAACCGGTTCTTTGAAATCCGGGAGAATGTCGATCGTGATTCCGGGAATCACCGCCAATCCAAGCAGACAGGCAGCGACGGCACCAGCCAGAACGGCAAAGGGATTTTTGAGTGAGAAGTTGATCAGACCCATGGGATTGAGTTTCTATGCTGCGGCGGGAGTGGTGAGGGGTAGCTCTCTGTTGGGAATCTTCAGTCCTGTAATACGGTGACCTGCTGGTCGTTGCGGAATCGCTCACGATGAGCGTCGATGACCGTCTGACCGGCGTTCACCCCGGAAACAATTTCGATGGTGTGCCCGTTGTCGTAGCCGGTTTCAACGTCGGTCACCGTGACGGTGTTGTCTTCTCTTAACACATAGACATAGGCCTCTCCCGCCTCGGTAAATCGGACGGCTCGCGCGGGGAGTGTATTCGCGGCGACCTTCGTCGAGAGATTGATGGTCGCTTGTCCGAACATGCCGGGAAGCAGCTTCCCGTCGGGGTTGTCGAAATCGGCTTCAACAAGCATGGTTCCCGTTTGTGAATCGAGCATTTGTGAGAGACGCGAAACCGAGCCGGTGATTGCGGGTTCGTTTTGATAAAAAGGAAAGGAAAGGGTTACCTTGTCCCCTTTGTTGATGCGAATCGCGTCTTCTTCCGGAACGGGGATACGGACGCGGACCTTCTGAATCTGGCTGACCACGAACAAGGCATGTCCGTCGTTCGATTTCTGACTTTGCACCAGATCGCCGGGATCGATAGAGCGGGCCGTCACGACTCCCGCGAAAGGCGCCTTCAGGACGCCGTAATCGATCATCACTTGCAGTTCTTCCAGTTCGCTGCGGGTGATTTTGGTATCTTCCTCGGCGACCCTCAGATCGGCTTCGGCGGAAGTCTGTTGCGCCTGTGCGACAGTGACCTCTGCTTCGGCGGAATGAATGGCCGACTTGACCGTCTCTAACGCCGCCAATTCCGAGTCGCGTTTCTTGCGAACTTCGTCGAGCACGCGTGGAGCGAGTGATTGTCGCTCGACAAGATCCTGTGTCCGTTTGAATTCCGCCTCCGCGGCAGCCAAAGACGCCTCGACACGATTCATTTCGGATTTTGCCTGGACCAATTTGGCCTGGGCGGAAACGACATCGGCTTTCGCAAGTTCGACGCCGGCCCTCGCTTGCGTTTCGAGAGCCTTGGAGCGGTTGATCCTGGCGTTGAGGATCTCTTTCTGTTTGTCCATCTCCGGAATGGAGAGAGTCGCGAGAACGTCGTTCTTTTGCACGGCGTCGCCGATATCGACTTTGACTTCCTCGACATATCCAGACACCTTCGCCTGAATTTCAGCCTGATAAAAAGGATGCACGGTTGCCGGCTGGGAAGTCGTCCTTTCCAGTTCCGTACTTTCGACGGCGACGGTCTTCACCGAAATCGGTTGCGATTTTTTCGACTCTGCATCTGAGGTCGAGATGGATGGCGCACACCCACACACTAGAGTCGCAAGTATAAACAGAGCAAATCCCATCGTTTTCACGGGGCTGACCTTTCAAGACAGGCAATTCAGGAAGACTCTAAGGATAACATCGTATCGAGAAGTTCACATCCTTATGAATCCGGAAAATATTAAGAGCACGCGAACAAATCTGAGGGAAACCGGCCTCATTCCCGCAGCCCGTCATAATCCGACTATCCCGAACAATTGACATCACCCTGCCTCGGGAGCCGTGAAAATCGGCAGCATTCCTACGTCTGCTGCGACGGGGGAACCGATATCACCCCAATGTCCGGCTGGGCCGGAATAACCGATCAAGGAAGGTCTCCCTCCATGCGTTTGCATCAATCTGCGTTCATTCCGTTGTGCCTGATTCTGTCGATCACGGGTTGTCAGTCGTCTCGCCACTGGATTTCCCAAAACGGGCCTCAGGAACCAGAACGAGCTGTCCCGTATGAAAGCCATCTCTCTCCGGCATCCGGCGGCAGGGATGTGCCGAACACCGAATTGACCGCTCAACTAGTGACGCCACGTAAGAACCTACGCCGTAAGAGTAACGACTCGGTCGTCAACCGGCAGACAAAATCGGCGGACTCCAAGCTGGCCACATTGACGATCGATGGCCAAGCCTACCGTGTACAACTCGTCCCGGAAGCAGGGGAAACCGTTCGCACCGTCTCCGCACATACAGACACCACGCCGCAGTTACTACCGCTCCCTGCCGCGGAAGAAGAGAATTCGCCCGTCGAACTGGTTGATATTTCCTACGCCGAAACCGAGCAACGAGAACTTGACCTCGCTTCGGCTCTCGGCATGGTGGGGGGGCAGCACCCGATCATTGGATATGCTCAATGGCGTGTTCAGGAAGCCTACGCCCAACTCGATCAGGCGGAAGTTCTCTGGCTTCCCTCGTTGCGGGCCGGATTCAGCTACCACAAACACGACGGCAACTATCAGGCAAGTAACGGAGAAATTGTCGACGTCAATCGAAACTCCTTCCAGTTGGGGATGGGGGCTGGAGCAACCGGAGCGGGAACGACGCCTCGTCCCGGTGTGGTGGCCCAGTTTCACACGGCGGACGCGATCTTCCAGCCTGACATCGCTCAGAAGAACGCCTGGGCCAGAGGACACGCGGCCAACGCCGCTCAAAACAAACAACTGCTCGACGCGGCTCTCGCGTACATCGACTTGCTCCAGGCGGAACAGGACCGTCGAATTCTTGAGGAATCACAGGCCCGGACCAGCGAACTCGCCAAGTTGACCAGCGATTACGCTGCCTCGGGACAGGGATTGCAAGCGGACGCCGACCGTCTGCAAACCGAGCTGATCCTGTTGAACTCCCGCCTCTCGGAAGTGACCGAGCAGGCCGATATCGCCTCCGCGAAACTGGCCCAGACATTGAGCATCGATTCCTCAGACCGAATTGTTCCCGCCGACCCGGTTGTCGTCCCGATTGACCTGATCACCAATGAGTACGACCAGGGAACACTGATCAGTACCGGGTTGTCGAATCGACCGGAACTCAAAGAAGCCCAGAACCTGGTTTCCGCGGCCTGCGATCAATACAAACGACAGAAGTACGCCCCACTTGTGCCGAGTGTGTTGCTCGGCTTCAGCACCGGCGGATTTGGTGGTAGCCTCGGCAACGACCAGGACGACTTCAGCGGACGTTACGATTTCGATGCTTTGATGATGTGGGAAGTCCGAAATCTGGGTCTGGGAGAAAAAGCGGCTCGCCGGGAAACTCAAGCCCGCATCGAGCAAGCCAAGTTCGAAAAAGTCCGTCTCCTCGATCAGGTTGCTGCCGAAGTGAATGAATCCCATGCCCAGGTGAAACATCGACGACAGCGCGTCGAGATCACCAGGCAGGCGATCAAAACCGCTCAGAACTCTTACGAGCGAAACGTCCGTCGCATCAGAGACGGCCAGGGCCTGCCGATCGAAGTATTGCAGTCCTTACGAGCGTTGGAGGATGCCAGCCGCGCCTACCTGAAAGCGGTCACCGAATATAATCAGGCCCAGTTCCGTCTCCAATGGGCGCTCGGCTGGCCGGTGGTCGCGCCAAACGCCGGGTAAGAGATCACTGGGTGTTTTTTCATAGGTTCTCGGAATCAACAAACAATATTCGTTTGACGACACCGACACTTTCGAGCAAATCGTAGTGAAACTCTCTCTGTTGCATCCACTACGACCCGTGCACAACATTCCGATCCCAAGGACTCGATCGGCCCACCCGCCCCGTCATCCCAAGATTCTGAAGATCCGTCTGAGGTGCGCAGACGTTGAAGGATTCAGCCGAGTGAAAACATCGGTTTCATCCTTCGAAACGTCTCAGCGAATCTTTGGGGAGGGTATAACGCCATGCTCACGGAACAGGAGATACGAAAAGAGCTTTCTCGCCGCACGAACTTCGCGCTGTCTGTCAGCTTTGTCGTTTGGATTCTTTCGGATGCCTATCTTGAAATCGTCGCCCCTCACTTCGGTAGAAATGCCTCAGAGTGGGTCAAAGGGTCTTTAATCCTGCTGGTAATCCCCATTGTACTCGGCGTATTGACTGCGGCCGATCTTTTTTTCAATCGTCATCGATGGTTCTGCCCGGAGTGTGATGAAGATCTGACGAAGCGAACTCAAGAAGTCCTTGCCCGGCGACTCTGCCCGCTCTGCGAGTCTCGAATTGTTTCTGGAGGAAGACTGCATTCAGAGAAAGCCTATAAACGATACCGTGAGCTTCAATTTCGAGAGAAGTTGAGTGTCTTGTTCTGGGTGTGGCCTGCGGTGAGTCTGCTGATGCTCGGTTTCTGGTTTTGGGATTCCTCCGAGATGACAGGTTGTTCACTTTTTTTAGTTCTGATGCCACTGATCGGAACGTCAACCGCCGGATGGGCCTGGGCGCGTACCTTCGACCGCCGGTATCGTCTCCAATTCTTCACTTGTGCTATTTTACTATCAATCGGCGCAAGCGAACTTTGGAAGACCATCTAAAGTACCAATTGGGGACTCAGCCCAACACAATCTCAATCCAGTTCCTTGATCGAAATATTCCGGAACTGAACTAGGGCGGGAGGACTGGTCTACTCCCCCGCCTTGTTCTTGCCGCCGTGGTGTTGCAGGGCGATCCGGCCTCGCTTCGGAATGCCCGGTAAGCGGGCCCATCGAGTCAGGAACTGATGGAAACTCTGATTCGCGAGATGAACGACGAAGAGGTGGAATCTCTGTTGATTCTGGGGGGGGAATCCCGCTTGGGGTCACGCTCTGAACGATCAGCTTGCGAAGGCTTTAAAACAGGTTCCAGTGAAGCTGATGCTGAGCGAATCCCCGAATGAAACGAGCCGACTTGTTGACTGGGTTATTCCCAAACCGCACTTTCTGGAAAGCTGGGGAGACGCTCGGGCCTACGACGGTACCGCCAGCATCATCCAGCCAATGATCTCGCCACTCTATCCCGGTCTCAGTGAGATCGAGTTGCTGGCTTCACTACTGGGGAACAACCCGGCAAATGGATATTCGGAAGTCCGAAAGACCTGGGAAAGGAGACTCGGTCAGGAGAAGAACTCCTCCGCCTGGCAACAAGCTCTGGCCGACGGGGTGATTGAGGAAACCGCTTTTGCCCCAGTCCCTCTCTCAATTGAAGAGGTCCCTGTGAAAGAGAATTCCGAGTCCAGTCCGTCAGATGAGTGGGACGTGATTGTGAAACCCGACCCCACAATCTGGGACGGACGTTTCGCAAATAACGGCTGGTTGCAGGAACTCCCCAAACCGTTGACACACGTCGTCTGGGATAACACCGCCTGGATTGCGCCGGCTGATGCCGAACAACTGAAACTCTCCAACAGAGATCTGTTGGAAATCAGTCATGCAGACGAAACGTTTGAGCTACCGGTCTGGATTGTTCCGGGTCATGCCCGCGGCTGTGTAACCGTTTTTGCCGGTTACGGTCGTGATGTGGTCGGACGTGTCGGCAATCAGACCGGTTATCCAGTGAAGCTGAACTCCTCGAGTGATGGTTCTGTGACGGTTCGTCCTGTCGGGCGACGAAGCAACGTGGTGACCACCCAGCACCATCAAACCATGGAAGGACGAAATCTCGCGAGAGCCGGAACGGTCGCCGAGTTCCTGGCCAATACCGAACAACCGGAGTTCGCACATCCTCCCTCGTCCGCACCGGATGCCACCATGTACCAGCAATGGTCTTACGATGGCCACAAATGGGGAATGACGATTGATTTGACCGCCTGTGTGGGTTGCTCAGCCTGTGTGATTGCGTGCCAGAGTGAAAACAATATTCCGGTCGTCGGCAAAGAACAATGCGACATGAATCGTCATATGCACTGGATTCGTGTCGACACCTACCACAAAGGATCTCCCGAGCAGCCGGAGGAAACGCTCCATCAGCCGGTCCCCTGCATGCACTGCGAGCATGCCCCGTGTGAAGTGGTCTGTCCGGTAGCGGCCACGAATCACAGCGACGAAGGACTGAACCAGATGATTTATAACCGCTGTGTGGGGACTCGCTATTGCAGTAATAATTGTCCCTATAAAGTCCGACGGTTCAATTTCTTCGATTTCTCCGATGCCTTTCTGACAGATCCCAAACTGGATCTGTTATCCAATCCGGAAGTCACCGTCCGGGAGCGAGGGGTGATGGAAAAATGCACCTACTGTGTGCAACGCATCGAAAACGCCCGCATTCATTCGCAGGTGGAGAATCGGGAACTCGCAGACGGCGATATTCGAACGGCCTGCCAAACAGCATGCCCCGCCGAGGCTATCCGATTTGGTGATTTAAATGACCCACAGAGCAAAGTTCATGAAACCGCTCAACACTCATTGAATTACGGCTTGCTGGAAGAATTGAATGTCCGACCGAGAACGACTTATCTGACTGAAGTGACCAATCCGAAGGAGGCACCCCAGCCATGACTGACCAAAACACTTTGGACGAACTCGTTCCTGCCGAGGCCACCTACGCGTCGGTCACGGAAGACGTCTCCGATGTAGTCTTCTCTTCGCAAAAGCAACGTCACTGGTGGGTGGGATTTCTGATCGGATTGATACTGTTGAACGTTCTGCTCACAGCCATTGGCTGGCTGCTCGTGGAAGGGATCGGCGTCTGGGGAATCAATATTCCGGTCGGCTGGGGACTGGCCATCGTGCACTTTGTGTGGTGGATCGGCATTGGGCACGCAGGCACCTTGATCTCCGCAATTCTGCTGCTGTTTCATCAGAACTGGCGGACCAGCATCAATCGATTCGCTGAGGCGATGACGCTCTTTGCGGTCGCCTGTGCCGGGCTGTTTCCCTTGTTGCATCTGGGACGTCCCAAGTTTTTCTACTGGCTGGTTCCTTACCCAGCGACGACCGGCGTTTGGCCTCAGTTCCGGAGTCCGTTGATGTGGGACTTTTTCGCCGTCTCGACCTACGGCACCGTATCCCTGCTGTTCTGGTATCTGGGGATGGTTCCCGATCTGGCCACGATGCGGGACCGATCGAACAGTCGCTGGGGATCAAGAATATTCGGGCTCCTGGCACTCGGCTGGCGTAACTCCGCCCGACACTGGCATCATTATCAAAAGACCTATCTGATTCTGGCGGGAATTGCGACGCCGCTGGTGGTCTCCGTCCACACCACCGTGAGTTGGGACTTCTCGGTAGGAATTGTCTCCGCCTGGCACTCGACCGTCTTCCCGCCATATTTCGTTGCGGGAGCCATCTTTGGAGGCTTTGCGATGGTGTTGTTGATCGCCATTCCATTGCGGCGAATCTACCACCTGGAGCATATGGTGACGCTAAAGCATCTCGACAACATGTCCAAGGTGATGCTGGTTGCGGGATTGTTTGTTTCTTACGGCTATCTGATGGACGCATACGCTGCCTGGTTGAAGAACGAACCTTTTGACAGCTACATCTATACAAACCGTTTTTCGGGGCCCTACGGGTTGCTTTATTGGGCGCTGGTGATTTGCAACTGTGTGATCCCGCAGGCACTCTGGTTTCCGCGCGTCCGTCGTCACACCCTGGCGTTGTTCGGAATTGCCATCGCCATCAGCATCGGCATGTGGCTGGAACGGTTCATTATTATTTCGCTCAGCCTGCATCGCGACTATCTGCCATCCGACTGGGCGATGTACTATCCGACCAAATGGGACTGGCTGCTATACCTGGGGACCTTCGGGATGTTCCTGACTCTATTGATGTTGTTTATTCGCACGCTTCCGGCGATCTCGATGTCTGAAATGCGGGAACTGGTTCATGAGTCGAACGAGGAGCAGTCATGAACGAACCACTAAACCAATCGCCCGAAACGAAACGGTGGGGACACTTGAGCCAGTTCTCGGACGCGGATTCTCTGCTGGCCGCGGTGAAAGCCCTCCGCGATGATGGCTACGAGCAGATAGAGGCTTTCACTCCTTTTCCTCTGGAAGGTCTCAGCGAGCAACTTCATCTACCTCGTACTCCGATGCCTTTGATCATTTTGATCGGGGGGCTGTTGGGGGGGAGTTCCATCTATGCGTTGGAATACTGGGTGAACCTGTCGGCGTATCCGTTGAACATCGGCGGACGTCCTCTGCATAGCTGGCCTTCGTTCATCCCTCCCGCCTTCGAAGGTGTTGTTTTGGGGGCGGCGATTTTTGGAGTGTACGGGTTACTGTGGGTGTGCGGTTTACCGCGTCTCAATCATCCGGTGTTTGAAATTGAAGAGTTCCAGCGGGCGAGTGTCGATGGCTTTTTCCTCGCAATCGAGGCGACTGAAGATCCTTCCCCCCCAGAGAATCTGGAATCACGTCTACAGGAACTGGGAGCCACCGGAGTCTGGGAGGTGCCGGATGTCTAACATGATTTCAAATCGGCGGAGACGGCTTGAATTGTGGGGCGGTTTGGGAATTACCCTGCTGATCATGGGAGGATGCGCCCAGGAAATGATGGATCAAAAACGTCTGGATCCGCAGGAAGCGACTGACGCCTATCAGAGCGGTTATGCCTCCCGAGAGATTCCCGAGTATACCGTCGCCGCATCACCCTCCGCCCGAGGATTGTCCATGGAAACAGTCAAGAATTCGCCCGGCTACGAGACCGGACAGGTGGATGGTGAGTATCTCCAAACGGTTCCCGTCTCGCTGACACAACGCATGACCTGGCAAGAACTGCTTGAGCGTGGCCGGGAACGTTATGAAATTTCATGTGTAATTTGTCACGATCAGACGGGCAGCGGAAACGGCATGGTTCCCCGACGGGGATATGCTTTCCCTCCCAGTTATCATTCCGAACGTCTTCGTCATCAACCGATTGGTTATCTCTTCCATGTAGCGACGTATGGAAAGAGGAGGATGGTAGGTTTCGAACTTGATGTCTCGACCGATGACCGCTGGGCTATCGCCGCTTACGTCCGCACGCTCCAGTGGAGCCAACACGTTCCCTCCTCTGCTCTTTCAAAAGAAGATCGGGAGAAACTCTCCTCAACGTCGAAAGAGGAGGAGTCTCAAGAATGAACTCTGAAACTGACACCTCCCCCGACCTCAGCATTCCGAATATTTCCGGAGGCTCCGGCTGGCAAAAAGCGTTGCTGCCGATCACGATCCTTGCCTTGATGGGGAGTGGAGTCGTGTGGTGGTTGTATCCCGGTGCCTTTGCGGCCGGCTGGCTGGCGGCGATTCTGGTTCCGTGGAGTATCGCCATCGGCAGCCTCGCCCTGATGCTGATCGCCGGACTGACCGGTGGAGAATGGGCTCGTGCAGTCTGGCCCTGGCTATCGATTCAAATTCGCTTCATTCCATGGATTGGCCTCGCTTTTCTGCTGGTGTTAACGGGACTGAACTCTCTCTATCCCTGGACACAGGAGAGTTACCTGGCTCCCTTTGAAAACACCGAACATCGGCAATGGTTTTATCAGCCTTGGTTTTTTTCAGCCCGCACAATTTTTTACTGGTTCGTCTGGAGCGGTCTTTCTCTGCTGCCCGCTCGTCAGTTTAGCAACGAAAACGAGCACTCAAACGTGATAGGCGGCCAAGGCGTGGCGGGATTGAGTCTGGTAGTCCTGGTGCTCACGGTCACCTGGGCATCGTTGGATTGGGTGCTATCCTTCGATCTGTTTTTCATGTCCACGCTGTTCGGTCTCTTGATCGGCATGGGAGCGCTGCTCGCCGGGATCAGTACCACGGTGGCGGCAGTCAACTTCTGGCGAACGGAACCCATTCACCTCCCCAGCGAAAAGGCACGCGGAGATCTGGGCAATCTGATGCTGGCGATGTTGATGTTGTGGGCTTATTTTTCATTTGCTCAGTTCCTGATTATGTGGTCGGGGGATCTGCCGAATGAAGCAGATTTTTATCAACTTCGGAACAGCGGTGGTTGGCAACTGGCCTCTCCGCTTTTGGCTTTGTTGGGATTTGTGGTCCCCTTCCTGTGTCTGCTCTCCAGGGACTTCAAACTCTCGCCCGGAAAAATCGGCGTGTTGGCGATCGCCTTGATTCTCGTTCGGCAGGTGGAACTTTTCTGGATGATCTTTCCCGCCACCCCCACGGAGATTCAAGCAACGCTGATCTGGACCGTGCCTCCAGCCGTCATCGCGGTCCCCGGACTTTACTGGCTGGGAGTCCGGCGAAGTATGTCCCGGTACGAGGTTCAGCGACGAAAGGAGATTTCCCATGACGAGTGAATCCTCAACACAAAACTCCTCTCAATTGGAACACGAACCAGAGTCTCTCGATAGCCGTTGGATCAGTTCGCTCGCTCTCGGTCTGCTCGGATTGGTTGTTCTGATTTCGCTGGCATTATTTGTGGTATTCGAGCTGTACTTTCCCCAACGGACAATTACTTCCGAACAGAAAGAATGGCAAGATGCTCACGCGGGAGCGGGGGTGATTCCCAATCAGGCGTACGATCGTGAACAACTGGAAGACGAACAGCAGAAATGGTTGAACTCCTTCGTCTAGCAGGATGAAGATCATCAAGTCGCTCGAGTTCCCATTGAACGAGCGATGGAAATGATGGTCCATAGGAGACTCAAGACCGGCTGGCCGGTCGAAAACGAAAAACCGATCTCCGCGAAGGATCATCCTCCCCAATCGAAATCCACCTCAGATCAAGGAGAGAACGCACAATGAACGATTCTTTCCGTCTGTTACCCGAAACGGCCTCCCGCGGTGCTACTGCCGTCGATTATCTTTCGCTGGCTTTGCTGGGGATCGGCGTGGTCTTCTCGGTGGGAATTTGTTTGGCGATCGTCTTCTTCGTGTTCCGCTACTGGCATACACGAAAAGTCAATCGTGAATCGAGTCATTCCAAGGCACTGCATTGGAGTATCGAACTGATCTGGTCTCTGGGTCCTCTGATCATTCTGATCGGCGTCTTTTTCTGGGGGGGCAGTCGTTTACGTCGACGCGCATCGCCCCCCTGATTCTCCGCTCGAAGTGAATGTCGTCGGCAAACAGTGGATGTGGAAAATCGCTCACAACACCGGCCAGAGAGAAATCAACACACTCCACGTCCCCACCGGAAGACCGGTGCGTCTGACGATGATTTCCGAAGATGTGATTCACAGTTTCTTCGTACCCGCGTTTCGTAAGAAACAGGATGTTCTCCCCGGTCGATACAGCACACTTTGGTTCGAACCGACTAAACCGGGGAAGTACCACTTGTTTTGTGCGGAATATTGCGGAACCGACCATTCCCGGATGATCGGCGAAGTGATTGTCCAAACGCCGGAGGATTACTCGGAATGGCTGGAATCGAACGATACCGAGACGCTCGCCCAAAGAGGGCGACGTCGGGTCGAATCATACGGGTGCCTGCGCTGTCATGCTCCTCTGGGAGGTTCGCAAGTCGGGCCTCCACTGACGGGGCTGTACGGTCATCCGGTTCGTCTGAAGAACGGCAACACGGTCACCGCCGATCACAATTATCTCCGACGGGCGATTCTCGATCCACAAGCAGAATCCCGTCCGGGTTACGAGAAGATCATGCCCAGCTTCGAGGACCAGATCGATCCGGAGCAGCTTCTGGAAATCATTGCGTATCTGCGTTCCATTGCCGACGAATCAGGTCCTATCGCCGGACCGGATGAATCTTCGACTCTGCAGCCTGCCGGTGAGGCACCCGATCAGACGGAAGGACGATAATGAACACAGCAACGGTCAGCCATAACTCTGCCAACCAACCACCGCCCGATGAGGAGGTGGAAACGAATTATTTGAACGTGAAAAGTTCGATTCGTTCCTGGCTCCTGACAACCGATCACAAGCGGATTGCCATCCTCTATGTGCTTTCGATTACGTTTTTCTTTTTCGTTGGTGGAATTGCGGCCCTCCTGATCCGGCTGGAGTTAATGACACCTCGCGGGGATCTGGTCTCCAGCGATACCTATAACCGCCTGTTTTCCCTGCACGGCATTATCATGGTCTGGTTTTTTCTAATCCCGGCCGTCCCCAATGTTCTCGGCAATTTTCTAATCCCCCTGTAAATCGGTGCGAAGGATCTGGCGTTTCCGCGGCTCAACCTTCTCAGTTGGTACATTTTCATGACCGGGGGCTTGTTCACGCTGGGCGTGATTATCATCGGAGGAGTGGATACAGGCTGGACTTTCTATACCCCCTACAGCAGCACTTATGCGAATACCTGGGTCATCCTCGCCGCCACCGGAATCTTCATCAACGGCTTTTCATCGATCGCCACGGGATTGAATTTTATCGTTTCCATTCATCTGTTACGTGCGCCGGGACTCACCTGGTTTCGTCTGCCGATGTTTGTCTGGACGACTTACGCCACCAGCCTGATCATGGTCCTCGCGACTCCCGTGCTGGCGGTGACGCTGGGACTGGTCGCGGTGGAACGAATTTTCGGAGGGGGGATTTTTGATCCGGCGATAGGCGGCGATCCACTGCTATTTCAACATCTGTTCTGGTTCTATTCTCACCCGGCCGTCTACATCATGATTCTCCCAGGGATGGGAGTCGTGAGTGAAATCGTCCCCTGCTTCGCCCGTAAACCCCTCTTCGGTTACGGATTTGTAGCGATGTCCGGCCTGGCGATTGCCGCTCTGGGTTTCCTCGTCTGGGGGCACCATATGTTCGTCAGCGGACAGTCGATTTACGCCGGGCTGTTGTTCTCGTTTCTCAGCATGCTGGTGGCGATTCCCTCCGCTGTGAAAGTCTTCAACTGGACCGCCACGCTTTACAAAGGAACGATCTTTCTCAAAACCCCGATGCTGTATGCGATGGGATTTATCGGATTGTTCACGATTGGAGGGCTGACGGGGATTAGCTTGGCGTCCATCGGTTTCGATATGCATGTGCACGACACCTATTTTATTGTGGCTCACTTTCATTACATCATGGTTGGCGGAATGGTGATGGCGTTTCTCGGCGGCGTGCATTTCTGGTGGCCCAAAATGACGGGAGCGATTTACTCGGAATGGTGGGGCCGCGTCAGCGCGTTGATCGTCTTTCTCGGCTTCAATCTGGCGTTTTTCCCGCAATTCATTCTCGGCTACCTGGGCAATCCTCGTCGCTATCACGCGTATGCAGAAGGGTTCCAGGTCTTTCATATCATGAGCACGCTCGGGGCCTCGATCCTCGGTATCGGGTATCTTCTCCCACTCGGGTATCTGCTGTGGTCTTTGAAATACGGAAGAAGAGCGAGTCGAAATCCGTGGCAAGCAACCGGACTGGAATGGACAACCCCCTCACCACCACCCACTCATAATTTCGGAGAAACACCCACGGTGACCGGACCGGCTTATGATTATCCGCCGGCTCATCGGGAACTGGTGATCGGCGAAGGGGAACCGGAGAAAAACTGATATGTCTTCAACATCCAATCCCACGCACCTCATCCCTTATGACAGCCCGTCCCACCAACGCCACGCGGCGATCTTCGGACTCTGGGTTTTCCTGGTGACGGAAATCCTGTTTTTCGGAGGGATGATTGTCGGGTACGTCGTCTATCACTACGAATACCCGGAAGCGTTTCGGGAGGGGAGTCGTACCCTGAATGTCTGGGCGGGCGGAGCTATGACCGCTGTGCTGCTGTTGGGGAGCCTACTCATCGCCGTCGCCGAGCATCTGACGGAAGAAGGCGATCGCGACAACAGCCAATCCTGGCGGGGAACTGCCGTCTGGCGACTGGCCGTCACCGCCTGTTTGGGAGTCGTTTTTCTCGGACTGGAATTTTACGAATACCACGAATTAATTGGCGAAGGTTTGTTTCCCGGCAGCCAATTCGCTCGGCAGCGGTTTACCGACTTACCTTATTCCGGTCGGGCTGCGGAGTTGTTTTTTCTAATGTTTTTCTGCATGACCGGACTACACGCCTTTCACATGATCGTCGGCATTCTGCTCGTCGGCGGGATCGGCACAGCCATCCAGCGCGCTCGACAACCCGAGCGATTAGGGAACACACTCACTGTAATCGCTCTCTACTGGCACTTCGTGGATATCGTCTGGATTTTTCTTTACCCGTTATTTTATCTGGTGCGATAATGGAAACTTCAAACAGTCAACGACCTCTCTACCTGGCTTTCCTCGGTTTGATGGTCCTGCTGGCGGCGACGATCGGTTGCAGTTTTGTCTTCAGTGGACTGTTAGGAGCAATGGTCGCCATGGCGATTGCCACCTCCAAAATGCTGTTGGTCATGTTTATTTTTATGGATCTCAGACGTTCCCCCAGCTCAGTAAGATTCGCCGCGTGTGCCGGTTTTCTTTGGCTCTTTTTCGCCGTCTTCTGCACGCTGGCGGACTTTACCACCAGAGGATGGAACGAAGTGCCGGAAAAAACGGCAACCAGAGAACTCCCCACTACGTACGATCGGGTGGAGTTCGAGAATTAAAGCGAACATAGTTCACGGCTAAGAACTGGGCTGCGATTGTTCAGAGATTGAACTCCGCCTGTTCAATCGATAAACAGCCACCGCGATGAAGGCCACCGTCAACCCTCCCAGAATCCGAATCGTCCATTGCACCAATGAACCAAACTTTCCGGTGGTAGGATCGTAGAGATAACACCGGGCAAATGTCACTGCCGGGGATTCGACCAATTCCCCCCGGTCGGCTCGCTCAATGGCAGTCCTCAATTCCGCAGGAGAAAACCGAACGCCGTCCAGATACTCGGTGATGACGCCGTCGGGTGAGATAACGGTCAATCCCGCAGCATGCGAAAACTGTTTGGTCTCGTTGTCCCAGATGTAGTGAAACCCAACCGACTCTGTTAACTGGTTGATTGCGGGTTGCTCCCCGGTGAGAAAATACCAGCCCCGTCCCGATTCGTCACGAGCATAATTCCGGAGAGCCTGATTGCGGGCTGACGCCGCTTTCTCGGGAGTATCCAGTGGGTTGAAGCTGACAAACACGACATCAAAATCCACTCCCACATTTTCATCGAGCGAACTCACTGTTTTGACCAGCCCGCTCGCCGCCAGCTTGCACAACATCGGACAATCAAAATAAACCAGACACAGGACCACCGGTCGTTCATCATTCAGAATATTGCCCAGTGCGATCGGTTCTCCGGAATATCGAACGAACTGCGCATCGAGAGGTAATTCGTTTCCCACATGCGGAGTAATGATCGCTTCGTTCAAAATCTCCCGCTCAGGTTGTGCCATCAACGGATTCGACAGTCCTGAGATGCAGACCATAACGATTGTGATTGTGCCGATATACAATTTCATGTTGTGACATTTTTGTTTGACAAGAAAAGAGAGCAACTACGGCAAGTAATGTGCAGTGTTTATGTGATGAGCAAGCTAGGCAAAGCTTATGCCAATATCATAAGGTCTTGCCTTCGGCAGGATGGGCGGTTTGTGCGAATCCAGCCCCAGACAACTCGATAGATTTTCTCGTCCTTCGTACCGTGTTCCGGCGAAACTGACCTCAACAGCAGTTTTCACCTGCTGATTCAAGGAGCTGTCCTGATGAATGAAAAACAAGCTCCAGGTTTTCCTGGCATTTCTCCCCGTTGGACCTCCAGTTCGAAGAACGGAATCGGAACGGCCTATCACACCAGTTCGCGTGTCTGGTTTACATTAAGTCACGGTATCGTCAATGAGATCTATTTTCCACACGTGGATTCTCCCAACACGCGCGACCTGCAATTTCTCGTCACCGATGGCGAAACATTTTGCCACGAGGAAAAACGCGACCTGATCCATCGGACCGAGCTCCCCTCTGGAACCGACGTCGAGTTTACGTTTCACTGGGATCAGACTGACTATTGGCAGGGGAATAACTTTCGCCTTCAAATTTCATGACCGGCTACCGACGAGACAAAGAAACTCTCTTCATAAAAAGAAAGAATCTGTAAAATATATGTCTGATGATACAACCAGGATTATCGTACTCGGTGGCGGGTTTGCCGGAGCTTATTGTGTCCGCCGACTCGAACGCCGACTCGCGTCAGTGAACCACCAGATCACTCTCATCAACGAACGTAACAATTTCGTCTTCACTCCGATGCTGCTCGAAGCCGCGACTTCCGCTTTGGAACCTCGGCACGTTGTGATTCCGTTGCGGGGTTTTCTTCGCCAGGCGGAATTAGTGATGGCACACGTCGACTCGGTCGATCTGCGAAACAGAACCGTCACCGCTGCTACAGAATTTGGAGAAAAGAAGGAGTTTGCTTACGACCATCTGGTACTCGCCTTGGGGAGTGAAACGCGTATGCCGGATGTCCCCGGCTTGAAGGAATTTGCCTTCGGCGTGAAAACGCTGGGAGATGCGGCGACTTTGCGGGATCGAGCGATCGGCATGCTGGAGATGGCGAACCTGCACTCTTCCCACAAAGACCGGCTAAGCTGGTTAACGTTCGCCATCGTGGGAGCCGGTTATACGGGAGTGGAAGCCGCCGGGGAATTTAATGCTTTTCTGCGAGAGGCAACGCGTCCCTATCGCCACATCGAAGAATCGGATGTCAGAGTGATGCTGATTCAGCGCAGTGGTCGCATTCTCGACGCTCTGGATGAAACCACGTCCCAAAAGGCGAGTGCCGTCCTGGAGAGGAACGGAGTCGAAATTCGCCTCAACGAAAGTATTTCCCGAATCAACCAGTCCTCCTTCGAATTAGAGTCCGGCGAAACAGTGCGTTCACATACCGTGATCTGGTCAGCGGGAGTCGCTCCACCACCGCTGCTTGGACAACTCGACCTCCCCGTCAATCATCACGGTTATCTGGAATGCGATCCCGATTTGCGAGTACAGGGACACGAAAACATTTGGGGCATCGGAGACTGTGCCTCGAACCCCGATCCCCAGAACAACCCCTATCCTCCCACGGCCCAACACGCGTTACAGGAAGGTCGAAAGGCAGCAGAGAATATTGCCGCCGTTATCTCGGGCCGTCCGACCGAGCCGCTGCGATACCGAAGTAAGGGCACCATGGCGGCGCTCGGAGGTCGGCAGGCCATCGCCAACATTCTGGGAATGCACTTGACCGGCATTCTGGCTTGGTTTTTATGGCGGAGCGTCTACCTGGGAATTATGCCCGGAATAGGGCGAAAACTGCGCGTGGCGACCGACTGGACGATCGATCTGTTTTTTAGTCGCGATTATTCACAACTGAATCATTCGACAGCCGATCGAAATAGGGATGGAGATTCCAACTAGCTGTGTGTTGAGAAACGAATTCATAGACGAGAACAAAACCGCAGCCGAATCTCATGTTTCGTTGAGGAATTGTGACGAAGTATTACAACTCGAAGAACTGTTCGAGGCAGCGTGATTTTTTCCCACAGGCTGAGAGTTCTTCTCGCCCAGATTTCTCTCCTCAAGACTCAAAGCGTCCTGGCTTTTAACAGACCGAACTCAGGTGGCATTCCTAATTCGAGAAAAGATATTTGGTACTTATTGATTTTTTCGGGGAATGTGCGTGGGATTTCCCTGACAATGCTTATTTCCTGATAGCAACGTGTTGAGAAACGGCTTTGTCCGCGATCATGAGAGTTTTGAGATGAGGACCAAGGCGAAATTCGCCGGTGAATCTTTCCGATTCCGCCGATCAATGACATGTCAGCTTCAAACTGTTCGCCGACATTGATGATGCGGACTCGAATCAACAAGCCAGCCATGCTGGGATTCAGCGAGAATTTGTGACGAGGTGATTCAGCTCAAAAATCCATTCGCAGCAAGATCGAGTTTTTCAACGGGCTGCTAGAGACGGAAATCGGCCGCATGAACGACGCCCACCCACACACGGATCCTGTTCAAACGGAAGAGCATGTGCAGTTGATCGCACAGGCCCAGCGTCGGTTGTATGCCTTTATCCTGGCTCTGGTGCGACGCCCGTCCGATGCGGAAGATATTCTGCAGGAAACGAACGTGGTTTTGTGGAGAAAACGGGAGACTTACGAGTCGGGGACTGATTTCTTCGCCTGGGCATTCGCCATCGCTCGACGACAGGTGATGGCATCTCGTTCCCGACAGTCCCGACAGCGTCTCCGCTTCGATGACGAACTCGTCGAAAAGATCGCCACCACCGCCGGCACAGAATCGAGTCATTACGATCGCCGAGACGCCGCGCTGCGTGCGTGTCTGCAAAAGCTCACCGCGTCGCAACGAACATTAATCTCCCGACGCTATCAGCCCGACGTCGCCGTCAATTCCCTGGCGGAGGAAGTTGGAAAAACAGCCAAAGCGGTCTCGGAGTCGTTACGCCGCATTCGGGAGAAGCTGCGTCAGTGTATCGAGCGGACTCTGGCGGCGGAGGGGGGATCATGAGTGAGCCAACTTCTGCCGATGAATGGTCGATTCTGTTGAGTGGCATGGCCGACGAACAACTGACGGAGGAGCAGGAAGGACGACTGCTGGAACTGTTGCGCACGGACGACGAGTTTCGTCGAGAGTATGTCCGTTTCTGCCAACTTCAGGCGCAGCTGACCTGGCATTTGACTCAGGAGACTTCCGCGGAATACGCTGCCGAGCATGTTTCCTCCACCGATTCGACCTCCTCAACGCACCGGTCGGTATTGCCGTGGTTGCCCTGGATCGCCACTGCGTTGATCGTGATAATTGCCGTCAGTTGGTTCGGGGACAGGAAGCCCCCGAAGGTCCCATTCGTGAACGAGCCTCTCGCACGCTTGGTGAATTCATCCGGTCGGGTCAAACTAACCCGACTGGGAAGAGAACCTGAGTTGATTCGATCTGACGAGCTCGCGCAACGCCCCGAACCACTCCAGGCGGGAGATCGCCTCCTGACCGATTCGCGAAGCTTGGCAATGCTCCGCCTCGCGGACGAGACCGTGATTCACATTCGCCCCAACAGTGAAGTGGTGTTGTTTCCTCCATCGTCTCGCGGAATTGAAGTTTCTTCCGGAAGCATCAGCGCGAACGTAGCGTCTCAGAAGCCGCGGGATCCGCTGACATTTTTCACGCCGAATTCTGAAGTACAGGTGATCGGAACTGAGCTCGAAATTCTCTCCCTTGAGAAGCGGAGCGAGGTGGCTGTGATGGAGGGCACCGTTCGAGTCATCCGGCGGGGAGACAAAGTCATGACCACCGTCTCGACGGGACAAGTCGTGACAGTCAACGCATCGGAACCGCTCACGCCGAGAGACTGGCCTCGACGCCCCGATTTCTGGGACATCGATTTTGAAAACGGACTTCCCCCCGGCTGGCAGGGCCGCTTCGTCCAGGATCTACTTCCGGAAGGATCCGCGGGAGCGGCAGGGTCCACTCCCCTGCCCCGGAATCAGCGTGTAACAACGCAGGTTCAGTCGCCTTTCGAGTCAGCGGGGCTGTTTTTCTGGCACGACGACTCTGTGCTGAATGTGACATTCAAAGTCCAGCCGCCGGACTGGTTTCATATCGATCTGCTGGCGAGAACCTACCACAAGAGTCAGCCTCTCCTGACGTATTGCTACGTGGATGCGGAACTCTGGCAGAGTCGTCCGGGCGAGTGGAGAACGGTAAGCATACCGCTGTCCGAGTTTCGTTTGCAGACCGTCCTCCGCGACGAACCAACGCTAGGGCGTATCCCCATCCGCCTCACTTTCCGTGGCGAAAGCGAATCGGCCGGCTTCCTGATCGATCGTATCTGGGTGACACGCGGCAGCGAGGTGTCTCCCGGAAGTGATGATCCTCTTCCACTCTCTCACGGTGCGAGGTCCCCATGACGCGAAACAGAATCCATCAACAAATCGTTTTAGGCCTAATCCTTGCGGTGTTGGCTTTGCCGGGATGCAACGATTCGGAACCGGAAAGCACGCCCTCAGCGGCTCCGCAAAACGTCACCAGTAATCCACAGGACAATCCGACTCCAACCGAAAAGAGCACCGAGACGGTGACGCACTCTTTCGCCCCGGAACCTGCGGAAGAGTTTTCTGCGACTCCCAGTATCAATCAACCCAGCGATGAACGACCGACGAATTCCTCACCGGCCATCGCGCAACACGCAACTTCCCCCACGATCGGCCCCGGCTACTTCAACGGGAAACGTGACCACGTCGTTTATTCAACCCCTCGAATTGACACTCTGAAAGTCTCTCCGGATGGCCGATATGTCGCTGTGATCCGTCAGGTCAATCAGGATGGATCGCTGTTGCAGGTTTGGGAGATCGCATCCGCAGAGACGGTCGTGGAACGATACGAACCGTTGGGAGTCACCGAAGTGACCTTTTCTCCCAACAATCAGACCTTAGCTTATGGGGCGAGAGATCGAACTGTCGTCTTGCAGCCGCTGCCGGAAGGTCCCGCGAAACGATGGATCAAACATCGTCATAATGTCGGGGGGTTGGACTTCTCACCCGATGGAAAACTGTTGGCCAGCCTCGGACACGGTGATCAACTTCTGATCTGGGACGTGAACAGCGGAGAATTCGTTTCCAAAGTCATCGATGGAGCCGAACGCCTCGCGTTTGAGGTGCGATTTGTGACCTCGGATCGTCTGTGGGCTCGGGGAAGCAATAACAAGATCCGCTGGTATGACTTTGATGGACGTTCGTTGGTCCTCAGTCAGGAAGTGGAATTGCCGGAGAGGATGATGATTTTTGCCAGCGACGATCAAAACCTCTACGGTCGGCTCCCCGATCGGAGTTTACATGTTGTTGCCGCCTCCCAGGGAAAGGATTCGCTCGATCTTCTGGTCCCTTTCCCAGCTCCATCCGACACAGAGACACCGAAGCCTGCGGACTTTTTCACAGCGGGTTCCGTCGCCGTCGAGTCAAAAGCCATTGGATTTGCGACCGCCGATCAGACATTGAAATTCTGGCCTGATGGCAAGGCGGAGGGTGAAGAGGTCGTGAAACTGACACGGATCGTCTCAAAACTGGCGACGGATGATGCCGGTCGTTTCTGGGTCGCCGCCATGCAGACGGGAGAATTGCAGGTCATCGATCGCGACGATCTGGAAACGACTCGCTTGCTCGATGACCGCGAACCGAATCGTTCTCTGGTGGCACCGCGCATTAGTTCGGATGGCAGGACGCTTGTTTCGATGCAGGGGGCCAGCACCGTTGTGAGCCATGAAACCGAAACCGGTCTAGTGCGGAATCGATTGACGGCTCCGGAACCAACAGAGACCGATGACAGGACGGCTGTCACCACGGTTGTGGCTGAGAACAATCTGGTCTGCTGCGGCACAAATACCGGCCAAGTTCAGGTTTGGAACGAGGCTTCAGAGACCAACACAACACCCATACCGGTCTCCGAGTCGGCCATCACTGCGTTGGCAGTCTCTCCGGATGGTCGGCAGGTGCTGGCTGGAAATAGCGAGGGAGAACTCTTCTGGATCGATCCGGAGAAAAATTCCGTCACGTCTTCCCAACATGAGCACCAGGGAAAAATCAGAGCCGTCAGATTCTCACCCGACGGACAATGGGCCGTCACGGCGAGTGACGATCACTCGTTGATCCTCTGGAACGTCCCCCGGCGATCGAAACACCTGATTTTGGACGGTCACACGGAGCCGGTCTTCTCCGTGGCCTTCAGTCCCGATAGTTTGCGGCTTATCAGCGGCGACCAACAGGGACATCTTGTGCTCTGGGATGCGCAAGTCGGCAAGCAGGTTTGGGAAACCACGTTGCGTTTTCCTGCAATGCAACCGCAAAACCCGGAGTTAATGGCGAACGGGATCATGCGGCCTGACTCCGTCCCCGATCGCGGGATCAGTGCGGTCGCCTTCGACCGCGATCAACGGGTCCTGGCAGTCGGCACCACCACCGGACAACTCCAGACATTCGATCTCGTCAATTTTCTCGAATTGTCGACGATCTACATCGGGGCAACCGTCTCTGACCTGAAGTTTGCTGATGACAGTTGCTCCCTGTTGGTAGCGAGTATCCCAGGCGATGTCGTTCGACTCTGGCGCACACCGAAGCCGCCTCGCATGCTCGCCGGCCACGATGGCTACGTCCGATTCGCGGCCCTCGATGAATCCGGACTCCGGGCAGTCACGGGAGGCCATGACGAACGACTCTGTGTTTGGGATGTCGAGAGCGGTGAATTGGTGGAATCTCTTGATAATCGTGAAGTCATTTCTGCCGGAGCTCTTTCTCCCGATGGGCAGAAAGCAGTCACAGTCGGTTTCGGAACCGGCGTGATCTTCTGGGATTTGAATCAGATGCAACGACTCGATAAACGATACGGTCACCAGGGGCGCATCTGGGTACTGGCATTCTCCCCCGACGGAACGGAAGTCGCCACCGGAAGCGAGGACAATTCAGTCAGGATATGGGACTTTGCAACGCGAAAAGCAAGGATCAGTATTCCTCACGATGATCCGGTCCGCTTCGTGAAGTTTTCTCCGGACGGTCGCACGTTATTGACCGGCACAGGCAATGAACGCGGTTGGAGATTTCCGGGACGTTTTCAACTTTGGGATGCCGGCAACGGTCAACGGCTGGTGGAATTCCAGGGACACCGATCGAGCGTGAATGGCGCGGTCTTCAGCGAAGATGGAAAGGAAATTACTTCCTGTGGGGCTGACGGCCAAGTCTGCCGCTGGAACGCTTCGACCGGAGAGCAACTCAGCGACCAGATGCGACGCCACGGTTTATCGCACGTCAACACGATCGACGATGACAATCATCGGTTTCTGGTCATGCGACGTTTCAGCAATGGAGTGTTGATCGATGATGCGAATACGCTGAATCGACTTTCGGAATTCAGCGCTCCGACGCGGACGATTGGCGATTTGAATGTTTCCGGTAACAATCGCATCATCGCCGGTACGCAGGAAGGACCGATCTTTGTTTGGAGTCTGGGTGATGAATAGAACACGACGCCCCGCGTTCACGCTGATCGAATTACTGGTGACTGTGGCGGTGATCAGCATTTTGATCGCGCTATTGTTACCAGCCGTCCAGATGGCTCGTGAGGCGGCGCGGCGTATGAGCTGCTCCAGCAATCTCAAACAAATCGGACTCGCGCTCCACAACTACCACGAAGCCCATGGGGTGTTGCCGTTCGGCTGCGGAACGGATTACGACGGCCTCGTCTCCTCGCTGGGAACGCTGAACGATCGACGCTACTCGACCCACTCGCAGATTCTCCCGCAACTGGATCAGGCGAATGTTTACAATCTGATCGACTTTAACGTGGCTCCCTTTCATCCTTATGTAAATTCAGGAGCCACCGAGCCGGCCTGCATCGCCAGCGGCGGTCTCAGCGCGGTGAATGGCGAGGCGGCGATCACCGTCATCAGCACGTTTCTCTGCCCCTCCGATATCGATCGTCTCCAGAGCCTATGGGGTCACAACAACTACCGCTCCTGTAATGGGGGCGGATGGGAGGGACGAGATGGTGACGGCATGTTTGGTCAAAACAGCAGCGTTCGGCTGAGTGCGGTATCGGACGGACTGTCGAATACGGCGATGTTCAGTGAACGATGCAAGGGGACCTGGGACCACAGTACTTATGATCCGCTGTCCGATATTTACGACATGGCGGGAATCTGGAGCGAAGAGACGTTTCGGGAGTTTTGTTTGAGCCTCTCCCCTGAAGAGGCCGCCGCCTACCATCAGAATATCGACGCCGGACAAAACTGGCTCGCCGGTAACTATAACTGGACACGTTACAATCACCTGGTCCCCCCTAACCATGTGAGTTGTAAGAACGGTTTCACGTGGGACGGAGTCGGGATGGCAGCCTCGAGTCGCCATTCGGGCGGGGTCAACGTTCTGCTCGGCGACGGAGGGGTCCGATTTGTGAACGAACAGATTGACCAGGCGATCTGGCAGGGACTGGGAACCATCAGCGGCGAAGAAACAATCACGGATTTTTAGACGCCTCAGCGCCGTCACTGATCCCGGAACTCAAGGATCAATCACATGAGGATGCGATTCCTGCTGGCAATTTTTTTCACGGTCGCCGCGACATCACTATCGGCGGATGACTATACGTGGGATTTTCGCAACGGCCATTTTGATAATCTGTCGCTGGTTCCGATCGGGAGCGGCGCGGTGAATCTTCTGGAACCGACTGCGGAGGGCCTTCGCATTACCGCTCCCGCGGGGTATGCCGTCAGAACGGTCGGATTTTCTCCACGTTTTCGCATTCGTGGTGACTTCGAGATTTTGGTCGATTTCACCATTCTCAAGTGGACGCAACCGGAAGACGGGTACGGCAGCGGTCCCACCATCTATCTCTCGATGGGCAAGACCGACGACCCGGCCGCGTCGATCGGTCGAAAAATACGCACGGATGGACGGGACGTTTTCGCCCTTTTCGCAGCGCGGGTCGAAGAGGGGCAGCGAATCCCGTCCGCCAAGCTTTTCGACGCTCCCCAACAGTCCCGCAGGACAGGACGTTTACAACTCAAACGTACGGGTCACGAAATCACGTACTCGGTCGCTGACAGGAAATATGCCTCTGTGCGCGAACTGGCCACACTTCCGGTGAGCGATGCCGACGTGACTCTGACTCGCATCGGCGTCGAGCAAAGCGATCCCCAGTCATTCGTCGCCATGATCCTGCACAACATCAGCATCCACGCCGACGAATTGCCCGATCTCCCCTCCGAACAATCCCGAACGGCCCAACTTTATCGTCCCCGTTATCTTCCGCCGGAAGAACCGAAGTCGAACCGGTGGATCTGGCAAACGGCGGTCGCGCTCTTGTTGACCTGCGGATTCGGATTCTGGCTCTGGAAACGAACGAATTAACAAGAAGGAGACACGTCCGCGTTCATTGTGCGATCTCCTGTTGCGCACATTGGTCGCTTAGAGCGTGTCTTCTAATTCTCAGCCAAAATGGAATTTGAAGACGGGCTCTTAGACCACCTTCCGAAGTAGGCTCGAATCGGTTCCCGATCGGTCTCATTCCCAGACGCCGACAACTGGGAAACGCAACACAATCTCAATCCAGTTCCTTGATCGAGATGTTCCGGAACTGAACCAGAGCGGGAGGACTGGTCCACTCCCCCTCTTTGTTCTTGCCGCCGTGGTGTTGCAGCGCGATCCGACCTCGCTTCGGAATGCCCGGCAAGCGGGCCTCTTCCAGAACCTGTTGGCCGTTCAGCTTCACGGAAACGCGTTCCCCCTGCATCGTGATCTCGAAGGTATTCCACTCGCCGATGTCCTTGTCGGCCAGGACCTTGGGCGTTACTCCCGCGCGAACCTCAGCTGGCATGCTGCGATCCATGCGATAGCCGTAAACTTCTCCCGAACCGACCGGCCAGCACCAGATATTGATCTGAGATTTCCCCTCGCCGCGGAGAAAAATCCCCGAATCGGAATCGGGAACGGCGATTTGAATGTCTTCGCCGTCGGCGCTCTGTTTGTGAGTGCCGTCCGGTTTGACGATTCGCACGCGCGGGTTGACGTACGGCGTTTCTTTGATGCGCCAATCGACGCGTAAAATGAAGTCGCCATATTCCTTTTGAGTCCACAGGTTTTTGTCGCCGGATGCTTCGCTGCCTGCGTCGTAGTCGATCACGCCATCCACAATCTTCCAGTGACCGTTGTCACCTTCCGGAACAATCCACCCCGCAAACGATTCCCCATCGAATAATGAGGTGAATCCCTCAGGTGGAGCGGCGGTCGCCGTGGTGCTGAGAAGAACGAACAACAGAATTCCCATACAGCGAGTCAAAGGGGAGAACATCATCAATCTAATCCTCAAAGTCGAGTCAAAAAACTATTTCGTTAAGAGTGGTTATTAAAACACGAGACGACCGTTTCAGTCCAGACCCATTGCTCGGAAGGTAACAGTTGAACGATTGTAACGATTATACAAGCTGGTACGGTCAGAAGTTCGATCTAACCGTTCTCGCCCGAGTTCCCTTCAGAATCGGCACATGCGTCTCAGCAAGTCACCCCCGATTTGTCGATGCAACCGACAGGTGTGGAATTGCCGTGCGCAAGTCCAAGAGAAGTTCCTGAGAAGCTGGATCGCATCATGATACGTCGATTTCAATTGTCCATCACTGTCGTCTGTCTGCCGGTCATGATCGTCGGCTGTGGAACGATGGGTACCTACTATCCTAAGAACAGCAGTGTCTCGGCGTCGGTCTGCAAGCTCGAACAAAACAAAGACCAGAAAGTATCCTCGTCGTCCGATTCTGTCGCACCGGCCGTGAAATCGAAGCCATCTACGACCGTGGCCGAGACGAAGAATACGATCGAACCCGACACTCCGGAATCGAGTCCCGCGGCCGAACTTTCCGCGGAGATTGTCCCCGTCGCCTTCGATGAAAAAGACGAGCCGATTCGTCTCGCGTCGAAAACCAGCACCACTGAGGAACCGCCCCAGATTCCTCTCCCGGAAGACTCTAATGCCGGTCAATCGCCCAACGGCGACGTCATGTCGCTGGAGGAACTGGAATCGATCGCCCTCGCCAACAACCCCGCCATCAAGGAACTCGCCGCCACCACGCAAAAGGCCGCCGGTTTCCGCACCCAGGTGACTCGCAAGCCGAATCCCACCGTAGGTTACCAGGCCATGCAACTGGCGGATCAGGGAACCGACCAGCACGTCGCCTTCTTTAATCAGGAGTTTGTGACAGGAGGAAAGTTGGAACTGAATCATCGCGTTTTGAACGCCGCCCTCGCCGCTCAACTCCGGGAACTCGAAGCCCAGCGACTGCGTGTGACGACCGATATCCGGGTTCGATTTTATGCAGCGTTGGCACTGCAACGACAACTGGAATTGATCAACGACTTCATTATCGTCGCGGAAAACGGACTGGAGATCGCCAAATTGCGAAAAGAGGCGGGAGAAAGTTCACAGGTCGATGTCCTACAAGCCAACGTGCAACTCGGTGAAGTGCGCCTCGTCCAGCAAACCACGCAAGCCAAGCTCTCTGCGATCTGGCGGGAACTCTCCGCCGTGGCGGGTGTCCCCGATTTCCCGGTCACCCGACTGGAAGGGACTCTTCCCGAGGAAACACCGAGTCGCGAATGGGAACAACTCGCCGACATGATGATCTCAACCAGTCCCGAATACGCGGCAGCTCAATCCAGAATCTCCCGTGCCCGCGCCAAACTCCAACGTGAAATCAAACAACCGATTCCCAACGTGCAGATGCAACTCGGTGCCGGGGTGGATAATGCCACTAACTCCGGCATGCTGAACTTGCAATTCGGAGTTCCGTTACCCATTCACAACGATAACTCGGGGAATATCTGTGCCGCACAAGCCGAGTTGAACCGCGCCTATCAGGAAGCCAGACGCATCCAGAACAACATCAAAGCCCGACTGGCGCAAGTGTCGCGAGAATACGACTCGGCAGCCGCTTCTGTGAATCAGTACGCTAACAACATCCTGCCGAGTGCGAGTTCCTCGATGGATTTGGCGGAAGAAGCCTATCAGGCCGGTCAGGTCAGCTTTCTCCAGGTCCTCGTCTCCCGCAAAACCTACTACGACACCAACCTCCTGTATGTCTCGGCTCAAGCGGATCTGGCAGCCGCCCAAGCCAAGATCGACGGCTTCGTCCTCACAGGAGCCTTGGATAGCGTCCGCGACGAGAGCGGCGACGACAGCCTCCGCGGCCACACCTTCGGCCAGCAGTAGAGTAGATCGTCGGTAGGCCCAGCTTGAGTGCTTGGAGACTTCAAAATTTCACCGTCATGGTTCAGCAAAATATCATTGACGAGGCTCCATGACTTGGACGATGATCGGGGGAAGGCTTAGCGCGATCGCGTTTCAGAGGATTTGATTCGATCACCCGCGATCAAGTATTCGTGAGCACGAATTGCCAACCGATCCCGCACATGCACCGATTCAGTTTTCATATCGTGTGGTTGCTGCTGATGATTGCCGGCCTGTCCGTAATCTACGGAGGGCCTTGGTGGGCGTATCCACTTATGCTATTGCTCGTGACGATATTCACGGCTTTTGTGGTCGCCTATCCCAGCGACAACTCACTTCGTAGAACGCTCGCTGGATTCGGTGGCCTGTTGATTCTGGGAGCGGCTACTCGCTTCGCTTCTGACGGCATCACCAGATTGATCGTGCATGAGTCACTGTCGGTTTTTCTGACCGGTCTGGCGTGTCTGTGGTCAGCCGTCTTTCCATTTCCACAGCCGACGGCAAGTTACGATCAGCCTTCAATGCGTCATAAAATTACACAATCAGAGGCCACAGAGTGAACGTTTTCGCTTGAATAAAACGAGTCATGTCTCCCTTGCGCGAAGGACTGGGACCTGTGTAGAGAAGCGAGTTCCAAACCGGAATTTCTGGCATTGCATTTCTCCCTCCGACATAATGAGAAGATGCATTTGTCGTTCGCCATGTTCGCTTTTGGGAGTTTTTTATGAACCGCCGACTCATCACCTGCTTCGTCATTCCACTCCTCTCTCTGACCAGTCTCTGCCAGGCTCAGAAACTGACCGCTGACATCCCCTACGTCGAAAACGGCCATGAACGACACGTACTCGATATCTACACGCCGGAGACACCCAGCGACAAACCGCTGCCGGTCATGTTCTGGATTCACGGCGGCGGCTGGGTCGTCGGCGACAAGAGCGACGTCGCCCTCAAACCCAAAGTGCTCACCGAACGGGGATTTGTCTTCGTCTCCACCAACTACCGTTTACTCCCCGAGGTCGAGATGGACGTCCTCACCCGCGACATTGCCAAATCGCTCGGCTGGGTTCACAAAAATATCAAACAGTACGGAGGCGACCCCAACCGTATCTTCGTCGGAGGTCACTCCGCCGGTGCACAACTCGCGGCGTTGATCTGTATCGACGATCGTTACCTGAAAGAAGAAGGGGTGTCGTTCGACGCCCTGCAAGGGTGTGTCCCGGTGGACGGCGATACCTACGACATTCCGAAAATCATCATGACGGCGGAATTTCGCCAGACGTTATACGGCGGCAAGATGTTTACCTTCGGACATCGCCAGAAATTCGGCAACGATCCGGAAAAACATGTCGATTTCTCGGCGGTCACGCATGTGGCCAAAGACAAGGGGATACCTCCCTTCCTGATTCTCTACTTTCCGGGGAATCCCGCCACCCGCGCTCAGGCGGGCCGATTGGCAGAAGTGTTGAAGGAAGCGGAAATTCCGGTCACGACGTACGGCAAACGGGACAGCAACCACAGCCGACTGAACAACGATCTGGGAAAACCGGACGACCCCGCGACCGCGGAGTTCTTCAAGTTTCTGGATCAACTGACAAAGCCTTGATCGCTGAATAAAAACGTATCAGTTTCAGGAATCGGCTGGAACGAAACTAGGAGCTCTCTCCCCCAGTACCCCATCACCAACCTGGAATGCGGCGGCGCTCCCTACGAAATGGGATTCGCACAGGGCACACAGCTAAAAGAGAGTATTCGAGAAGCGGTCCACAAAATCGAACGGAGGGAGCCCACGCGACTCGATGCTCAGATTACGCGGCCTTGGAATGAGTTGCTGCTTGAGTGGAAGTCTCAGTTTCGGAAACGACATAACCGTACTGTTCCAGCGACAGGTTCCACTGACTGTCGATCGCGTCCAACTGAGGGGCGGTGAACGCGAGAATCTTTTTCTTCCATTCAGCAGGAATCGTCGCGCGAGCACTCGGAGAATCGACAATTTTATCGGGCCCCATGACTCCCAAATATCGTTTGAAATCTTGGAATGATTTCAGATACCGATATTGCCAGCGCAACAGTGGAGACCGGTTAAACTCTTGTAAGCGTTCGACGTGTGCCTCTAACCAGCGAGCATTTCGAGTGGCTGGTTGATCCTCACACAATCGCAGACTTTCCTCAGCGTCAATTCCAATCAATTGACTCAAACGCACCAGAAATGCCCGATTGTCTCGCTTCATTTCTTCATAAGGCATGATCACCACGTTGTCGGCACCGAACACATCCGCGTACGCCTGAGCCGTATCGGCAACTCGTAAATGAGAGAAAGCTCCGTGGTGATCGAAAGACCAGACCGCCTGCAACCACTCCTCAATGGAGAAATAATGCGGCGGCTTCCCGAAAGTTTTCAAAAATCGCTCGTACATCGCGGGGTGGTAATGATAGCCGCGAAGCTCCTGCAAATAGAGCGATTCCATGAAACTCACCGGCTCGCGAATTACAAACAGCACTCGAGCAGACGAGAAAATTTTCTGAAAACGTTTAGCCCGCCTGCCGGCGAAAGAAATGGACCTCGACGCAAATTTTCTTCGGAAATGACGAGTGACTTGTTATCAGCCGCGGCCCCGTCGGCCATCGATCGCAGCGCAGCAATGTCTCGTTCGTCGAGATCGTTCGAATCCGCAACCGATGACATCACTTTCCGCACGACCTCATCCCGAAATCCTAATCGATGTGAGTTTTCGTACTTGCCCAGAAATCGCACCTGCGGATGCTGTGCGAAGAGATGCTGCTGCAACATCGTCGTTGCGGTTTTTGGGGTACCCGCGTGAATGTAAATGCGAGGCCGGTCTCCGTCCATGGCTGGCTCCAATCTCAGAAAATAGCAACCTGTCGAAGAGGTGCAAAAAATGCGTTTTGAGAGCCAGCTTATAGGAGGAATCGCACGAACTGTCCAGTGAAACTGACTCGCGCAGCAGACAGTCGCCGTCATCCTGCGAAGTGACTCTGCGCAGGTTCGCAAAAAAGCGGGCAACCCGGTGATGTCCCCCCGGGTTGCCCTTTGTTGCTTAGGGATCTCCTGAGACTTTTCTAGTCCATGCCCGTACAGTCGACCACTTCTTTTTGTCTTTTTTTTCCGCCTGACACGCC
>JABURQ010000186.1 GCA_014762625.1 Planctomycetaceae bacterium | reverse complement strand
CAACTGACCACGAACCACTGACGACTAACGAATAATCAAATTGCCAAAGATCGCGTTTTGGATCATCGACTTCCAAAATCGAAAATCCGAAATCGAATAACGCTAACTCTGGTACGAGCAACGATTCAAGATCAATACAGAATCTCCGGTCCGAACCTGTCGGGAGTTCCGCACATCTCTCATTCAGAGTTGTCAGAGCCTCCGAATCTCGGGCATAATGATGACATCCTATTCTCCCACAGGCAGCCCCGGACGTGACATGATCTTCGTTCTCGATAACTACGACTCCTTTACCTACAACCTCGTGCAGCGATTCGGCGAAATCGACGATTCGCTCGATATTCGCGTCGCGCGAAACGACCAGATCACGATTGACGAGATCGAAGAACTGAATCCGGAGCGGATCGTCATCTCTCCCGGTCCCTGCACGCCGGCGGAAGCGGGACTCTCGAAAGAAGTGATCGCTCACTTCGGTCCGAAAATGCCGGTGCTGGGTGTCTGTCTCGGCCATCAATCGATCGCCGAGGTTTACGGGGCGAAAGTCGTGCGTCACGAACGACTGATGCACGGCAAAGTCTCACCGGTTTTTCACGACAATGCCGGCGTGTTCGCCGGTCTGGAAAATCCCTTCCTCGCCACTCGGTATCATTCGCTGATCGTTCCTGAGGACTCGGTCCCCGAGGAACTGATCGTCACCGCCTGGTGCGAGGATGAAGAATACGGCCAGAAAGAGATCATGGGACTACGTCACCGAGCCTATCCGGTGCACGGCGTGCAGTTCCACCCGGAAAGCTTTCTGACCGACGCGGGCATCAAACTGCTCCAGAATTTTCTTTCGCTGCCGCTGCTGGAAGCCCAACCTGCTTGACGATCGCGATGGATTTAGACCTCGCAAACGCAATGATCGTAATGCTTTAAGCGGAACACGCTGTTCCGGACGGCGACTAGACTGGACACGGTCCCTAAGATTTCGCGTCTTCTCAATTTCACCGTCGGTACGCTCATTTCAGGATGAGGACGGAAATAGATCATGCGAATTGCCATTATCGGATCGGGAATCTCCGGCGTCGTCGCCGGGCTCAAGCTCCATCGAGATCACGAGATCACGGTCTTTGAAGCCAACGATTACATCGGCGGTCATACACACACCGTCGATGTCTCCTTCGCCGACCGGGATTACGCGATCGATACGGGATTCATTGTTTTCAACGACCGTACTTACCCCAACTTTCAACGCCTGCTGCATGAGCACAGAGTCGCCTATCAACCGTCGCCGATGAGCTTCAGCGTGAAGAACGACCGGAACGGCTGGGAATACTGCGGCTCGAATCTCAACGGTTTGTTCGCCCAGCGGAAGAACCTGTTCAACCCCCGCTTTGTGGGGATGATTCGCGATATTCTCCGTTTCAACCAACAGGCGACGGGTGCTCTGCAAGAGAGCGAACAGACGGTCGGCGAGTATCTGAAAAAACATCGTTACGGCCATGCGTTCGGGGAAAGTTACTTCCTCGCGATGGGGGCCGCCATCTGGTCCTGTCCGCAGGATCAATTCGCCGAATTCCCGATCCGATTCATCGCGAAGTTTTTCGACAATCACGGACTGCTGTCGATCACCAATCGACCGCAGTGGTACGTGATCAGCGGCGGATCGCGGGAGTATCTGAAAAAATTCACCGCCCACTTTCAGGATCGGATTCAGTTGAATTCTCCCGTGCGGCAGATCCGCCGACTCGCAGAGAGTGTGGAAGTCACGGTGAAAGATCGAGCCCCGGAACAATTCGATCATGTCATCTTCGCCTGTCACAGCGATCAGGCGTTGCGAATGTTGGACGAACCGACCGCATTGGAAACCGAAGTGCTCAGTTGCTTCCCGTACGAGAAAAACTCGGCGGTTCTGCATACCGATGAGACCCTGTTACCGAAGAAACGAACGGCCTGGGCGGCGTGGAACTATCACGTTCGCAGGGATCAACCGCGGGCATCGACCGTCACCTACAACATGAATATTCTGCAGGGGATCGAATCCCGCAGGACATTCTGCGTGACTCTAAACGAGGATGACCTGATCGATCCCGGTCAGATTCTCGGCCAATACAATTACGCGCATCCCCTGTTCACACTGGAACGCGAGGCAGCCCAAAGCCGACATCGCGATTTGATCGATCACGATCGGATCTCTTACTGTGGAGCGTATTGGGGGAACGGTTTTCACGAAGACGGCGTGAATAGCGCGTTGGCCGTCACTCAAGTCTTGAACGCATCCAATTACGAAGCAGGAGCAACATGCACAGCGGGCTCTACGAAGGCCGGGTCCGGCATCGGCGCATGACGCCCATCCGTCACGAGTTTACCTATCGCTTGTGGCTGGCCTGGCTGGATCTGGATGAAATCGACGAGGTATTTCGCGGACGACTCTTCTGGTCGACGTCGCGACCCGCCTTGTTGCGCTATCGACGCGAGGATCACCTGGGCCATCCCGAGCAACCACTGGACGAGGCCGTTCGCAATCTGGTCGAGAACAAACTGGGACGACGCCCGAGCGGGCCGATTCGTTTACTCACACAACTTCGCTACGCCGGCTTCTGGATGAACCCGGTCTGTTTCTATTACTGCTATCAGGCCGACGGAGAGACCGTCGATGCCATCGTCGCTGAGGTCAACAACACGCCCTGGAACGAACAACACTGTTATGTGCTCGACCCAAATGCCCCAGATTCCGGCTCTCTGGACAACAAAACGGGGGCGCACTTGACGGGGGTGAAAGAATTCCATGTTTCCCCGTTTATGGGCATGGAGCAGGAGTATCACTGGACGCTCCATACGCCGGGCGAAACGTTTGATTTGAAACTCGCCAATCATGAAGACGGCAAACGGATTTTTGATGCCGACCTGAACTTAACACGCCGGGAACTGACAACCTTCCGAATGGCCTGGATCGCCGTTCGTTATCCGTTTCAATCGTTGCGGGTGTTCGCAGCGATTTACTGGCAAGCACTCAAGCTATGGTGGAAAAAATGTCCTCCGTATCCGCATCCCAAGCATCAACAACCAACCTCACCGCCGGACTTGCAAGCCGGGAACATGCCCCGTTCTCCCTCTTCGACGGCTGGTGCCGAGATCGATTCCGCAACTATCTCCGAGACGCCGACCGTCGCGCGTTAGTCGTACACGATGCGCGGGGATCGCTGCATTTCGGCACCAAGTTGGCGGAAGCGGCCACTATCAATGTCCACAATCCGCAGTTCTATCGACGGACTGTCTTCGGAGGATCGCTCGGCTTCGCGGAATCGTACCTGCAAGGCGAATGGACGACCGATGACCTGACCGCCGTCCTGCAATTCTTCGCCGGAAACTTCAGTCAATCGAAACGGGCCGAGGGGCCGATGAGCCGCTTCGGTCGCTGGGCCGCGCGGATGGGACACAAGCTCGCGAAGAACACGCGTCTCGGCAGTCGCAAGAACATCTCGGCCCATTACGATCTGGGGAACGATTTCTTTCAAACGTTTCTCGACGAAACGATGATGTATTCCAGCGGGATCTTTCCTCATGAGAATGCGTCGCTGCACGAAGCGTCCGTCGAAAAACTGGATCGCATCTGCCGCAAACTCGATCTGAAGCCGACCGATCACGTGATCGAAATCGGCACCGGCTGGGGGGGATTCGCACTGCACGCCGCTCGTGAATATGGATGTCGCGTGACGACCACCACAATCTCACAGGAACAATTCGACTTGGCGACGAAACGAATTCGCGACGCGGGACTCGACGATCGCGTGACACTCCTGATGGAGGATTACCGCGATCTGACCGGTCAATACGACAAACTGGTCTCGATCGAAATGATCGAAGCGGTCGGCCACGAATTCCTCGATACGTATTTTGAAAAATGCAGTCAGTTACTGAAACCGGACGGCATGCTGGCGATTCAGGCGATTACGATTCCCCATCAGCGTTACGACCGTTACATCAAATCGGTCGACTTCATTCAGAAGTATATTTTCCCCGGCGGATGTCTGCCGAGCGTTACCCGGATGAACGATGTGATCGGTCGTCGCACCGATTTACAGGTGTCTGAGATCGCCGATTTCGCCGAACACTACGCCGAGACCCTCGCCCTTTGGAAAGAACGATTCTTCGCGCGTGTCGAGGACGTGTTGGACCTTGGTTATGACGAACGTTTTGTTCGCTTGTGGGAGTACTACCTCAGTTACTGCGAGGCCGGTTTCCGCGATCGTTTAACCGGCGTCGTGCAGTTGTTCGCCGCCAAACCGGAATGCCGCCTCGAACCCTCCACGATTCGTTGAGTCAATTTGATCAAATAATTGCTGACAAGTAGCGACTGACTGAAGGCGTAAGTGTTCTAGTGACATTTCACACATCGATTCAGGGTGCCGACACGGAGCGTCGGCCTACAGTGTGAGCAACTCGTTAATGTACGCCGACACTCCGTGTCGGCATGAGCGACTTTGAAAATCCACCTAGCCCATGAATGACTGGCTTCTCATCCTGTTCTGCTGGCTCGGCGTCTCTGTCGTGATGGCGATTCTCTGGGTGCTGCAACGCATTCAGGGAGACTCGGGCGTCGTCGATGTCGCCTGGGGACTGGGCGTGGGTCTGATCAGTCTGGTCTTTGCGATTTTCAGCGACGGCGATCCGACACGCCGGGCGATTGTGGCGTCGCTGGCGATTGCCTGGGCGTTGCGATTGTCGGGATATATTCTGGTCCGTCTGTTTCAACTTCCCGAAGACGGACGCTACGTCACCATTAAAGAGAACTGGGGCGATAAGGCGCAGGCCAATCTGTTCTGGTTCTTTCAGGTGCAGGCGTTCTGGGCGGTATTGTTTGCCTTGCCGATGTTGATGGCGAGTCGCAATCCCGAACCGTTCCCGTCTGTGTGGGATTATGTGGGACTGTCGATCTGGGTGTTGGCCATTGCGGGCGAATCAATCGCCGACCGGCAACTGGCCCGTTTCCGCAACGATCCCTCCACCAAAGGTGAAGTGTGTCGCGATGGACTGTGGAATTACTCGCGTCATCCCAACTACTTTTTCGAGTGGATTCACTGGTGGGGTTACGTCTGTTTCTCCGTCGGTGCCGCCTTCTGGTGGACGACGTTACTCGCCCCGCTCGCGATGTTGTACTTTCTGTTCAAAGTGACCGGTATTCCGCCGACCGAGGCTCAATGTCTCAAGAGTCGCGGCGAGAAATACCGCGAATATCAACGAACGACAAGCGCGTTCGTTCCCTGGCCCCCGAAAACGGAGCAGCCGTCATGAGATTGATTTCCCTCGGTATCGACTGGATGGAACGGGGATTGATCCCCGACTGGATTCTGCGTCGGGCGATTCGCCGACTGCTGACGCAACGGTTGAAAGATGTGACCGCTGACAACTGCGAAGTCCAACAACAACAGTTCGAACAGTTTCTCGATATGGCTCGCCGCGGCCCCGTGGCCGAAGTCCCCGAGGTCGCCAACGAACAGCATTACGAAGTCCCGACCGAGTTCTTTCTGTTAGCGCTCGGACATCGTCTCAAGTATTCCTGCTGCCATTACGGCGATGACGTCAAAGCTCTCGACCAGGCTGAGATCTCGGCTTTGGCCGAAACCTGCGAGCATGCCGAGATCGAAGACGGCATGGAGATTCTTGAACTCGGGTGCGGCTGGGGTTCTCTCTCCTTGTGGATGGCGGAAATGTATCCCCACAGTCAGATTACCTCGGTCTCAAACTCCCGGACGCAGCGGGAATTCATTCTCGAACGAGCCGAAGAACGGGGCCTGCACAATCTCACGGTCCTGACCGCCGACATGAACGACTTCCAGATCGAGCACCAGTTCGATCGCGTCGTCTCGGTCGAGATGTTCGAACACATGCGGAATCATGAAGAGCTGATGCGTCGCATCGACGGCTGGCTCAAGCCGGACGGCAAACTGTTCGTCCACATTTTCTGTCACCGTGAGATCCCATATCTCTTTGAGACCGACGGAGACGCCGACTGGATGGCGAAATACTTCTTCACCGGCGGCATGATGCCCAGCGACGATTTGCTGAATCATTACAACCGACACCTCCACCTGACGAATCAATGGCGGTGGGACGGTCGACATTACGAGCAAACTTCGAACCATTGGCTCGCTAATATGGACGCCCACCGCGACCGCATCATGGAACTCTTTTCCGAAGCTTACGGAGCGGAGAACGCTGTCCGCTGGTGGAACCGCTGGCGCGTCTTTTTTATGTCGTGCGCGGAACTGTTCGGTTACAACGACGGCCAGGAATGGTGGGTCTCGCATTATCTGTTCGAGAAACAGACCGCCCGCATTGCCTTCGATTCGTCAGATACGCCGTCTCCCCATGCACGATGATGTTCCCCGGCAGTCTCAGATCGGCTGACAGTGTTTCCACGAACGATCGGTTCAATTCTCTCAAAGGTTCGTGATTCTCTTTGAGTCTCGCTTTATACTGAGAAGACTGAAATTCCTTGCTGCGCTCGGCACTGACCTTCCTGCAGAAAGTCCTCTCATGATACGAGCCCTCGATCGTCGATGTTTTTTGACTACCTCCGCCGGATTGATTGCCGGAGGGCTGACGAGTTCCCTCTTCGCACAATCTCCCCCTCCGGTCACGAATCCGCGGGCGACCGACGGCGATTCACGCGCCGAACCCGATTGGTCGGAAAAATTCGTCCTGACGGTCGGCACGAAGCAGGGGGATCTGATCGGACGCGACGACCGCGTCCTCCAGGCCGCCGTCGATTACGTGAAACGGATGGGAGGCGGGAC
>JABURQ010000046.1 GCA_014762625.1 Planctomycetaceae bacterium | reverse complement strand
TTGATTATCTCCCGATTCAGCCGTCGGTGAGTCCTTTCGATGGTGGATCTCCTGAAATAACGACGCATATCGCTGTATCACTTCGGCGAAAGAAGCCGGCGAGGTCTGGAAGCGAGCGCGAACGAGTGGATTGATCTGCTCAGCACCGAGTTCCTGCAGACGCGCCGTCACATCAGGACTCCGGGTGGAAAACTCATCGTCAGGAATCGCTCGATACAGACGCCAGGCGACGAAAATTCGATCCTGTTGGCGTTCGGCCTGATGGAGATAGTATTGCCAGCGTCGCACAAAGGCCGGCAGAAGGTCCTCTTTGGAGAAAACCTGGTCAAAACCTTGGGCCGGATACTTTTCCAGTTCGGTCTGGGCCTGGAGATAATCCTGGATGCGATCTCGCACCCGCTGCGAGGATTCCCTGCGGGCAGACTGGAGCCTCTCGTTCAAAGCGGTACGACGTTTGGTCAGCTCCTGCTCGAATTCCGGGAGAGTCTCCGCATGAGGAATCGGAACCAGTTGTTCCCGGCTGCTGGCAAACACGCCGTAGAGCGAGTAATAGTCTGCGGTTGGGATCGGATCGTACTTGTGATCGTGACAGCGTGCACATCCAACCGTCAGTCCTAAAGTCGCTCGACAGAGTGTATCAATACGATCGTCAATAATTTCCCAGGGGACTCCCAGAAATCGACGTCCCAGTGTCAGAAATCCCATCGCCGCCAGATCGCTCTCCCGTTTGTCGTCGACCTGATCGGCTGCAATCTGGAGTTTGAGAAACCGATCGTACGGCATATCCTCGTTGAGCGAGCGAACCACCCAATCGCGGTAGGTCCAGGCATGAACCCAGAATCGTTCCTCGCGCGCATAAACATATCCCTTGGTGTCGGAATACCGAGCCACATCCAGCCAGTGTCGGGCCCAATGTTCTCCATAATGAGGAGAGTCTAACAGTTCGTCGATCAGTTTGTCGTAAGCTTCCGGGTCCTCGTTAGCCACGAAACGAGCAACGCGTTCCGGGGAGGGGGGAAGCCCCGTTAATGTATAAAACGCTCGCCGAATCAACGTTCGTTTGTCGGCTTCCTTTGCCTGTACAAGACCCGCCTGATCCAATTGTCGGCTCACAAACTGATCGATCGGATTACGAATTGTCGCGTTTGAGGAAGGCTGCGGCGGGATCGGTTTCGTCACGGGTTGAAACGACCAATGATTCTGCACTCGCCGAGCAGACGGCGACAAAATTCGGCCTGTCGTCACCGGCCAGGGAGCTTTCAACATCAGCCATGATTTGAAAGCGGTCAATTCCCGTTGACTAAGCGGTTCCTCAGGAGGCATTTCCAGCTCTCCGGTCCTTTGGACCGCATGCAGCAAGAGGCTTTGCCTCGGTTCTGCCAGATTAATCGCGGGACCGGAATCGCCTCCCTTCAACAGTTGCTCACGCGACTCAACACTCAATCCGCCCGACTTCTGGGCTCCCGTATGACATTCGCTGCACTTTTCGATCAATAAGGGGCGAATTTCATTTTCAAACAGTTCCTCGCCCTGGTTCTCGGCGGCAAACATGGAACGGCAGAAGCAGAATAAAATGAGTCCATAGAACTGGACCAGCAGAACTCGTTGATTCTTCACGATGTTCCCCACAGAAAAAAACAGAACGCTCGCATCAATACTCACCGATCCATATAGAAAGTGCAAGGTGCATCTGAAGACGTTTCAGCGCTGAGAATTCAAAGCAGGCCGCGCCTGCGAATGTTATTGATTGAAGCTCCGTACGTGAAGTAAAACAGGACTTCACCTAACAGCCCGTTGAAAAACTTAATTTTGCTGCGAATGGATTTTTGAGCTGAATCACATCGTCACAAATTCTCGATGAATCATGGGATTCACCTGCGAATTTCTTCCTTGTGCTCATCTCAAAACTCTCATTCTCACGTACAAATCCGTTTCTCAACACGCTGCTAACACGACGTATCATCCAGTCTGGAAATATCTCATGCCTGAACCGATTGCTTATCTGAAGGGAGAGTTTGTCCCCGCGTCTCAGTGTGTCTTACCTGTCTACGATCTGGGGATTGTCCTGGGAGCGGCAGTCACTGACTTTGTGCGGACATTCCACCAGCAGGCGTATCGCATCGAAGATCACGTTCAGAGGTTCTATCAATCATGCAAATACGCGCGCATCCAGCCGCCGGTCAGCATGCAGGAAACCATTGACATCTCGGAGAAACTGATCGCCGAGAACTCTCGACTTGCGCCCGACGATGAACTGGGCCTGGTTTACTATCTGACAGCGGGTGAAAACCTTCTCTACGCAGGAGCGGCGGGAATGCCCGACAACCCCACTCCCAGCTACATCCAGCATACGTTTCCGTTGCGATTCCAGTTATGGAAAAAAATCTTTCTGGAGGGGGTGCACTGCATGACGCCCAGCCCGCGCCATTGGCCGCCGCAATGTCTATCGGCCAAGATCAAGAACCGAAATCGGCTCCACATGTGGATTGGGCAGCAGGAAATCCATCAATTCGATCCGGAAGCGATGGCGCTTTACCTCGACCTCGATGGCAACATCACCGAAACGGGAGGTTCCAACTTTGTGATCTATCGCGAAGGGTGTGTTGTCTCGCCACGGAGAAAGAATATTTTGTGGGGAGTCAGTCTGGAAGTTCTGACAGAGCTCCTCGCTGATATGAACGTTCCCTTTGTGGAAGAGGATATCCAGGCCTGGGATGTCGTGAACGCTGACGAGGCTTGGGTGCCGTCCACTCCCTGGTGTCTGGGACCGGTCGTCCGCTTCAACGGCGAGCCGATCGGTGCAGGGAAACCGGGGCCGATGTGGCGGAAGATTCTCGATCGCTGGAGCGAGAGGGTCGACAAAGACATCTATCATGAGATGACGAAGCCGGAATCGTGAGAGCTATAGCGATGTCATCCGCTCTCAATCCTGAGGAATCCTCTCGCCCTGATAGGATTGGCAAACGGAATGGCTGGCCCTGATGTCTACTGCAGGCGGTTGAGCTCTCCATTGAGCTTTGAGACATTTCCCGCTTCCGCACGTGGTCTCTGAACGACCGCTCTACCCGACGGACGTCAACAATCAGTTGCTGTCCACCACGAACTTCAATCAAACCGAATCGAAAAAACGTCAGCGTTCTTGAGAATGAAATGTAAGCGAACGACTCCTTCACTCAACCCCGGATCTTTCTCCCATTCCACGGGCTGGTCGATCGCATCACCGCGCAGTGGCTTTGATTTACCAATCACAGTTCCCGCTTCGTTGATCGCTTCGATTCTCAGATTTCCGCCTGGGCGTACAATGTAATTGATCAGCAATCGTTGGCCTTTGTATTTCAGAGGCTTGGTCGCTACTTTCCCCCCATTCGCTCCGGCTCGAAGTGCGACGAAACCATCGACACGATAAACGAATCGACGGACTCGCCCCGGTGTCGGTTCATAATAATTCTCTGTGGCATAGACTGAAATTTCTTTCGACTTGCCGGGCAATTGAAACATGCCCCATGCCATGTAATTGCTGCGATTATGATTGCGGTCTTTCGGAGCCGTGCGAGGGATGACTGGATCGTCGTAGCGATGAAACGTTTGTCCGTCGCGGCTGGTCATCAAGATCGGCTCGACCTGCTGGCTCTTCGCATCGTAACGTGTGGGAAAGCCAATGAAGAGGTGAGGCGCTCGAAAATACTTTTGGATAGCATTGGTGTAGAGATGCTCGTTGGGGGTGCCTTCATTGTAACTCAAGTCGGCTTCGTTCTCCCAATGGATAAAATCTTTGGACGTCGCGGTGCGAATTGCCCGGACACCGTTGCCGAAGTAACGCCAGTACGCGCGATACTCTTCACGGTCCTCGTCCCAAAAGGCAAGGTTTTGTGAATCAAATGCCCCGTTCGTAATCACTGGTTTCTCTCCGATCAGTTCCCAGTGCTTACAATCACTCGACTGAAATGGCAACAAACCACCCCGTCCTCCCCCTAACGCTTTGTAGCGTGATTCAGGAGGAGCCGCCGGATTCGTGTCGTGAAAAGCCGTAAAATTGTGCGTCCCCGGCCCGCGCCACACGATATTATTCTCCTTCGACCCGTCCCATTCGAACAATCCCAGCTTCAGCTTGGTCCAGTGGATGCCGTCCTTGCTTTCGGCATAGCAAGTCACTTCTTTATGCGCGGCTTTCTTTTGTTCGTCGTGCTGCCACCCTCGATAGATCATGCGGTAAATATCGCCGTCACGAAAAACGGTGTAATAGCCGCTGGTGTTCCCTTCCCACGCTTCATCCGTAACGAACACGACTTCCTGAGGCTCGGGCTTCAACAGTTGCTGACGCACATCGCCCGACATTGTGTCGATCAGATAGTCGTCAGCAAAGAGTTCCAGTCGATCGCCGACGTTGATGGCCTCGGCGGAAAAGACGGACGCGTTGGAAATGGACGCCAGAAACAGGGCCGCGGCGAAATATCGGAGAAATCTGCAACCGCTCATACCATCCATCCTTTAAGTCGAATTGTTTCATACAGTGTTTCAGTCACGTTTTCGGAGAACAACAGCTGTCGTGATGCGTTAGCGAACTCCCGGGAACAATCGTACTGGTCAGGGGGGCTGAGGTGAAGACCGTAGATGCCACTTTGAGAAGAACTGGCGAGCATCCCCGGACGGGTCATCGGACGGATGCAGAATCGGGTCGTTGACGAGCGATGGGTGTTCGTCATCGATAAGAACATAGCTACGGTACCTGTCTTCCACGATTTTTCCACTTCCTCGCACATGTTCCGAACCTGATTTCGGAACTGTCTGACAAGAATTATGTAGATGCGCCGGACTATCCGGGCTACGGCAACAGTCCTATGTCCGCTGCGGAAAAGTTCGAGGACACCCACACTGAGTTGGGATGCTCGGTTGGTCCCGAAACGATCACTTCCCGGGACGACATACACAGCCACACCAGCACATAGCTGTCCCTCAGCCCTCTCTTCGTCACGGTCTTGACGCTGAAGAAGCCGCGGTGAGAATCGCCAAACTTCTCAGCAGGAATTGACTTAACATCCATGAATCTGTATAGTGTTTACACCTGAGTAATGATTTTTTGCTTTGAAAATGTTTTTAGGGCTGCATAGGTTCAGGAAAAGATTTGAGAGAAGTGAGTTGAAGTAATGACTGAAGGTACGATTAAGAAGGTAACAGACAAGGGTTTTGGATTTATTGACGACGGAAGTGGAAAAGATATGTTCTTCCACATGTCAAATGTCGAGGGAACCCAATTCGATGATCTTCAAGAAGGTCAGCGCGTTGAGTACACCCAAGGACAAGGTCCTAAAGGCCCGCGTGCAGAAAATGTACGCGTTATCTGAGCTGCCAACCCAATGTTGAAGTCTGACTGGGTTGGTCGTTGACGACCTACAAAGCCTTATCAGAGTGATAACACAAGCCGGTGAGAAATCGCCGGCTTTTTTCATGCACCTCGAACTTCCTCCCGATCAAGATTAGCTTTTGTTCTCCGGGCAATAACTCTCTACTCAACAATCTCTTAACGTCATAAATGCAAGCGATACAGTCAGTTGCGAAATCGGTTAGACGCTAACTACGGAACCGAAGGGCTGTGGGCTTCGCTATGCTCGCCCTCTGAAAAACGAAGCGTGTAAGCCTGTCACTAAGGCTTCGCAGTTTGAGCAGGCTTCGCCGACTCGGCAGGTTTGGACGCTTTCAGTTTCTCGCTCTGCTCCGTTTCCGAGGCTGCGGGAGGATCGATGGGAACTCGACGGCGGAGATGATAGAACTCGCCGTCACTGACTTGGATTGGCTCGAACTCTTCCGCGACTCCTTTCGAGGCATCATAGAAATAGACACTAGACCGTCTGACCACTTCACCGACATCTTCCTTCACAACGAGAGCCGTCCCTTCGTCGATGCCGATGCCCAGCCATTCGGGATATCGGGTCACGAGGGAAAGCATATCGGGGATGGTCATACTTCGTGCGATCGCGATTTGTTCGTGTTCGTCATGGGCTTCAAACTGAAACGAAATGAACGGACCATCAACATAGATGGCCTTGGCGCGTCAGACCAGCAAATCGTCTGTCGCTGGTTCTAGGGAGAGTTCGCCGAAGCTTGTGTTGCAGCGTTTCGCAGCAGAGTGAGCGCCCTCTCCACCAGAATTTCCCCGGATCCCGGCTGTACAGCCGAGTTAGTCACTTCGTAACTGCCGCCGGCGTATGCGGCTCGGTGCGGGATATAGATTGTTTCTACAGCGTTGGAAAGTTCGATCACCATGGTGGTGCGAAAGGGAGACGCGCGTTTGATGGCCAGTCCCAGATCGACAAAGACTTCTCCCGGCAGGCAGACAATCGCCAGGTCGCTTCCGATGGTAATCACGGTGACGTCAACGGGCAGATTCTCTCCAATTCCCGCCAACGAGCGGCTGAGTCCCCAAGTGATCTGTTCAGCCGTTTGAGCGTACGGTTCTGCGCGATGGAACTGATCGAGAATCAACAGTTTGTAGGCAGCGACATGGTCGAAGAAGTCAATCTTCTGCCCCCCTTTCACGAGTTTCAGCAGTTCAACTGAGCGTTCGACTTCAATTCGAGGAGCGTCCTGCAACGGTAATTCGACGACGGTTGATTTCACGAATAGACTCGTCGTTGTAACAGGCTTCAATTGGTCGAGTTGATCGATGATGGAATTTCCCAGAGAGCTCCCGATGAAATCACACTTATTACGTTCGGTGCGGGAGGGATCGGAGTGATTGATGTCTCCACAGCAACCGGTCCCGAAGATCGAGATCAGTTCCGGATCAAATTTCTCTCTTAATGTCTGCTCGATGAAGTAGGGATAGTCCGCGCTCCATTTTGTCCCGCCGACGGTATCCAGATGCAGAGCGAAGTTGCTGAGAAAACCTTTCGGTTTGTCATCTTCAGCACCGGTAATCATCAGCAATTCGATCGCTGGATCGATTGGACCCGCGGCCCGAATGACGTCCGGATTACGATAGTTCTGCCAGGTGCGGACACTGCCGTCGCGCATGACGAAGCGACGGTTGAAGGAGACGTCTGTCGTTTGGGTTGCTGAACCGGTCGATAGCTGCGACGGACTCGCATTGGCATTCGCTCGGACAATCGCGTCCACCGGTCCCGCGATCAGTTTTTTGATGTACTCTGACCTGAGTTGTTCCTGTTCTTCACCTCCCAGGTAGAGATAAAGCTCTTTCATATAGTCAGGAGCGGTGTGCGAGTGTGTTGCGGAGATCACAATGTGAGATGCGGGAATCCCGGTTTTCTTGGAGGCTGCTTTGCGAACTTCGCGTGAAAGATCAGTCGCAATACCGATCAGGTCGCAAACCACGAGCGCCGCTGCGGTCTCGCCCTCTCGAAAGACGATCGCTTTGGCCTTGAGCGGGTCGATTGCTCCTTCCGCCAGTCGTTCGTGATAATAGCCCGCCATCGGAAACCCGACCGGTGGAGTGATGTCGGTTTCCGCGAGGCCGACTTGCAGTTCTGTAGGCGTTTCCGGCTCCGCAGCACTGATCGGATGAGTTAGACTTCCACCGCAATCAACCGTGATCAAGACGATGCCGAAGAGGATCAGTGGATTGATTGGGCGGGATCGATGTTTGAAAATCATGTTTGTATTTCTTTGCTGATGTTCGTCGACATTAGTATCGAGAAGTTGGTTGAGGTTCACAAACCACGATCTTCATCGTGGTGACCTGCCCCCGATAATTTGACTACTCGCGCGACGAAATTATTGGATGGCTCTTTTTTCTCAGCGAATCGTGCAGCCTTGCTGTGTTGTACTCCACTTGCGACCGCTCGATCAACTCTTTTGCTTCTGTTTCTCACATTCAGCAGACCGTCCCGGAGTTTTTTGCGTAGAGGTTTCTGAGACCTTGGTTGAAAAGAGGGATTCGAATCTGAAGACAGGTTTTCAGACTACACTCTCTGAACTCGTTTTCATGACAAAATATTCTCGACCGGTGATGAATTTCCTGCCGTTTGGGAAAGACAGTCATTAAAGTGAATGATTCATCCCATGATGAAATGGCTGACAGGAACACTCATCAGTTTTACGGTAGCAACAATGACCAGATCACAACGATTCACATCCCTCTTCACACTTCTTCTCGTGCTGCTCGTTACGCAGTTGGCAGTTGCCAAAGCTCCCGTCAGCCCCCCCGAAGGATTTACGCCGTTATTCAATGGGAAAGATCTGACGGGGTGGAAGGGCCTGGTGGGGAATCCGAAAACGCGGGCCGCAATGACGCCAGATGAACTGGCCGCCGCACAGCAGGAAGCGGATGAACTCATGCGAGCGCATTGGAACGTGGTTGACGGCGTTCTCGTCTTTGACGGCGAAGGGAAGAGTCTCTGCACTGAGAAAGATTACGGAGACTTTGAACTGTACGTCGACTGGAAGATTCTGGAAGGCGGGGATAGTGGAATCTACCTGAGAGGCAGCCCGCAGGTACAAATCTGGGACACCGAATTTGAGGACTATTTTCGACATGGTGCTGAAAACGGGTCGGGGGCTTTCTGGAACAATCGCAACCATCCTCGTTTCCCTCTGGTCAAAGCCGACAACCCGGTCGGAGAGTGGAATACGTTTTTTATTCGCATGGTCGGAGAACGTGCGACGATCAAACTGAACGGCCAACTGGTCGTTGATAACGTGGTGCTTGAGAACTTTTGGGAACGAGATAAACCGATCTATCGAACCGGGCAGATCGAATTACAGAATCACGGAAATACCCTCTACTTTCGCAACATTTACATCCGCGAGATCCCGACGGATGAGGCGAATTCGATTCTCGCTTCGCAGGAGACGGAACAATACCAACCGACCTTTAACGGACGTAACTTCGAGGGCTGGACCGGAGACGTCGATAGCTACGAAATCGTCAAGGAATCGATCGTCTGCAAGCCGGGCAATGGCGGCACTCTCTTTACTAAAGAGGAATACGCCGACTTCACAGCCAGGATGGAATTCAAACTTCCCCCAGGAGGAAATAATGGTCTGGCTGTACGCTATCCGGGCGAGGGACGAGCTCATCTGACCGGAATGGAGCTGCAAGTCCTCGATTCGGAGCACGAAAAGTACGCGAAGCTGGATCCGCGACAGTACCACGGTTCTGTCTATGGATTGATACCAGCACATCGCGGTTACCTGCGACCGACAGGGGAATGGAATTTCCAGGAGGTCACCCTCCGTGGTTCGGAGGTTAAAATTGAATTGAACGGATTCACCATCCTGGACGCGGATCTGTCTCAAGTCACCGAGTCGAAGGATGGCGAGGTTCCCGCGGGAATGAAACGAAAGAGTGGTCATTTCGGCTTCGCAGGACATAACGACCCGGTGGCGTTTCGGAACGTCTCCATCCGGAAATTACCGCCTCCCCCTGCCGTCCCTGGCTCCCGAGACGTCGCCATCAGTCCCACCGAAGCCCCCATCAAGTTATTCAACGGGAAAAATCTGGAAGGCTTCTATACCTGGATTCGTGACTCCCAATACGCAGATCCCAAGAAGATATTTACCGTGAAGGACGGCATGATCCACATCTCCGGGGATGGCTACGGCGGGTTGATCACTCGCAACTCCTACCGCGACTACCACATGATCGTCGAGTTCAAATGGGGGGAGAAGACGTGGGGAAATCGAGTAGACCGGGCGAGAGATTCGGGGGTTCTGCTGCACTGTTGGGGGCCGGACGGCGGCTACAGTAATACCTGGATGGCCTCGATCGAGGCACAGATTATCGAAGGGGGAGTCGGAGACATCCTGGTACTCTCAGGCATACATCCCGAGACAGGTCAGATCTTTCCGACGTCGCTCACGGCGGAGATCACCAAGGACCGTGACGGCGAAAAAGTCTGGAAGCGAGGCGGCGAACGAATCACCATCTCCAGTGGACGTATCAACTGGTTTGGTCGGGATCCGGATTGGGCGGATCAGATCAATTTCCGCGGCAAAGACGATGTCGAAAGCCCCTTCGGCGAATGGACCCGCCTGGAAGTAATCGCCGATGGCGGACACTTGCTCTACAAGGTGAACGGTGTTGTGGTCAATGAAGCGTTTGAAGCGAAGCCCGATTTCGGAAAACTGTTGTTACAAACCGAACAGGCTGAAATGTTTGTCCGACGCTTCGAACTCTGGCCGTTAGGCAAGGCGCCGACGTCTGATTGACGTCGAAAGCGAATTCAAATGTTGACAGAGACAGGAACGCATCGCTAAAGTTAGATATATCAGCTTCGCTTTATATTCTTCATCTTCGGTCCCTCCGAAGATGAAGATCCCGCCCCAGAGTTCCCACCAAAGCATCAACAACATGCTACGCTTCTGTCTCACTGAGTCTCAAAGGCTGTTTTGTCGCCGTCTGATTTTCTCGATTGGCGTGGCCCTGTTAGCCGCCACGCCCCTCTGTGGTGAGGAAGTCGATCAGCCGGTCAGCTTTGTCAATGATGTCATTCCCGTTTTGACAAAAGCCGGTTGCAATATGGGGGCCTGCCACGCCAAAGCAGGGGGTGGTCAGAACGGTTTTCAACTTTCCATGCTGGGGTTCGAGCCCTCTCAGGATTACGAAAGTATGGTCAAAGAAGGGCATGGACGCCGATTGTTCTTACCGGCTCCTGCACAAAGTCTGCTCCTCAAAAAGGCAACAGGACAAACACCCCACGGCGGCGGCACTCGATTCTCACAAAATTCCGAGAGTTATCAGGTGTTGAAGCAATGGATTCAGCAGGGAGCTGCTTACTCAACCGGGGGGGTTCCGGAACTTGTCTCCATCGAGATCCAACCCAAACGGGGTGTGATTGAAAAGGGAGGACAACAACAACTCAAAGTATTGGCTACCTATTCTGACGATAGCATCCGCGACATCACCAGGTTAGCGCTCTACGAATCCAATACCGAGGCCATGTCCCACGTCACGAGCGACGGACTTGTGAAGGTTCTCGACCTGCCGGGAAAAATTGCCGTGATGGTGCGTTATCAGGGGCGAATGGCCGTTTTCACGGCCTCCGTTCCTTCAGGTTTGTCTGTCGAAGAGATGCCGGAACCAACGAATTTTATTGACGAACAAATCTTCGCCAACCTCAAGGAAATCGGCATCTCACCATCTCCGGTTTGTGACGATGCGACATTTCTGCGCCGAGTGACTTTGGACATCGCCGGTCGACTGCCCAGCCCGGAAGAAGCAACGGCCTTCCTGGAAAATACCGACCCTGACAAACGCAATCAGGTCATTGAATCGCTGTTACAGAGCCCCGGTTACGCCGACTATTTTGCCAGCAAATGGACCCCTCTTCTGAAAAACCGACGCGATGCCGCCAGCGACATCACGGCCAACTTTGCCTTTCACGCCTGGATCCGAGACAGTCTGCTCGCCAACGTGCCGTACGATCAATTTGTGCGCGAATTGCTGGCCGCGACCGGTACTGTGATCGGTAATCCGCCAGTGGCGTGGTATAAGCGAGTCAAAGATCCCAAGGAACAAATTGAGGACGTGGCCCAGCTGTTTCTGGGAGTTCGCATGCAATGTGCTCAATGCCACCACCATCCCTTTGAACGCTGGAGTCAGGACGATTACTACAGTCTGACGGCTTTCTTCACTCAAGTCGGACGCAAGCCGACTGCCACCGCGGGTGAGGATTTGATCTTTCACAAACGGGGCGCCGCCACGGCCAAGAATCCCAACTCCGGTGAGGTACTCAAGCCAGTCGCTTTGGGAGATGACATCGGAGAGATTCTCCCCGATGAGGATCCCCGCCTGCGTCTGGCTGACTGGATGAGTTCCGAGTCCAATCCGTATTTTGCGAAAGCCTTGGTGAATCGCTACTGGAAACATTTCTTTAAGCGTGCCTTGATCGAACCCGAAGACGACATTCGGGACACCAATCCCCCCACAAATCCTGAACTGATGGCCGCTCTGGAAGATCACTTTATCAGCAGCGGATTCGACCTCAAGGAATTGGTCCGGGTCATCACCTGCTCGAAGACCTATCAACTCAGTGCAACGCCCCACAAGAACAATCTGGTCGACCGCCAGAATTACTCCCGTTTTTATCCCCGCCGTTTGCAAGCGGAAGTGCTTCTCGATGCGGTTGACAACATGACGGGAACCACGACCAGTTTTGCCAACCTTCCTCCCGGAACTCGCGCCATCGCCCTGCCCGACAACAGCTACAATAACTCTTCGGCTTTCCTGCGAGTCTTCGGACGTCCTGACAGTGCGAGCGTTTGTGAGTGTGAACGCGTCGGAACCTCCAGCCTCGCCCAAAGCCTGCATCTGATCAATTCGAATGAAATCAAATCGAAGCTCGCGGCCTCCAATGGTCGGGCGAAACTTCTTACCAGCGATTCCCGACCTGCCGAAGAAAAAATCACCGAATTGTATCTCGTCGCATTCACGCGCAAACCCCGCGCGGATGAACTGAAAACAGCGTTGGAATATTTAAACGAACCGCTCCTGGATTCCAAGGGGAAACCGATCGAAAAAACAAAAGCAGCCTTCCAGAACTATCAGGACCTCATCTGGGCCTTGATGAACACGAAGGAATTTCTGTTTAACCATTAAGGATGTCATGAACGATCGCTCTACTTCTGTCTTACCGCTGATTAACGGCTCGGCTGACAGGCTCTCGCCTCTGCAAGGCCGCCATCCCATGCTCAGGATGCTCGCGATCCTCGGTTGTGCGGTGCTGATGATTTCGATATCAACGACGATTCGAGCGCAGTCCGTCTGCCTGCCCGCCCCGAGATTGCTGACGATGATGCCCATGGGAGGACAGGTTGGCAGCACTGTCGAAGTCACGATCACCGGCGATCATATCGAGGAAGCCGATCAATTAATCTTTTCGTGCCCCGGCATCACCGCGACCAGCAAACTCGACGCCCAGGGATTGCCGATTCCCAATCGATATGTGGTTTCCATCTCCGCGGATTGTCCGACGGGAATTCACGAAGCGCGCGTTATGACACGACTGGGAGTTTCCACGTCTCGAGTATTTAATGTCGGTGCGCTCGAAGAAACCATCCAAGTCAAACCAAACACTTCTCTCGACACCGCGATGGCATTGAAGACGGACTCCGTCTGCAATGCGGTCATCACTCCCAAATCGGTCGATCACTATTCGTTTGAGGCTGAACAGGGGGAACGCGTCGTCGTCGATTGTGCGGCCGGAGGGATTGATTCCAAACTTACACCGGTTCTCATCATTGCCGACGCCCAGGGAGCCGATCTTCGCGTCGAGCGGCGCGGCGGAGCAATCGATTTTGAAGCTCCCCAATCGGGCCAATACATTATCAAAGTACACGATCTGACGTTTAATGGAGGTTCCGCCTACTTTTACCGCCTGGTGGTCGATCGGTCCGAGAAAAATGAAGTCATTCCTCGTCTGCCTTCCGTCAAAGGAGTGAATGCCTTCTCATGGCCGCCGCCTTCACTTACCGACGACCATCTGCTCTCCGAACAGGAACCAAACAACCAGCCCTCACAGGCCCAGAAGATCACCTTGCCCTGCGACATCACAGGTTCTTTCTATCCCGCCGCAGACATCGACAGTTTCGAGTTTACGGCGAAAAAAGGAGAGGTCTGGTGGGTCGAAGTGGGATCTGAACGACTGGGACGACCGACCGATCCCTCCATCGTGGTGCAACACATCGCAGGGCCCGGCTCCGAAGAAAAACGAACTATCGTCGCGGAGCTCACCGATATCGCCAGCCCGGTCAAAGTTTCGTCGAACGGATACTCCTACGACGGACCTCCCTATAACGCCGGTTCCTCGGATCTCATCGGCAAACTGGAAATCCAGCAGGACGGCGTCCATCGCCTGCAACTGCGGGATCTTTTTGGTGGCACGCGTAACGATCCGCGAAATACTTACCGGCTGATCATTCGCAAGGCAGCGCCGGATTTCGCGCTCGTCGGATGGGCGCTGCATATGAATTTGAGAAACGGCGATCGAAACGCACTTTCCAAACCGATTGCCCTTCGCGGCGGCGCCACGATGCCGATCGAAGTCGTTGTCGTCCGCCGAGACGGTTTCGATGGAGAAATCGAACTGTCGATGGAGAATCTCCCCGAAGGTGTCTCCGCGACAGGATTGAAGATTCCCGCCGGCCAATCGCGGGGGATCATGCTCGTGAGCGCCGACGAAAATGCTCCCCGAGGATTCTCCAGCGTTTCGTTCACCGGCCGCGCCACCATCGACGGTAAAGTCGTCACGCGTCCCTGCCGCATGGCGTCGATGCAATGGCCCGTCCCGAACGCCTGGAGCGAAATTCCCAGCCCGCGACTGCTGGCGGACGTTCCGGTCTCGGTGTGCGGTTCGGAGCTCGCTCCCCTTTCCATTACTCCTGCCGAAGACAAAATCTGGGAAGCAAGCGCCGGTGAGAAGCTTTCGATTCCCCTGGCATTGACGCGACGAATCGAGTTCTCAGGTAAGTCGATTAGTCTGAAAACATTCGGCACAGGCTTCGAAAAGACTCCAGCCTTCGACGCTTCACTCTCAGAAGACACCTCAGAAGCAGTCCTCGATCTGGCCGCGTTGAAAACACCTCCCGGCGATTATGTGATTGCGTTTTATGGAAGCGCGGTTGCCAAATACCGAGATAATCCCGAAGCGGTGACCATTGCGAAACTTGCTCTCGATCGCGCTAAACAGAACGTCATGGAGCTGGAAGCCAAAGCAGAAAGTCTCGACAAAGCGACCGCCAGTGTACCGGATGAAAAGGCCCTGGAATCAAAACAAGCCGCGCAGGATGTCGCCGAACAGTTAAAATCGGCAAAAGCAGCCGTCACTGCCGCCGAACAGCGTTTGAAAGCGGCGACAAGCAGGGCACAACCCAAAGATATTGTCGATATCATTAGCTCGACCCCCATCAAAGTTCGGATCAAACCAGCGGAGCAAAAATGACTCATCGTTTTAACGCGTCATCAATTTCCCCCCTCACTGAGACAGTCGACCGGCGTAGCTTTATGAAAGTCGGGCTGGGTGGATTCGCCTCCCTAAGTCTGCCGGGACTGCTTCGCTTGAGAGCAGAAAGTCCTGGTGAGAATCGGAAGGAAAAAACCGCCGTCATCATGGTTTGGAAACCGGGTGGGTGTTCGCACCTCGACACGTATGATCCCAAACCGAACGCTCCTGCTGAGTATCGCGGCCCCTTCGGAACAATCGCTACCAATGTGGAAGGATTGCGCTTCACCGAACTCTTGCCGATGCAGGCGAAAATCGCCGATAAGATGACTGTTCTGAGGTCGATGCGACACGGTTCTCCCGGTCACCCAGCCGGAACGATGCGCATGTTGTCCGGCGATACGGACATCCGCGATAAGTCGAAACCGCGATTACCGGACTGGATGTCGGTCGCGAATTACCTGCGTTCACAGCAGGGACCGCGTGAGTCTCCCCTGCCGACTTATGTCAGCGTCAAAGGTCCGGGAGGAAACTACGCCGGCCCGGCTTATCTGGGAGATGCTTACTCCCCTTTTTCCGTCACCGGCGATCCGAATCAGCCCAACTTTGTGGTTCCCAACATCGGTCTCTCCGATACTGGCGAAGTGAAGCACCTGCGGCGTCGTGCCTCGTTGCGGGAGAATCTGGATACCCTCGAACGGGCCTTCGACCAGGCTGGTGAACTGGAAGCCCTGGACGAATTTGAAAATCAGGCCATGTCGCTTCTCACAAATCCGCAAGCGAAGATCGCCTTTGACTTAAGCCAGGAGGAGGACCGCACGCGCGATCGTTACGGACGAAATACCTGGGGACAGCAATTACTGATGGCGCGACGCCTCGTGGAAGCCGGAGTTGACGTCATCACCACGAGTCTGAGCGGGCCGCTGTGCGGTCGCGTCAATAACTGGGATGACCATGCCGTCAACCATCATGTCTTCGATGCCCTCCGTTTTCGCGCTCAAGCCTACGATCAAGCCGTTTCGGCACTGATTGAAGATATCTACGAACGCGGTCTCGATCAACGGGTTCTGGTCGTCGTGACCGGTGAGTTCGGTCGCACCCCCAAAATCAACTACCAACCCAGTACGGGGGCCGGTAACGCGAGTGCGCCTGCCGGAACGAAGCAACCCGGACGGGATCATTGGCCGCGCGCTTTCTCCAACATCTGGGCTGGAGGCGGAATCGAAACCGGACGATTCATCGGAGCGACGGACAAACTCGGCGAAGACTCGATCGAACGAATTTGTAGCGCCGGTGATTTCCTGGCCACAATTTATCATCACCTCGGCATCAACGCGGCAGGAATGACGCTCAAGGATTTCAACGGTCGTCCCACTCCCATCATCGATCACGGCACCCCGATCCCGGAACTCATCGGGTAATCCTCGGAGAACAAAACAACTTTAATGCGTGTTTTGAATCGGCTACCGGCAATCCGCCTAAATGTAAAATTGCAAAACTCTCGGCTTCCTCGTCGCTGACAGCAGTCACTCAGACAGATGGCATCTCTGAGGAAGCCTGTGAGACTTGTAGGAGGGTTCTGCCAGGGACTTATCCGAGGACAGGTCTATGGCGAGGCCTTATTGATGAATACCCTATCTGAAGACGAATGACAAACAGAAGTCAGTCCGACGCCAGAGCACACCCAACCAACGACATTATTTTGAATTGAGCAGAGATCGGGGGGAATCCATCCATGTCCAATTTCTTCAGACCCACTCCTTCCTCGGACCAATTGACACGCCGCAGGATGCTCAAGCTCGCCGGGGCGGGGGCTCTGGGTTGGTCGTTGTTGGACTCCACCATTTCCGGCCGCGCCACCGCGGCTCAGAAAGCCGACCAACTCGAATCGCTCAATCGGTTCCCGCGAATGGTGCAGGAGTATTTCGTCAGTCGCGTGCGGGCGGCCGAGCGTGCGATGCTCGAGGCCCAACACGCGCTCCGGACGAAGGCCGATGCGGAAGCTTACGTGAAACAGGTCCAGGCGCGGGCTCGTGAATCGTTTGGACCGTTCCCGGAACGGACCCCGCTCAACGCGCGAATCACCGGCGTTGTCGAGCGCGACGAATACAAAATTGAAAAACTGATTTTCGAAAGCCGTCCCGGATTTCTCGTCACGGCCAATTTGTATCTTCCCAAAGGCCGCCCATTCCCCGCACCGGCCGTCGTCGGTACGTGTGGACATTCCAACAACGGCAAAGCGGCGGGAGCCTATCAGTCATTCTCTCAGGGCCTGGCGAAACAGGGATACGTCTGTCTGATTTACGATCCGATCAGCCAGGGCGAGCGATTGCAGTATCCCGACGAAAATCTGACGTCGAAAATCCGTCCCGGTGTCGGCGAGCATCTGTACGGTGGGAATCCGCAGTTTCTGGTGGGGGAGTTCCTCGGGATGTGGCGGGCGTGGGACGGAATTCGCGCCCTCGACTATCTGTTGACGCGCGAGGAAGTCGATCCGAATCACATCGGCGTGACCGGCAATTCAGGTGGGGGGACGATGACGACGTGGCTGTGCGGCATCGAATCGCGTTGGACGATGGCGGCCCCGAGCTGTTTCGTGACCACGTTCCGACGCAACATGGAAAACGAACTCCCCGCCGACACCGAACAATGCCCGCCCCGCGCGCTGTCGCTGCATCTCGATCATTCCGACTTTATCGCGGCGATGGCTCCCAAGCCGGTCATATTGCTCGCCAAGGAACGCGACTTCTTCGACGCGCGGGGAGCGGAAGAAGCGTACGCGCGACTCAAACGGATTTACCAGTTGCTGGGAGCCGAGGAGAACATCTCGCTCTTCGTGGGGCCGACCTACCACGGCTATTCCCAGGAAAATCGCGAAGCGATGTACGGCTGGTTCAATCGGGCGACCGGTGTAGCCGAGGGTCTGACCGAACCGGAAATCACGATCGAGGACGACGAGACCCTCTCCTGCACGCCTCAGGGGCAAGTCGCCCCGCTCGGTTCGAAACCGATCTACGAGTTCACTCGCGAGAAGTCCAAACAACTGGCTGAAAATCGCCAGACGCTTTCAGGCAATGCGCTCGCGCAAGCCGTGACTGAAACGCTCAAACTCCCGAGCGTCGCAGGCCCCCCCGACTATCGGATCCTCCGTCCGGTCAGTTCGCGGAAATATCCTACGACTTACTCGATCAACTACGTCGTCCAAACCGAACCGGTCACATCGACGAGCGCGGGAGCGCAGGCGATCGTTACGCGACTGTCGGACGAGAGAATCTATTCCCGCCCCTTCCGCGGAAAGCAGCGAGCGGTACTGTACGTTTCGCATCACTCCGCCGATGCCGAACTCCGAGACGAACCACTGATCCCCGAACTCCTGAAGAGTGAAACGAACGCAGTCTTTTTCGCCTGCGACGTCCGAGGGATCGGCGACTCAAAACCTGATACCTGCGGAACGAACAGCTTCTTCTCTCCGTACGGCTCCGATTACTTTTACGCGATCCATTCGATCATGCTCGATCGACCTTACGTCGGACAGAAAACTCACGACGTCCTGCGCGTCCTCGACTGGCTCAACAGCGTCGGTCACTCGAACGTCCACCTCGTCGCCAAAGGCTGGGGCAGCATCCCCGCAACGTTCGCCGCCATGCTCTCTCCTTACGTCAAACAAGTGACCTTGAAAAATGCACTAACGTCCTACGCCGACATCGCCGAATCAGAAACCTACAACTGGCCGCTGTCCAGCTTTCTTCCGAACGTGCTGGAGAAGTTCGATCTGCCGGATTGTTATCGGGAACTCGAGTCGAAACAGCTACGACAAATTGATCCCTGGGGAAGCAATCCGGAAATTACTTAACGGCGTGTAAAGCTAACTTTCAGTCTCGAAAATAATGCAACTTCTCCCCTCAGACTTCGCCGGTCAACTTCCACGGTACGGACAAACCAATACACCTTCGATAGGCAGTTGGCTGACACGAATGGCAGTATGATTGGCGTATATTCTAAGGAGAGTAGCGACCAGTGCACTTCCACCTACCCGTTGACTTCAGCGGTCGCTCAGACCATCGATCGAAGCGGGAAATCACTCAAGAATCGAAGGTGAGCTCAACTGCGGGAGTTAACGGAAATTTGCATCACCACATTGGACTGTTCATTATCGGTTAGGAAAATCACCTTGTTGATCGAGTCAATCTGAGAAGGTCTAATTAGATTAGCAGGCAAATCTCAATGTGACATACCACCAAGGAACGAATTTATGACTCAATATTGCATTGTCGAAGACGAAAATGGCTGGAGAATCCTCGAACATCCAGAGAATGAAATGGCCGAAGAAGCCGCACACCGCGCGGGAGTTCAACTGGTCGATTCAGGCCCGTATCATTCATGGGAAGATGCCAACGAAGCAATGGAAGCATTACTCCTCGAATCAGAGGAGACTGATGAGAGTGATACCCCGGGAACGCAACCGCTGGAGGGACGATCCGAAACCGGTGACTGATGTGGAACACTTTGGATTCAGCATGCATTCTTGCAGCATAACCCATCTCTCCGCGGGAAAGACGGCTCTTCATGCCAACATCAACTGGCTTCGACAGGGAGACTTCACAATTTTATCTTGTCGGCGGAGGGATTGCTGCAATGTCAGCAGCAGCGTTGCTGATCCGTGAGGGGCAAGTTTCAGGCAGCAACATTCATATTTTGGAACAGTCAGACCGACTGGGGGGAAGCCTGGATGGGAGTGGCTCCCCCGAAACCGGCTACTTGATTCGAGGTGGCCGAATGTTTGAAGAGCATTTCGGTTGCACATTCGATTTATTTGATTCCATCCCCACGCTGACTGACAGTCAGAAGAGCGTGTCTGCTGAGATCAAGGAGTTTTCACGACAATATGTCACCTCTTCAAAGAGTCGTCTGGTGCGTACCGGTCAGAAGATTGAGGCTCCGCAGTTCGGCTTGAATTTTAGGAACAAGTGGGAACTTGGTCGGCTTCTTCTCGCAAATGAAGAATCACTGGGCACGACGACTATCCAGGAATACTTCTCCCTCGATTTTCTGCAAACAAACTTCTGGATCATGTGGAGCACGATGTTTGCATTTCAGCCGTGGCATGCGGTGGCTGAAATGCGTCGTTACATGCATCGATTCATACACCTGTTTCCGGGGTTAAATCGGTTAGAAGGGATCCTGCGAACCAAATATAACCAATATGATTCTTTGATCCTGCCTCTGTTTGAGTGGTTGCAAAACCAGGGTGTCAATTTTCGGATGCAGACCGAAGTGACCGATATCGAATTTGAACTTCAGGATTCGCAATTTAAGGCGAGAAGCTTGCGAGTTCGCGTACATGGAAAAGAGACGGAACTCGCATTGAGAGCCCAGGATTTTCTGTTCGTAACACTTGGGTCAATGACAGAGAATTCCAGCCTGGGGAGTATGCAAACGCCTCCAAAGTTACAGACAGAATCCATCGGTTCCTGGCAACTCTGGAAGAACATTGCTTCCCAGTCTCCGGATTTCGGTAATCCGCAAGCTTTCTGTTCTCGCATCGACCAAACCAAGTGGGAATCGTTCACTGTCACCCTTCGCAACCACGACTTTTTCCGGTTTATGGAAGAATTCACCGGAAATCGCGCGGGAACAGGTGGGTTGGTCACATTCAAGGATTCCAGTTGGAGATTGTCAGTCGTACTGGCTCACCAACCTCATTTCCTCAATCAACCAGAGGACGTCGATGTTTTTTGGGGATACGGCTTGTTCGGTGATCGAATTGGAGATTCTGTAAAGAAAAAAATGTCAGAGTGCAGTGGCGAGGAACTGTTAGCGGAACTGGCCCACCATCTTCGGCTGGGCGATCGTGCAACAAGGTTTTTTGCTGGAGCCAACTGTATTCCCTGCATGATGCCTTTTATCACAAGCCAGTTTATGCCACGCCAGGCGGGAGATCGACCTGAAGTCGTTCCAAAGCAGGCCAAGAACTTCGCATTTCTGGGACAGTTTACGGAAATCCCGAAGGACTGTGTGTTCACAGTCGAGTATTCGATTCGCAGTGCTCAACGAGCTGTTTACAAACTGCTTGACCTCAAGCAGCAGGAAACGCCAATCTACCGTGGAGACCGAAACCCGGCCGTGTTATGGCGGGCATTATGGACATTGATCAAGTAGGAGGCAGACGAAGCCCATATTTATCGACAGCTCTAAGTCATGACCAAGCCTCATGGGATCATCGCCCTGTGAACTTTGCCCCTTTATTTTTGAGTGCAGCGGTCGCCCATACCTGTCGAAGATCCGCTTTGCACGCCGATTTTCAGAGAGTTACAATCAAATCGAGAGAACATTATCTTCCCGAAATTTTCAATGTATCGCATCGCACAGTAAGTCTAGGACATTGCAGATCCGCCGTTGCGAAAGCGTGCTGTCATCGAATGAACTACAACAGGTACCAAGATGTGTTGGAGCACCCTGAGCGGTGGCTCGAAGATCGACAGCGCCGATGGCTTCGACCGCGAAGTTCGCTCGCGCAGATCGCCCACGCACTTTGGTATGTCGTCAACTGGGTATTAATACGATTCCTGTTTCGGTTGTCTGTCGTTGGTGGCAAACATCTTCCTGCGTCGGGACCGTTCATTATCGCTCCGAATCACGCCAGTCCGCTCGACCCCCTTATTCTCGGAGCAGCCCTGCCTTTGTCCCTACTTCAGCAGACATATTGCGCGGGAAAACAGAGTACGGTCTTGCGTAATCGGCTGCGCCGCTTCCTGAGTTGGCTTACCCGAGTCATTCCGATTGATGAGGACTTCACCGCGCTCGCTCCGGCAGTCACAATTTTAGAACAAGGTGATAACTTGGTTTGGTTTCCTGAAGGCAGACGCTCTCTTGACGGAAATTTGCAAAAGTTTAAGCCCGGTATTGCCATCCTGCTGACGCGATGTGATGTTCCCGTAGTCCCCGTGTTCATTCACGGAGCGTATGTCGCATTTCCACCTAACGCGTGGTTGCCACGCTTGAGGACCAGGATCGAGGTCCGCATCGGTCCATGTCAGTCGGCTAAGCAACTCGGGCTGACACGTCCTGCAACCGAAGACATCAGATGTGCTACCGAGACCCTACGGCAACATGTCCTGCAACTTCGAGACAAGTAGTGCATCGAAACGATTAGCGAAGTCTTTCGGTTCTCCGTCTTCGATCTCTTGCAAGAGTTGAGAAATATCTGGCTTCAGATGGATTGATCGCTGATTCTTATGTCTGTCATCGGATTTATCGACCTGTTTACTCCCCCCTTTCAGCGGGAGTGCAATGGTCACTCAAACCGTCTTTATCTAGAGAACTTGACCTTTGAGGAACCGATGTTGAAGATGCAACAGACAATGGGCAAGACTCAATCAAGTGGTTATTTCCTTCGTCCGTTGCTACTTTCCGATAGAACTGGAACAAATCATGAAGACCCGCAAACTTGGAAACGGTCAACTGGAAGTCTCCGCCCTCGGCTTGGGTTGTATGGGACTTAGCTTTGGCTACGGTCCTGCCGTTGACGACAAAGTGGGGATCGACTTGATTCGGGCAGCCGTCGATCAGGGTGTGACATTCTTCGATACTGCAGAAGTCTATGGGGCCTACACAAACGAGGAACTAGTCGGTAAGGCACTCTCACCGGTAAGAGATCAAGTGGTCATCGCGACGAAGTTCGGTTTCGCCATTGATGAACACGGAATTCAAACCGGCTTGAACAGCCGACCCGAGCATATCCGGGAAGTGGCTGAGGCGTGTCTTCGAAGGTTGCAGACCGATCATATCGATCTGTTCTATCAGCATCGCATTGATCCTGACGTTCCGATCGAAGACGTTGCCGGAACAGTCAAAGAACTGATCGCAGAGGGAAAAGTTGGTCATTTCGGATTGTCCGAGGCGGGAGTTGATAACATCCGTCGAGCGCATGCGGTTCAGCCAGTCACGGCTCTACAAAGCGAATACTCTCTGTGGTGGCGCGAGCAGGAGGAAGAGATCTTTCCGATACTGGAAGAACTCGGTATCGGATTCGTGCCGTTCAGTCCACTGGGAAAAGGTTTCCTTACCGGAAAAATGGACGAGAATACAATATTTGCTGAGAACGATTTCAGAAACAAAGTACCGCGATTCTTTGAGGAGAACCGGAAAGCCAATCTGGCGTTTGTCGAATTGCTGAAAAGAATTGCTGATGAAAAACAGGCCACGCCGGCTCAAGTGGCTCTTGCCTGGTTGCTGGCACAACAGCCATGGATCGTGCCGATTCCCGGCACAACCAAACGGCATCGTCTGGAGGAAAACATCGCTTCCGTGTCTCTTGAATTGAGTGAGTCAGAACTGGCGGAGATTAATGCTGGAACATCACGAATTGAAGCGATCGGTCAACGCTATCCGGCAGCGGCTCAAAAAATGATTGACCGCTGAAGCATTCAGGGTAGTGTCGATGATACGCCCTGGAGAGTAGACGACTTCGTGCCCTCGTGACGTACTCCCCTTTTTCCAGTCCATGTGTTATGAGAGTCTAACCGACCGATGATGGTCAAGGAGACTCTCATGCCGAAGCGACGACGACGTAAGTCTGAGCAAATTGTGAAGCTGCTTCAGGAGGGTGAAGCCAAGCTTTCAGCAGGCAAGACTTTGGGAGAAGTGTTGCAGAAGTTGGAGGTCGAGGAATCGACCTGGATCCGATGGAAGCGGGAGCGTCGGTGGATCAACCAGCGATGTTAGCCGTGGCAACGCCGCTGTATCCGGCAATCAGGACGATCGCTACTTTGAACTCTGCTGTTTCCAATTCACGAAATAGATGGCGCCGTTAACGCTGGTCAACTGCTTGGGCATCCCCCCGTCCGCATCAATCAGAAACAGTTGCGGGTACTTGCCGACGAACGAGACGAAGGCGATTCGTTTGCCGTCAGGACTCCACCGCACTCGTCCGCAAGCCGTGTCGCGACTGGTCAACTGCTGCAGGTGGGAACCATCAATGTCAATCGTACAAACCTGTGGAACGCCGCCTCGCAACGCAATGAAGGCGACCTTCTTTCCGTCAGGAGATACCTGCGGACCGTCCGTGGAACCGTGGTGGTCCTCAGGTGAAAGACGAAACTCAACGTATTGATTGCCAGTGGTCAACCGCTGATGCCCGGTGCCGTCGGATTCGACACGATAAATGTCGCCGTCGCGGCGGAAATAAACAATGGTCTTTCCATCCGGAGTGAATTGAGGAGCAAAAGACTCCGGGTGCTGCGGAGCCAGATTGACGGTTGGTCTGGTCAACCGGTCAGCGCCGTTTCGAAACGCGTCGGGAAGCTTCATCAGCCACAACCGGTAGCCGCTAGCCGGCCCCGATGCGATCAACGCATCGCCGCGCGGGCTCATTGCCGACATGTACAGGTAGCCCAGGTGTGGTGCGACCAGATTCATCTGGGAACCATCGGGGGAGAGCACTGCGACGCAACCCTGTTTTCCATCAAAGACTGTGCACAGAAGTTGTCCTGTGGCTGTCATTTGCAGGCCGTAGACAGTCTTCCAGGGAGGCCCAGGTCGCTGATCGGACGTGAGTTGCTCTCGTTTCGTCCCATCTGGCCGGCAGCGGTACAGCTGATAATTGCCCGACGCATTCGATTGAAAGTACAGCCACTTACCATCTGGACTGAACACGGGCGCTGCACAGACCGCATTCTCGATTTCCACAAGCTTGCTCAACCCGGTCCCATCGGCGCGAATCGAATAGATCGACGATGTCGACGGGGTTGTTTTTACACCACCAGGAACATCACGCGATTCATACTCGCCCTCCCACTTGCGCACCGAAAACACAAGCGTGGTTTCCTCCTCTGCCAGGACGCTGCATACTGCATGCGAGATCAACAGCAAGAGCAACACCCCACGAATGCAGGACTGCCAAAACATCGAGCTGTGTTGGGACATTGTGTCTTGCTGTGATATTGTCACGAGCGACCTGCTATCGTCTTTCAGTCAACCAGTCGCTGGAAACCGCTATGCTTGACCGGTCCTTTGAGTCGCGCAGGGATGTCGTCCCTCGCGATCGCTTCCGCCAGCTCTTCAAACACCTGATCGAGAGCTGTCAGATACCGCTCGACTTGTTGCATTTGATGAGCCCAGGTGATCGAACAGCTTCCCGCGGCCAAGTATCCTCGATCGAGCATCAGCGTCGTCATCAGGGTCAGCAGGGCTGCATTCTCGGGATGCTCGAACTGAAACCGGCAGGAGGCAGGACGACCGGCAACGGTGATCGGCAAACCGTGCTTTTCGGCCAGCGACCGCCAGCCCTCCATGACGCGCGTGCCGAGTTGATGCAGATGCCTCGGCACATCGACGCGCATCATCTTTCTGATCGCCGCGACAGCGGCCGCCGGTCCGATTCCTTCGGTCCAGTAGGTGCTGGAAACGAACGACTCCTGGCACGCCTGCATGATTTCTTCCCGGCCGATGATGGCTCCCATGGCGAAACCGTTACTCATCGCCTTCGCGAAAACCGCGAGATCGGGATTCACGCCGTACAGCCGATGTGCCCCGCCGAGACAGTAGCGCCAGCCGGCCGAGATCTCGTCGAAGATCAGCGGCACACCGGCGCGGTCGGCCCGTTCGCGGACGCCTTCCAGAAATCCCGGCGCTGGATCGACGCCGCGGGTCGGTTCCATCACGATGGCCGCCAGGTCGTCGCCGCAACGAGCAAGGGCTGCGTCCAGTTCTTCGAGCTGATTGTAGCGGAACGTCTCGACCGTGCCGGCCAGTTCGGTAGGAACACCACGGGCTTCGAGTCCGGGCAGCAGATGCGAGTCAAGTTGACGACTGGATTGGTCTTCCGCGTCAGTGACAACAGGCAGATTCGCCGCCAGATACCAGTCGTGCCAGCCGTGATAGCCGCACACTGCCAGTTTACTGCGCCTCGAATGAGCCCGGGCAATCCGCACAGCGACGGCCATCGCTTCGCCGCCGCTGCGGGTGAAACGCGCCTGGTCGGCCCAGGGATGGATCTCGGTCAGCAGCCTGGCGAGTTCCACCTCATCGAAGGTCTGCTGCGTCGACATCGCTCCTAGATGGACGCGGCGAATGACGGCTGCATTCACGTCCGGATCGGCAAACCCCAGAATGCAGGAGAGAATCCCGCAGTGAGACATGTCGATCAATCGCCGCCCGTCATTGTCGATCACTTCGCAACCGATGGCCTGTTCGAAGTAAGCGGGCCACTGGCCAGGAGCGAACATCTCCGGCCGCTTGGAAAGCAGTTGGGTTCCTCCCGGAATGATCTGTTTCGCCTGCTGGTACTGATCTTGAACGTTTTCTCCGGTCGATTCACGCAGACCAAGTAACTGCCGTGCGTTGGTATCGAAAATCTTTTCGATGTCGCGGTCGATCAGCTTCAGCGTGCGGCAGGCCTGCTGTAGTGCGAGGAGCGATTCAATCCCCACCAGTGTCGGCTGAGCGTGTAACCAGCCATCCCATTCGGCGTTGTCGTCGTGGAGCCAATAGAATCCATCGCCGATCGAGACACAGCGTCCTCGCAGTTCCGAAACGGGGAAGTCGCTGCCATACATCAACCGAGTCGGCCCGCAAGTTTCCAGAATGGCTTCCAAGGCACTTGGTTCACAGACTGCGGATGTGTCGTACCAGACGTTGTCCAGACCACGAAGAGAATGAATCCCTTCCACGGTGTGTCCCGCATTAAAGCCGCGTGCGGCGTGGGCGAGAATCAGCTTCGCATCAGGGTACTTCAGACAATGCTGCCGGATGTATGTCTGGTTCCGCGGATCAGCCAGCGCCCGGGGCAAGACCATGTGCATCATGATGCAGGCCCCGTACTGGTGGCTCAGCTCCCAGAGCCATTCCGGCAGGAATTCGTGCTGTTCCGCAAGGAAGGTTTCAGGTCGATCGGCAAAAACATGATACACCTTGAACCCGGCGAAACCGCACTCCCGGAATTCCCGTTCGACTTCGGCCGGGTCGTCCTGCGGACGCACCAGCATCAGGCCGCGCGAACCGGGATGGTCCTTCAGGGTTTCCGCCAGAAATCGGTTGGCGGCGGTGCAATCAACGTGCTTCATCGGGAACGGAAAGTAGAGACCATCGCTGACGACACGGTCACCCATCCATTGCTGCATTTTCTCGATCAACTGCTCGAGTCCGATTTCGGGAGAGACCGCGAAGTTCTCTGGCCGGGCCGCCGGAGCAAGATGCCTCAGGTCGTACAGATGCGCGTGAGCGTCAAACGCATCCGGCGGAACAAAGTCTTGCAGCAACCGCTCGAATAGCCTGCGATCTTCATCGCGGGCAGGAAACCGGAAGACGTCGGCAGAGTTCAAGACGGGGAAGGTGTCTGCCGCAGGCTCACTGTCAGTCATGAGAGAATTCCGCCGCGAGATCAGTTTTTGAGTCCCAGTGCTTCGTGTTGAGCCCGCATCTCTGCTTCGTATCGCTGGCGGCCTTCGTCATCGATCTGGCAACTGACCCCCTGAAACACAATGGCGAAAGAGGGCCGATGGCGCGTCGTGGAGCGATTCGGTTCCGCACGATGAACGGTCCATCCGTGATGGATCAATAAGTCGTTTGCTTTGAGACTCATACAGACTTCATTCGCTTCGTCCTCCGGACCGAAGTCGGTGATCCCCTGTGAGAACCCGAGGACCTGGCTGGATGCATGCGGCCGGCGTCCCTGCCGATGGGAACCACGAACGTACCGCAGGCAACCGTTCTCTTCGTCCACGTCTTCCAGTGCCAGCCACATGGTTAGCACGTTCGGCGGATCGAAGTTGAAATAGTAGTTGTCCTGGTGGGCGGGTGTCGGTGCGTTGGTTCCCGCCGGCTTGTTAAACCATTCCGCCCCCCGCGAGTTCGCCTCTTCGCCGAGCAGCAGTTCGGCCAGTTCTTTCCAGCGTGGATGATTCGCGTATTCCCTGAAGAACGGATCGCCACCCATATGCTGTAACTGCTTCAGAGTCTCCGGACGAGATTTATCGACATAGAACGCGTCACTGTCCGGGAGCGTGGGAACGACCGTCTGGATATAGTGATCGAGTTCTCTCTTCAGTTCGGCGAAGTCTTCGTCGGGAAGAAATTGCGGCACGACGAGAAAGCCGTCGCGATCGTAATGGGCTTTTAATTCCTGGGGGTTCATAAGATATCTGCTCATAAACCTCAGTCAAGCTTTGCGTAACTCATCGCAAATACTGTCAAAGAGATTGTAGTAGTTCTCGATGAGATCTTCATCGGGTTGGTCGAACGCTTGAATCATAACAGAATAACTCAGCTTCCGGGCGAGAGACAGGATTTCCTGTTTGAAACCTGGCCGGATATCTTTTCCGGAGACTAAATCTCCCGCATTACGAATGCTGAAGTCGGCAATCCAGACCAGAAAAACCAATTGCTCGTAATCGTTGAGCGACTCAAACCCGTTTTGTGATTTCTTCTGAATAATCTCATCACCAAATTCAATGATCCACGTTTCATTGTCATCATCAGTCGGTGATTGCATTTATTCTTGTTCCACGCCACGATTCCAAGGCTAGCAACGTCAGCACACTTTTCATGCAATAATCGCCTCGATCGGGTGGCCGTAATCGCGTTCCAGGCGTTTCTGGCCGGGGATTTCCATCTTGTGTGAGTCGAGTCCGAGTTGTTTCAGCAGAGTGGCGTGCACGTCGGTGACGTAGTGCGGATGCTCGACCGCGTGATATCCGATCTCGTCGGTGGCTCCGTGGGCGATACCCCCTTTCAGCCCGCCGCCGGCCATCCAGATACTGAAGCCGTAGGGATGATGGTCGCGTCCATTGGAACCCTGCGATCCGGGAGTCCGTCCAAATTCGGTTGCGAATACGAGCAGCGTCTCGTCGAACAGCCCGCGTTGTTTCAAATCTTTGATCAATCCGGCGATGGGACGGTCCACCTGCATCGCCAACTCGGAGTGCCGGGCCTTCAGGTTGGAGTGCTGATCCCAGGCACCGGCGGCTCCCGAACCGTGCTGAATCTGGATGAAACGAACTCCCCGTTCCACGAACCGCCGGGCAGCCAGCAATTGTTCCCCGAACGGTCGGGTTTCCTTCTGGTCGAAACCGTAGAGGTTCTGCGTCTCGGGAGTTTCTGAACTGAAATTGATCACACCCGGTACGGCGGTCTGCATGCGGAAGGCAAGTTCGTAGGATTTGATGCGGGCTTCGAGTGCGGCATCACGTGGGTAGTCTTCTTTCGCCAGCTTATTAAGGCGATTGACCAAATCGAAACCGAGTCGCTGTTCGTCGCGGGTGATGTCTCCTTCCGGCTTGGCGTAGTCGAGCGGATTGTTCTGGTCGACCTTCAGCGAGACTGAGTCATACGCCGGGCCGAGATAATGTCCGTCGCGCTTGTCGAAGAAACGGGGGCCCATGCTGATAAACTGTGGTAGGTTCTCGTTGAGCGTTCCCAATCCCCAGGTGATCCAGGCACCGATCGTCGGGACGCGCGGATCGAGCATGTGCCTGCCGGAGTGGAATTGCACCTGGGCGCCGTGATTGTCGTCAGTGGTCCACATCGAGCGGACGATTGAAATATCGTCAACAACCGAACCAGTGTGCGGGAACCAGTCGCTGATTTCGATGCCGCTCTCACCATACTTTTTGAACCCGACCTGTAGGGGATAGAGCTTGTTCCGCTGCTGTCCGTTGGCGTCGTTCACAACCACTACACGGACTTTTTTCAGTTTTTCCGGATCCTGCACGTCCGAGAAGGGGGAATCGGGAATTGACATACCGGCGTATTGTGTGAGCGCCGGCTTGGGATCGAACGACTCCATGTGGCTGACCCCCCCGCGCATGAACATCCAGATCACGCTTTTCGCTTTGGGGGCAAAATGCGGCAGACCGTTGGGAGGTGTCCACTCGCCGGAAGTCTCTTGACCGAATCCATCCTGCTGCAACATCGCGTGCAGTGCGAGGGTTCCGAAACCGAGTGCCGAGTGATTGAGAAAATGTCGTCGATGCATGGTTCGTTTACCGGATAGTGATGAAATCGTTGTGGTTGAACAGGCTATGCACGAGGCGTACACGAACACGGCTTTCCAACTGTTCGTCAGAGAGTTGATCGGATTTCTCGAGGAGTTCCTGCAATTCCCGAGAGTATCGATCGCACTCGGCGAGTTCCGCTTCATTGGCTTTCCGTCCCAGCAGTAGTTCAAACGCGATAGCGGTGAACTGGTTGCGGTTGACCTCGGGATGCCGTTCGGAAATCTGCTGGGCGATCTGAGCGGCCGTGCTTAGCGACAATTCACTGTTCGAGAGTGCCAGCGCCTGCTGGGGCACGATGCTTTCGCTGCGTCGGTAACATTGCAGCAGGTCGGCATCGTCGAACATAGTCAGGAATTTATCCTGAGCGTCGCGTGAGTGCTTGAAGTAGATGCTGCGTCGGTTGCTCTTGTTCCCGACGTCGAGCGAAGGACCGCCCATCGTGAGGTCGAGTCGCCCGGCGAGTTGCAGCAGGCAATCGCGGATTATCTGAGATTCCATGCGGCGGGTATTCATTCGCCAATAGAAATGATTATTGGGATCGCGGGCCAGAGTCTCGGAATCAGCGTCGAGCGTTGACGAACTCAATCGATACGCTTCAGATGTAACAATCAGTCGATGGAGATGCTTGAAGCTCCAACCGGACTCCATGAATTCAGCGGCGAGATAATCCAGCAGTTCGCGGTACTCAGGTGTCTTGGCACGCAGGCCGAAGTCAGACACCGATTCGACCAGCGGTTCGCCGAAATGACGCAGCCAGACATGATTGACGGCAACGCGGGCGGTCAACGGGTTGTCGCGAGACGTCATCCACCTGGCCAGCGAAAGCCGGCGGCCCGTGCTGACGGGGGAATAGACCGGCGGATAGTCGGGCTCCTTGTGCGCCGGTGTTTCCAGCGCTTTGAAGGACGCCCGCAGGCTCGCATAGGTCCCTGCCCCCTTCTTCGCGGCGTCCAGTTTCTGCTGGGCCTGTTTCCGCTTATTTTCGGCCGCTTTCTGCTTGTTGGCATCCGCACCGGCAGCGAGTTTTTCGTACTCGGCTTCAACAAGTAGCCGTTCCGCCTGGGCGGAGGCCGCCTGTTGAGTCAATTCGTCGACGCTTTCGCTGGATGGAGGCAGGTACCGGGCTTTATCCGCGGCAATGGTTGCCTGAAGAGATTTCAAACGAGCTGTTGCCAGGATGACTTTCGCCTCGGCCAGCTTGACCTGTTGTTCGGGATCCTGCGGAGATGCAGTTCCCTTGTTGCCGGCAGCCGTCAGTTTCACGCCGACCGGAAGAGAACGGATTCGGATCGAGTCGAACGCCACCGTGGCATCAAATCCGGAAAGGGATAGTGTCCCCTCCGGACATCGGTCCGGTAACTGATAGGCCAGCACGAATTCACGGTCCCACCAGACATTCACGAGTCGATCCCGAACGGCGAATTTCAGTTCGTAACTCTTGCCGACTTCGACATCCTTTCTGATTGCGCCGTCGGAGGGGTAAGTGTTCTTTCCGTGGCGCGTCATGGCCACCTGAATCTTCGAGCCTGCTGCGTAGGCACTGGAATACACGAAGTTCTCATACTGACCGTCGTCTGCTTCATCGAAACGAAAAGTGACTGACTTGTAGGTGGTTCCACCGGTCGTGGTGTAGCGGCAGGTGACTTCGAAATCGTGCGGCATCGGCTGCTTGAACCGAATGACCTCTTTCTCACGGGTTGAAGTGGTTCGTCGCAGCGTTCCTGCGTGATATTCCCAGCTATCGCCGACGAGTTCCCACGCTTCGGGATTCGGTTTGTCAAAGCTATCGGAGAAATCGAAGGGTTGTTTCTCGGTAGCAGCGGGTTCTGGCTTCTCCAATTGTTCTTTTTTCCAGGCAACAAGCGTCTGTTGGGCCTTTGCCAGTTCGTTCTCGGCTGTTGCGATTTCATTGCGGGCGGCTTGTAGCCGGTCTTGTTGCACGTAGTCTCGCACGGCGGGGGCGTAGGCTTCCGCGGGCAGAGAGACCGGTTGCACCTCCGGCTGGAAGTCGGCGAACAACTCCGGTACGCGCGGTTCGATTTTTGTGTCTTTGTCGGGGTTTTGGGGATCGCCACGGCGGTGCAAGTAGGTCGGTTCATCAATGTGATCGTCAAACACGCGCGGCAGACCATCTTTCTCGAAATCGGTGATTCCCGGCACGGGATCGAGACGCACCTGGTGCGGCTCGAAGATTGCGCGGAAGTTGTAGTAATCAACCTGCGTAATTGGATCGTACTTATGGTCGTGGCATTTGGCACAGTTCAGGGTCAGGCCGAGAAACGCTTTGCCGGTATGTTCGATCGTACTGTCGAGCCAGGTGGTGCGGTTGAAAAGATAATAGTTCCGGGCGAGAAAGCCGGTTCCCGCGATGGCTTCCGGATCGTTCGGTGCCAGCTCATCTCCAGCGAGCATTTCCTGGATCATTCTGTCGTACCCTTTGTCGGCGTTGAGGGAGTTCACGATCCAGTCCCGCCAGTGCCAGATATGTTTCTGACTGTTACGCAACTGGGCTCCCAGTCCGTACCAGTCGGTGTAACGCCAGATGTCCATCCAGTGGCGCCCCCACCGTTCGCCATATTGCGGACTCGACAGTAACTCGTCCACAATCAGCGGCCAGGGACGCTCGTCGTGCAACTGTTCGAGGGTCGGGGGCAGGCCGACGAGATCGAGATACAGTCGTCGGATCAGAATCGAACGCTCGGCCTGTGGTTGCGTCTTCAGACCGAGTTCCAGGCGTTTGGCCGCCAGGAACGCATCGACCGGATGAATCGAATCGTCATTGCGGAAGGGCTCCGGCAACAGCGGTTTTTCGATCCGCTGGAACGCCCAGTGTTCGGTGGGAGCCAGGGGGATCTCTTCATCTGGAGCCGCAGCCCCCTCTGCAATCCAGCGTTTGATCAGTGCGATTTCTTTTGGTTTGAGCGAGGCTCCCTCATCCGCCGGCGGCATCCGTGTGAATTCATCCCCGGTAATGCGTTCCAGAATCAGACTCTCATCGACTTTTGCGGGAACGACTGCTGCACCGCTGTCTCCGCCTTGGAGCATCAGTGCGCGGGTTTCGAGCCGCAAGTTAGCTTCCTGCTTGAGCACTCCGTGGCAGGAATAACACTTCGTCTGCAGTAGAGGTTTGATCTGCTTGAGATAATCGACCGGTTCGTCGGCGACCACTGGTTGCGTCCACAACCGGCAGGTCAGACAGACTAACATCAACGCGAAAGTGAGGAATCGATACATCATGATGGAGTGACTGACTAAGAGGCGAAGGCGGCTTGAGTCTTAATTGGGAGGTGAGACAATGCAGGTTTGAATCTACTCTAACATCCATCAACCGTCATTGATAAGAGTATTCCTCTATTTCCATTTCCTACATTTTTTGGGGTTCATCCGACTAATACGTATTCAGAGGATCGGTTTCGATGAGTTCTGGTCCGAACCATGCTGCGTTATCGGTTCTTAACAAACGCGACAACCCAGTTTCCCGGACCAAGAGCAGTGAATGTGGTTCGGCCGCCGCCAGGGACTTCAATTGATTCACTCAACTCTCCAGTGTCGATATTGATCCATTGCCCTTTGAGTGTCCCCTCGACGTCCGTGAAATCGATCTCGACCGCGCCGCCTCCTGCCGGATAGTAGACCGCATACGCACGTCCCTTATCACCCGCCACATAGGCTTCATTCTCAGTTCGACTGGACAACAGATCGTTGGCCGGCTCGATGGTCCACAACGGGATCAGCGTTTCAAGTTTCCGCGCGGCTCGAATGCAGTTAACCGCTTTATCGTTCAGGCCGAGTCCCGAATCGGGACGGTGAAACCGGATCGACGCGGCACCGGCGAGCAGATGCCGCCAGAAACGTTCGATACCGTCCTGATCGGAGTGGCCGAACTTGTTGCCGTTGGCTCCGTAAGTTTTGGTGGTGTTCATCGGCCGGGGCAGCTTCGACAGATACTTACGGACGGTCAGGAAATTGTCCCAGTGTTTCTGTCCCTTGTTGTGGTTGTTCTGCGAGACGTCGACGAAGTCATACAGTTCGGGATGGTCGAACGTCCGCTTGTGCTGGTCGCCGCGCAAGTTCCAGTCGTCCCACATTTCGGTCACGTAGACGGTCTGGCCCTCTTTCTTCGCCCGGTCTTTGATGAACTTCGCCCAGTAGCGGCCCCACTCTTCCTGCCCGTTGGTTTCGTTGTCCATGCAGTACAGGACGTTGCCGTATTTCAATGAGTCGTCCAGCATCTTGTTCACAAACTTCTGCTGATACTTCAGGACCGTTTCATTGTTCTGCTGTTTGGGCGTCGTGAAGAAGAAGGGCTGGCGGTTGCGGCCCGGGTGGTCGGGATATTTCTTCGCAAACCCCGATTCCTCGTACGTGTAGTTCACGTTGTTCTTCGGATTGTAAGGCTGAATCTGCCAGCGGTCGCTGTTTCCGCTGTCGGTGTAGTCGAACCGATCCCACACTTCGATCTGGACGAAAATGCGGCGTTTCGCGGTCTCGCGCAGCAGCCCCTCGAAGCGGGTCCAGTACTCTTCGTTCCACTGATCGAGATCGTACTTGCCGTCGTCGAGCCTCTTGAACGGATAGACCTCAAACCCTTTATCCTTGCGGTCGCTCATCGTGTTGCGAATGACGTTCCCCCCGGCCTTGGCCAGCCGGTCGAGTTGCGGAATGAGATCTTTCCCTGGCCACTGGAACAGGTTGTCATCATCGCTGCCTCCCAGGAGCAGGACCGGATCGCCGTCGTAACTCCAGTACCAGGGGTTCTCCGCCCAGGGTTTGATGGCGGGTTCTGCGGCGGTAGAGATAGCTGGAAAGACGACCAGAAGTGAGAGCAATGAAACAGCGAGCATTTTCATGGGATTAGTCCATGTTGAGAGAAAACGATGGCTTTGATTCTAACCCGGATGATTCATCGGGATCAAACAAAAGACCTCTGTGGCGTCTTAACAGCGTGTTGAGAAACGGATTTGTTGGCGAGAATGAGAGTTTTGAGATGAGCACAAGGAAGAAATTCGCAGGTGAATCTTCCCGGTTCCGCCGATCAATGTCATGTGAGCTTCAAAGTGTTCCCCGACATTGGTGGTGCGGTCTCGAATCAACAAGCCAGCCATGCTGGGATTCATTGAGAATTTGTGGCGATGTGAATCAGCTCAAAAATCCAATCGCAGCAAAATTGAGTTTTTCAACGGGCTGCTAAGCCCGGTCACCATGCATGTCCATTGCATTGAAAGAACTGTTACGAAAGAAATTTTCGTAAAAATTCAATCCAGTGGTTACGATTGTTTGCAGGCGGGCTTTCAACGTGAGACTACCGAATCAAACTTCGTAATCTGAGGATGGAGTCATGAAGAGAAATTTTGCGTTGGTTTTGGTCGTGTTGTGTCTTCCGGCCTCCGACGTATTGGGACAAAACAATGGTGGCGGAAATAATAACAATGGCAATGCGGGGGGTATCCGGATCGATGCGAATGGTATCGTAACACCGAAGTTCTCCGAAGACCTTACCGGGCGTTTGAGTTTGCAGCGGAGGATGGCGGTCGCTCAGCAATTTTTGCCAGCAGACATCAACCGAACGAGCAAATTGCGCAATGTGTCGCTAGTTAGGTTAGAGAAAGAGTATCGACGGTTGAAGGAACAGGGAAAGGCGATACCGCCGGAAATGCTTTATCTGGCCGGCTTGCAGCGTATCGATTACATCTTCGTCTATCCGGACTCCAAAGACATTGTGATTTCCGGGCCGGCGGAAGGGTTTGCTCCAGACGACCTCGGGCGGGTTGTGGGACTGAAATCACGGCGGCCAACTTTGAGATTAGATGATTTCATCGTCGCACTACGTACCGTCGTTAAGGAAGATGTCATTGGTTGTTCAATCGATCCTGTGCCGGAACGAGTGCTCGCTTTGAAGCGTTATCTGCAACTAAACAGTGGTGCCACGGATGTTGCCCGAGCCCAGGCGAAGTATAAGGAGATGGCCGGCGTCTTGGGTATGCAGAAGATTGTCGTCTTCGGTGTCCCCGACAATTCTCATTTCGCTCAAGCATTGGTCGAAGCCGATATTCGGATGAAGTTGATTGCTATCGGGTTGCAGGATCCCGGACTACGCGGATTCAAATCTCATCTGGAGTTTCTGAAACCGAATGGAAATTCACTGCAACGGTGGTGGATGATTCCCTTGTACGACAGTTTGCAGCAGTCTGAGGACGGGAATGCCTACCAGTTAGTGGGGCAGCGTGTGCAGATGTTGTCCGAGGACGAAGAAGTGAATGCTCGCGGGGAGAGAATTGCAACCGCCAATACTCGGGTTTCCACGACTGCCTATGCGAAATATTTCACATCGAAGTTTCCTCAGCTGGCGGAAGCAGTGCCAGCGTTTGCGGAACTGCAAAATTTGTTTGACCTATGCATCATGGCTTCGATCGTCCGGGAGAAAGACCTGGCGAAGCGTGTGGATTGGAAGATGGACATCTTCCTGGATGAGGACTTCATGGAGTTGCCCAAGGCAGATGTGCCGAAACAGATTCAGTCCTCGTACTCCTACAAAACGAGCCAGCGGATGGTTCTCGGCCAAGTCTCCGGAGGGGTGACGTATCGATCCAGAAATACGCTGAATAGTGTACCGGTCGAGCAGGAAAGTTCCGGCAAGTTGAAAGAACTTCTGGAGAAGGTCGGAGAGAAGAAACAGAGTGGAGACCGAGAAGGTCACCAGGCCGAACCCCAGAAGCAGACCTGGTGGTGGGATTGATGCGGCTACCCGTGAGATCGCTTTGAGGGGCTTCCCGTCCTATCACCGGGGGAAATATCGATGCGGCGAAGCGGTTCCTGTCATCCGATCGCTCGCATGTTCGCTTGAGGCACCGCGTGACGGATGGATGTAAGGAATTTGAAGGAAATCTGTTTGCAAAATCAGATCTCTCTTTTTTTAGGGATCAGAGACTCTCGGCAGTAGCATGAGGGACGTCAGCGTTCAGAAAAATCAGGAATGATTTCAGCGTTTCCAGGCATCAAGTCTGATGGAGCATCGATGGACGTCTGTACTGAACAATGCCCCCTGAAGCACTCTGCAATCTAATCGTCTTACCGAATCAACCAGAAATTTTGGGTTTACCAACAAAGAAGTTTCAATTCAGGGAAGCCACTGAACTTTCTCGTAGCTTGGTACTTTCAAATTGTTCCCGATAGTAGTGCACTGTCTGCTCCAATCCATCCAGAAAAGGAACCTCTTCCTCAAATTCCAATTCCTCCTGAATTCTGGAAATATCCGCTCCAGAGTGCAGCACATCTCCCAATCGCGGATCGGCAAAGTAGGGATCGCAGGGGATTTCGAGAATCTCGCAAATGCTTTCCAGCATCTCCAGCACACTGATCGACTGGCCCGTGGCCACGTTGTAGACCCTGCCAGAAACACCAGGAGTTTTGGCGGCGAGAATATTGGCCTGAACCACGTTGTTGACGAAGGTGAAATCTCGAGTTTGCTGTCCGTTGCCAAAAATTGTCGGACGCTCACCTCGCAACAGAAGGCTTACAAAAATCGGAATGACCGCCGAGTAAGGACTGTTGGGATCCTGGCGTGGTCCGAAGATATTGAAATAGCGAAGTCGCACCACTTCCAAATCGTAGCAGTTGGCAAAGGCTTGGCAGTACAGTTCTCCAGACAGCTTCGCTGCCGCATAGGGAGAGTGAACCGAGGGCAGCTCCTGTTCGGTCAGCGCGGGATTCTCGTTGTCGCCATAGGCGCTGGAAGAACCAGCATAAACCACACGTTTCACGCCGGCTTTAACGCAGCAGTCAAGGAGATTCAAAGTCGACGTGGCGCATGCCTGGTGCGACTCCAGTGGAAATGAGACGCTGCGTGGGACTGATGCGATCGCCGCCTGATGAAAGACGACTTGGACACCCTCCAGAGCCGACATCAAGGCGTCTGCGTCCTTCACATCTCCGAGAACGAAACGATAAGGTTCCCGAATATGCTTCAAATTATGGAGATTACCGGTACAGAGATTATCGAAAGCGATCACCTCATAACCTTGTTCAACCAGTTGAGTCGTGAGGTGAGAGCCAATGAATCCCGCCGCCCCGGTGACCAATACTTTTTTCACAATCGTTCTCCAATCTAATCGAGAGCTTCATTTGAAGGATTTATCAAATCATCCAGACGCACTGTCTTCCCAGTCCCGTGGAATTCGAGCCTTCCGGTCAGCGCCATCGGGCACCGGTCGCTGTTCTCGACAGCACCAGGAAACTGAGAGGACTCGTCAGTCGAGTCGCACAATATCTGTTTCTGAAGTCTTCACCCGGGAGTGAGAGGTCGAAACCGAGCGGTTTTCTAGAAATGTTTGACTGATCAGCAGTTGGTAGATTCCTGCACCCGTCAGCATCCCGAGACCGTAAATCAAGCTGTCGGTGATATCGGGATAACGACCGGAGTACCAGGCCTGTCCCCGTTCAATGACAATCGTGAAAGCAGCCAGCATGATCGTTCCACAGGCCGTCAACGGTGCCAATTGATGTTGTGGCACCGGACAACGCTGGAGCGTGGCCCGAAACAAATACCCCATCGGCATGGTCAGCAGGAGTTTCTGCAGAATCTGTGTCAAGGCGTTAAATTCCGTTCCCCAATAGTAATTCGTAAAGGGGACCTGCCAGAAATGATTCCAACGCATTTGAAAGGCGACATTGTCGTCCACGGCTTCAAGCGGCCACCAAAAGACGCCGCACAGAAAAGAGGCATAGAGCAGATTCAACAGTAAGTAACCTGTGAAGCCGCCAATGGTTCTGGGCGGCACCAGAGACTTTGTTTTCCCATGATAGCGTTGCCTGCGGATCAGGAGCCGTCGGGCCGTGACAATCCCCATCACGCCCCCCACCATTTTCAGCAACAGCATGTTCGCGCTACTGAAGCGGGAATAGACGAAAAGTTGTGCGAGTTCGATGCCGAACGCCAGTCCCACCATCATCAGCAGGCTCGAACGAACCACCGGGCGGAACGATTTTCGCGCAAAGGCAAATACGAAATACATCCCAACGGGAACAAACAGAAAGACCTGCATTAAGACGGCGCTCCAGCTTTCAATCGTTTGTGGCCACTGGAGGTGCGGCAGGAACTGAATTTTCCCCTGGGCTCGCTTTAGTTCTATTTCTTCGAGAGAAACGATTAAATCAAGTGGCATCACACTGTAGACCGCGAATGCCAGTGTATAAACGAGTAATATTCGCTCCACGAGCCGAAACGAATCAAAGACCTGATGACCTCGTGAGAACCAACTTCGAACCTGATCTCCAACCAAAAACCACAGAATGCACCCGATCAGTCCTCCCAGACTTTCCGCGACAATATCATTTTGTGAAACCGTGCGAGGAGGAAACCATTGTTGAGTGAATTCAATGGTACAGGCCAATGCCGATAAACCCACCAGTAACGAGAGCGTCGTCAGTACAGTGCGGGACTGCCCGTACCAGGGACGGATCCATAAACCATATGTGAGAAACGAGAGTGGAATGAAAAGTAAAATGTTCGCGACCCAGTCTGCACGATGCTGAATATCCAGTTGCAGAAAAGGAATACTCCGAAATTGGTCAACCGCCTGATCCCAGTCCAGAGGGCGATACTGTAACGGGACCAACGATCCATAGATCACCAGCGCCAGATAACTCCACGTGGCGATACGCCAGCGAACGATGATCTGCCGATTGAATGAGTTGTCACGAACAGGGGATGACATCAGTTTCGATTAATTTTGGGAATTTGGGGATAGGAGTCGGTCATAGAGAGCGGCCACTTGTTCCATCCGGGACTGGAAACTGAATTCCTGCTCAATGGTCTGCCGACCCGCGATGGAGAGTTTTTCACGCAATGCGGGTTGCTCGATTAACCGAGACAACGCCTCTCGCAGTTCAGTTTCATTTCCAGCGTCGACCAGAACACCGTTTTCGTTATGTTGGATAAGCCGAGGGATCCCGGCCACTTTCGTCGACACCACAGGCACTTCAAACGCCATCGCTTCCAGCACCACGTTCGGAAGTCCCTCACGGTAGCTGCTGAGCGCAAACATATCCATTGCCTGCATGAGATCCGGAATATCATTGCGATGCCCCAGTAACTGAAATCGATCTGGTTCCGATTGCTGGTTGATCAGTTGTGCGAGCGAGTCACGAGCATCCCCTTCACCGGCGATCACCAGCCGTAACGGGTGCCCTGCGTCAATCAATTCCCCCACCGCCTGGATGAGTAAATCAAAGCCTTTTTCAGCGGAGAGACGTCCCACGGCCCCAATGACGATCTCGTCGGAGGACCAGCCAAAATTCTGCTTGGCCTCGGATGTGGCAAGTCGCCGACAATTCTGCTCGATATCAATCGCATTATGAATGAGGTGGCAACGGTCAGAAGAGACTCCAGATTGGATGCAAGTCTCCCGAAGATCTTCCGAGACACAGATCACTTCGTCGTACCATTTGAGAGACTGGCGATCGACCCAGTAATAGAACGGTGTCCGCGAGGTAAACTTAACCCAGCCGTGCACAGTTGTGATTAGTTTCATACGGTGGAATTGGCTCAAGATCACTCCGAGCACATTGCTCTTGTAATCGTGACCATGCCAGATATCGACCTGCTGTTCCCGACAGAGCTTGAGAAGCTTGCGAATGACGGACAAGTCTTTCAAACCCTGATCGGGGATTGAAGCCAGCGTGGCCCCGGCATCTGCTGCCCTCTCCTCCAATATCATAAAATCGACATCATCCGGGGGATGCATGTAGGCACAAACGCTCCGGTACCCCAGTTCCGTGAGAAATCGCGGCGAGTTTAAGATAGTCTTCTCAGGACCACCTCCGGCTCCCGAAACCACCCGCGCATGTAGAACCATGGGAAGATCGACCGTTGAGGTTTTTGCTTGCGTCTGTTCAGGAAGACTACTGATTGGACTTGTCTTTCAAGATAGTAAATTAAGCGAGAAATACGATGCAGGAACGCCCCTGACAGAAGGTTTGCTCACGCATCCTCAGAAATCAACTTTTATTCGGGAAAGCTCGACATGATGTATCTTTTGTTCACATGTAGAGGTTTCACGGCGAGCACTCCTCAGAAGTGATTTCTATGAATTCGCGGAACTGCTCCGCTTTGTGACTCCACGACTCATGACGAAGTCGCTCGCGGGCGGTTGATTGTGACATCGGCGTCCCCGATTGCTGCCGCTGTTGAACCAACTCGCAAAACTGATCTGCGGAGTCGGCCAAATCCAGACAATCGGACCACTCCCGATTCGCGGGTAAATCTCGAACGACGACCGGTAAGCCGGTCGCGAGATACTCGAGAAGCTTCAGAGGCTGCATGGCTCTCGTAACGGCAGCATCTCGGTAAGGCATCATTAAGACGTCACTCATCTCGGCCACCGCAGGCAAGTCGTCGTAAGCAACCGGAGGGTGAAAATGGAGTCCTGGTATATTTTTAAGCTCCGGATCGGGATCATTCTGCGGCCCCACGAGATGAATGCTCCCCGAGGCAAGGCTTTGTGACAATGTTTTCAACCAGTCGAGATCGAGACGACGATCGATGAGTCCCCAGAACGTCACTCTGGGTTTGGGTGATTTTTCGAGAGCCGACAGCTGGGAATCCCGCGTCCCCGAGGGAGCGGACCAATGTTCCAGATCAAGACCGTGTTGCAAGAGCTGGACGTCAGGACGGAACTTTGACAAACGTTCTTGCAAATGCGTTCCGGCCGCAATAACGGTATCCACCCGATCGATCAGCTTCTCTTCCAATGTCGTCAATGTTTGCTGTTCGAGACCCGGCCACTGACCGAAATCGTCGACACAATAATAGACCCAACGATCGACCGCGAGTTCTCCCACCAGATCCGCCACGAGAGGAATGGTGGTCACGGCCACTGTGGGGCCCTCATAACGCTCCAATACTTTATTCAGTTGCTGGACCAACAGCTTACGGTTCAACCAGCGATCGGCGCCATGCTTGATCCAGGGCCACATGAGTGGCTTGATGACCTCCAGATTTTCGGGAAGCTGCTCGTCTTCTTCCTGTCGCGGACCGGCCCAATCCTGAATTTTTTCCCAACCGCGTGTCACCGTTGACCACGATAATCGCGGAGGCCTCATTCCAATTGTGTTTACCCATAAGACACGAGTGCTGGGAAGCAACTGTTTCATCAGGTGCTGGCAGCTACTGGGATGCCGCCCCCAATCATCCGAAAAAACGAGGAGATTGGGTTCGGACGGGGGCTGCGGGGAACGATCCAGGGCTTGATCGTTGGATGATGGCTCTTGGATTTCGCTGACTCTCATGCTTCAATATCGATCAAGGAATTCCACGGACGATGGTTGGACCGTACCACTTCGTTACCCACAACGGGAGTTTCTTCCACATCTCTACACGTCTTTGATTTTTGGAGGAATCGGGTCGCAGATCGCCCGCAGAACCGCGACGCACGTAATATTGCCAGGCGGTCGGCGACTCCTCGGCTCCCCATTGTTTCTTAAATCGATGAGTCCCACTCTCGCGAGTCGCCCGACCGAAATCAAAACAGGAACTTCCCCGTTCGATCGCTCGGGTCAGAAGATGCCAGTACAGAACCATATTGGCGTTTTGAGAATTGTATTCGACCAGGGAACTCGCACTGGGGACTTCCGTGATTGTTCGACCGTGAATTAACAACCCCGAAGCGATTGTTTGACCGCCATTCCGGACACAACAAATCTCCGCATCCTCCGAGAAAACCTGAAGAATTGACTCAAAGAGCTTGCGACTGTAGACGGGAGTCCCTAGCTGATGCATTCGTAAGCAGAAGAGCTCGTAGAAATCATCCAGAAGCTCTTCTCTCCCCCACACCGACTCGAACTCGTTCTTTAACCCTTTACGCACCTGACTGCGAACCTTGCTTTTTAGTTGATCCCACATCGATTCTTCCGAGTCCGGAAGCGGAAGTCTCATATGAACCTTCTGAGTCAATTCTGCATTGAAGCAGGAATGATTGACGGCCTCCTCGTGTCGAAGTTCCAGATAACGACAATCCAGTTGGTCGGTTAACTCCTTCGCGGCATCGATCAATGTGGCTGCTTCCTCAGGCTCCGACAGATCGACACCACCGGAATTCAAATAAGGAAGACCGACCAGATAACGACCAAAGAGAAGACTCTTGACGAAGGACAGAGGGAGCTTGGCCACACATTGATCCCCCTCGTGGAGTTCCAAGAGATAGGGAATCTGTTGCAGCCCGTTTTGCAGGACTTCGAGCCAGCGCAAGTCGCGAACTGGATGACCACTCTGAACCTCAACCTCAAACCAATACTTCATTCGTTCAACGGCTTGCGGTCCCTCATACGTGAGGACTGATCTCGGAACCTCTCCAGTATCCGCCAATCGATGATTTGTCACTGGCAATATTTTTGTCGCGTTTTGGTTCATCGGAGATTTAGAGATTGAGGAGTGGGAAGTCATTATGACACCACATTTGTCTTGATGAGTTTTTGATCGATGACTTCCGAGAAGAGAGTCGCATATTGGGCGTGCATGACGGGCTCGGAAAACTTTTCGAGCGCCACTTGTTCTCCCGCCCCTCCCAGCGAAGTTCTGAGTGCGGCATCTTTGACCAACCGGGAAAGCTGATCGGCAAGGACATTCGGACTTTGAGCGGGCGCCAATAAACCGGTCACGCCATCTTGAACGACTTCCGTCACCCCCCCGACCTCAGTCGAGACGATCGGCAATCGGGCCGCCATCCCTTCAATCAACGTAAGTGGAATTCCTTCACTGATACTGGTCAGCAGCATGACGTCGGCGGAGTTCAGTAGTCGTGGGACATCCTGACGCAAACCAAGCAAGCGCACATGCTTTTCCAACGAGAGAGATTTTATCTCGGATTCAATTTTTGACCGTTCGGGTCCCTCCCCGACAATCAACAGACGTGCCTGGGGAACGGTTGAGATGAGCTCCGACATCGACCGAATCGCTGTGAGATGATCTTTCAAATAATCGAGTCGCGCCACCTGGATGATCACAAAGTCCCGATCATCATACCCCAACTCACTTCTGATCTCGCCTCGCTGCGAACCCAGAGTCGAGATTGGAGTCAGATCGACGCCGTTATAGATCACTTCGACACGTTCCGGAGACAATCCTTCGTTCTCAATAAGAGCCCGACGGACATCTTTGCCAACGGCGACAATACGGTCTTTGGGACCGAGGGCCAAGCGATTGAAGATCTTGCGTTTCGGGCGTGGATAATCGGGAACCGCGCGACCATGTTCGACAAATAGAAGCGGAGGACCGCCCCCCCAGAAACGAGACGCTGCGGAATAAAAGAATGGCGTGTATTGATGAGCCAATAGGAGATCGGCATTCATGGCCTTGGCTTGTTGTGCTAAACGCCGCGTGCATCCAAGATCGACCCCCGGCTTCCGTTCCAGACAACTAACGGTAAAACCATCTGTCTGCAGCTCTCGCCCCAATTCGCCAATTTCGTCAAGACAGAGGAATGTCATCTCGAAAGAATCAGAGAACTGACGCGCAAGGCGATCCGCCAGGACCTCGGCACCGCCGACGGTCATGCTATGCAGAACTTGGCAAATTGTCGGTTTTCGATTCATGCGTGGGCCGATGCGAAGAGAGAGGTGGATTTGGATTGGAACTGGTGGGAGTACATGTAATTGTCCATCCAAACTCCCAACACGAGCAACGACCAGAGCATCTGCCCATTACGGCCGATCCGACGCAGGTGAGCCGAGTACAAGGATTGAATCGTCTCGAGATTCAAGTACCGAGCGATCGTCGAGTTGGGTGAGAGAACGGTGGCTTCAAAAAGGTCTCGTAAGGGACCTCTCAACCAGTCGTCAATCGGGATCTCGAAGCCTTGTTTGGGACGATGAATAATGTCATCCGGGAGCCATTGCTGACAAACCTGCTTGAAAATCCATTTCGTACTGCCGGATTTGATTTTGAGCGACGAGGGAATTTGGGAGGTCAGTTCCAGAAATTCGTGATCGACGAGCGGAGGTCTCACTTCGAGCCCGTACGCCATGCTGGCCCGATCGACTTTGGTCAGAAAGTCATCCGGCAACAACATCGCAATGTCCGCGGAGATCATCCCGCTGAGGACGTCTTGTCCCTGAACACCAAATCCCTTCCAGACCTGTGTTTCCGGCGTGTAGCTATTCAAATACTCTTGAAAATCGGGATGAAACAAACCACGTCGTATGGGGGGGCGAAAGATGGAAATCGTATTGGCATATGCCTCCGCATCATTCATCGACAAATTCATCAACGTCGTTTTCGCCCTGAGATACCGAGGCAACCAGTCCGCCTTCGGCCATTTTTTGGCAATCGGACGCAAAAAATACCGTCTCAGGTGATAGGGAATCAGTCGGCGGACGGAAGCTTCTTTCAAATCATGAGCGTAACGACTGTAACCACCAAAGGCTTCATCCCCCCCATCTCCAGAGAGCACGACCTTGACATGTTGGCTCGCAATCCGCGACACATGCATGGTGGGAATGGCGGAGGCGTCGGCAAAGGGCTCGTCGTAATATTTCACCATTTCCTCCAGCGAGCTGACCGCTTCGGGAGTCACGACTTCTTCAATATGATTCGTCCCGTACCGTTCGGAGACCTGTTTGGCGTAATCGAGCTCACTGAAACTGCGTTCCTGAAACCCAATCGAAAACGTGGTGATGGGGGTTCCGGTTTTCTCCGCCAATGCCGCTGTGACCGCGCTGGAGTCCAAGCCACCGCTCAGAAAAGCACCAACCGGCACATCTGAAACTCGATGTAAGTCGATCGTCTCTTCAAATTTTTCCAGAATCCTCTCTCGCCAAACTTCCGGGGAGTCGCTGACTTTGCGATACGGGGGCATCTGCCAATATTGATTCTTGGAGACATTCCACTCTGATTGTGAAATCACAAGTAAGTTGGCTGGCGGTACTTTGCGAATCGAACGAAAGATCGATTTTTGAGCCGGTACAACTCCGAAAGCGAGATAGTCTTCCAAAGCTTCCAGGTCAATTTCTCGTGAGACCCCAGGATAATGGAGGAGCGCTTTGATTTCGGACCCAAATAGAAACTTCTCCGAATCCTGGTAGACGTACAGTGGTTTTTGCCCAATGCGATCACGGGCCAGAACCAATCGGTCGCGATAGCCATCCCAAATCGCGAAGGCGAACATCCCTCGCAAGTGTTGCACCAGATCGCAACCATATTCCTCATACAAGTGCACGAGGACTTCAGTGTCGGACTCGGTTTGAAATTGATGGCCACGCTGAATCAGATCGTTGCGAAGCGCTCGGTAATTGTAGATTTCACCGTTAAACACCACTTGGATTTTGCCATCCTCGTTCCCGAGCGGCTGCGATCCTCCATCGAGGTCAATAATGGACAAGCGCAAGTGGGCCAGTCCCACTCCCAACTGTCGATAGTCTCCATAAGCATCAGGGCCGCGATGGGCGATTTGGTCGGCCATTCCGCGCAAGAGTTCGGGATCGACCGGTCTCTTGCGATCTCGATAAACAATTCCTGTCACACCACACATATCAGTCTAAATCTTTTCATGCTTGAGTTGAGGGGTCGAGGAGTTTCTCTCTCTGGGAGACACTCTCCTCTGTCGCATCATCTTCTGTATCATCTGCAGTCTTGCGGGTTCCGATCACCCGAGCGGGATTCCCGACCGCGATCTCATAATCATTGAGTGGTCTCGTCACGACCGCCCCGGCTCCGACAACACAGTGTCGTCCCACATCGGCCATCACAATCGCCCGATCACCAATCCATGTATCTTCACCTATGACGACACGTGGAAATTCTCCCGGTTGCTCACGGACAGGGAGGTCAAGCCGTTCGATGCCGTGCTGGCGACTTCCGTTAATAACTGAAACATGGGAACCAATCAGGACGTCTTTCTGCAATTCCACATCGCCGATCATACACCCCACTCCGATGTAGACAGCCTCCCCCATAGTCACTCCCGGGTGTGAGAAAACGGTTCCGAAGCTGATAAAAACGTCCTTCTCACACCTGGTCAGGATCCACTGATAAAATCCACGTCGCAGATAGGCACCGGTCAATCCCGGACAGAGACTCATTAACTGGGCAAAACCAGGGAATACCCGCGTCCCTCCACAGAGAGACGCCAGCGTCCAATACAAAGCCGCTAACGACAACATCGTCAAGGACGTCAGGCAATTTACAACTTTTTTGACAGCAACTTTCATGAACCACCGACGTATGTTTCCATGGAAAGCAAGACTGAGTTTGCCACCCAACCAGCAGGAGGACTTCCACACCTAATGAACCGACGGAATTTGGCTTGTCACTGGTGTTGGAGGATCGCCCCGACTCTCCCTTTCTCTTTAGGTCTTGGATGTGAGATGCTTATCAGGCAGGGGGGAGGCTAACAACTGGCTGCTGTTCCGACTCACGAGGATGCCCCGATCGACCCAGCGCAGAAGCGGATAATCATGAGAAGAGTCGCCGTAAGCAAAGGAAGAAGGAGGAGCACTCTCACTCTCTAAATACCGCGCAACACGCGTCACTTTTTCAACCCCTTTGCAATTTTTTCCCTGTAAACGTCCCGTGCAGCTTTCTCGATCAAATTCCACTTCGGTGCAGAGGACCTCTTTGATCCCTAACGTTTCCGCAACCTCTCGTACGTAGAGATCAGGGCTTGCCGAGACCAGCAGGATGCGATGATTCGATTGCTGGTGTTCTTGCAGATGTCGAAGACCAATTGGATGGAGATTTCGAGGTAACCAGTTCTGACAGAACCAAACGGTATGCTGCTGAATGATCGCCTGGGGAACCCCTCGAAAAAAACTGGTCAACAGGCGTTCCTTCACCTCATAGTCGCGTTGAAGTCGGGCCAAGTATGCTGCAATTCTGACCGGCATCTCGGTCAGAGCTAAATACCGTTTCTGTCTTCTGCCAAAAGTCCACAGGTAAGCGACGAAACTATCGCGAATCGTCAGCGTTCCATCCAGGTCAAAAATGGCCAAGGATTGATGATGTCGGTTCGTGTTATTGTCTGTCACCAAAGACATTAGTTGTGGGGTTTTCTGAATGTAATTAATAAAATTCGATGCGGAGATGCGTTTTATAAAGTCACTTGTTCCGTGGCCTGAGTGGCCATGTTCTCCTGCGGATTGAATATCAGTTGTTGACCTCGTTCGTAGATCATCATCGCCATCAATAAAAAAGTGTGATTTCGACGACCTGACAAATGCTGATCGACCGTAGTCCTGACTGTTTCGGGATTGAAAATCCCGCGATCGAGGCATTGATCGCTCAACAGGATCTCACGTACCATTGGAGCGAGTTCCCGACGCAACCAAAGACCTAAACGTTCATAAGGCTGGTAACCGGGGAAACCGAGTTTGGCAAACACACGCATTTTCAGTGACTGAATCTTTTTCGTCAGCGTACCCGCATCGACACGAGCTCCTGTGTTGACATTGGTGATGCCTAAAAAGGACGGGTAATGTTTTCTGAGCATTTCAGCTTGGATCGACTCATCCAGTTTGCTTTCGGCAGGCAATCTGGAGAGCGCAGAAAGGACTCCAGGGTCGAGATAGGGTAGCCGAGTCTCCACAACCGAACCAAATTTTGCCAACGACATCGCCGTCTCACGTCGCAGTCGTTCGGTGATGAAAACTTGCCATATCCGATCGGTCGGCCGTCCCCAGCTTTGTGACTCTTGCAATGATGTGTGGATGGTATCACGAGCCACTTGGTCACATTCGGCTTGGTCGGCAAACGCCAACAAAGGCTGATCGAGCGACTCCAACATATAGGCCCTGAGATGCTGAAAGAGCCATCCTTCAAGTTCCGTTTCAGTCTGTAGATTCAAGGCAGCCTGATCCAACGAAAAGTTGTAAGCTTTGTTCATATGCATGAGCTCACCCGCATGCCCACGCAGCAGCGTTTGAATTCCGAGTTCTCGATATTTGGGAAACGTCGGCATCACAATACATTGGGAGAGATAGTGGCCGTCCGTCAGCTGCACCATTCGATCCAGATGAAAGCGAAAATTCTTCAAGAACTGATTGTCGAGCACAAAGTCCTGATACAGGCTTCCTTTACAGTGTGCCATTTTTCGAGCCGAGACCTGATCGCGAGAACCTTTCATCCCCATACAAAGTGTCTGTAATGAGGCACAATCTCCCTCATCCATCAGTGCGAATAACGTGCGTGTGTCCATTCCTCCAGAAAGTGCCAGCCCCAGATGCTCGGTCTCTGTCGTACTATTTTTGACGGATTCGGAAAATGCTTCATCCACGAGCTGGAGCGCGTCTTCGGAAGAGTCGCCTGGGTCTGGTGCTGGTAAGGAATGGTAACGTGATATTCGAACAACACCCTCGGAACGCGAATAGGTCAGCATGGCCCCCGGAGGCAAAACTTTGACGGACTCACGAAACGTATGAGTCCCCCAAAGATGTCCGAAGGTAAAAAACTGAATCACGCCCACCGGATCGATCGCTAATCCAACAGCATCTATCGCCTGCAAAGATTTCAGTTCACTCGCAAAGGCAAATAAGTCACCTTCCTCAATGTAATAAAGCGGTTTCATCCCATAAGGATCGTTGATGATACTGAGCGTCTCAGTAGCTGGCTCCCAAGACACAACGTTAAATTTTCCGTGAGATTCTCTCCAGAATGCCTCTCTTGTCTCCAGATGCGCCTGTAATACCTTTTCCGCGAGCGGTGTTTGCGTCGAATCGGCAATAGGTGAGCGAATGATCTCACCATCAATCAGCAAGACATCTCTTGCCTCAGGCGGGGACAGGGTCTTCTCTCTGGGGCGGTAACCGAGATGCACATGACCTAGCGCGATACCCTGTTCGGGGCGTACAACATATTCTGTTCCGTACCAATCATGATGCAACATCCGATCGCCCATTTGTTCGATCGCTTGTCGCAGTTGTAACTCATCGACAGTTGAAAGTATTCCGCAGAGTCCTGGCATGAGACCAGTCCCATTCTTTGAAAGAATTTAATTGATGAGTAATTGTGTTTGAGCGAGGTCCACAAACACAATCTCACGAAGCCAGCCGAGCGTCAGAATGAGGCAACAACTAATCGCGAGCCAGAACCGCATTGTCCCCAACTGGCGATAGATCACTCGTAAGTGCGTAACGGCGGCTGCCGCAAAGAGGTACATAAGTGGCATCAACGGTAAGTGATATCGTGAATGAGCAAAGATCGCAGAATGAATCAAGCAAGGCACCAGAATGGAAATCCCCAACAAGATCAAATCACTTTTTTGCTCCGGTGGTGACAACCACATCCCCAGGAACGCCGCGTACATGACCGTTGCATAGGCTCCCATAATCACCGCAGCCATAATCAACAACTGTAGTTTGGTCAATTCACCCCACAGACCTTTCTGGGTACCGGCCACCAGCGTCCGCTCTAATTGCCAGAAATTGAAGAAACGGACAATCGTACGTTGAGCGGAAAGAACGGGATGCTTAAGAACGAACTCGATGCCATACTTCATTGCGGCTTTATCAAGTTGCCCTTGGGTCATACCTTGGACTTCCGGATTCTTCTCCTGAAGGACTACGTGCCATGCTTTGTCTCCAGTCACATCCGAAATTGTTGCCCAAGATCGATCCAGTGGTGTGTGCTCATAATTCCCCATCATTGCATTTCGGCCACCCATCACATCAATCAACGTAAAGACTTCCTGAACCTGCGTGTTTCGGTAGGACCAGGGAGCGATCGTCAGGCCAAAGAACAGGATGGGCAAACACGCGGCAATCAATTTACGTCCCAACTTACCATTCCAGACAAACCCCAAATAGACTCCCAAAAAAGGAAGAGTCATGAGTTGAACGCTACGCGTGAGAGCGGCGAGCCCCATCACTACACCCGCTAATGCCAGCAGCCAAAGGCGATTCCGATACTTGGCTTCGAGAATCAAACACGTGCCTGCCGTCAGCAGGAACGTGAATAAGGTTTCGCTCAATAAGAGGCAATTGAATCCTAGCAGTGAGGGATAAAATGTGGCAAACGCCGCCGCCCACAGCCCCACTGAAGGAGAATAAATCAACACGCCCAGTCGATAGACCAGTAGAACTGTGCATAAGCTCAATAAGCCCTGCCAGGCCCGCACCGCTTGAAAGTTCTCTACCCCGTGTAGGCGATAAATTTGTGCCACCAACCAGGGGTACAAGGGAGGTCTTTGCGAGCTAAGTTCTCCAGAGGGAGTCAAATACTTACCTGTCTCCACCAGCCCAACCGCTAACCGGTTGTAATCTTGGGCATCAACAATCTGAACCGGCATGCCTGCGGTCGAATTCCAGATAAGAATTCGTAGAACTGCTCCAGCAAACAACAACGCTGACAACCAGGCAAACCGGGAAACCGGCTTCACCTTTTCGTCTTCGCTTTGCTGTGTCTCAATCATCATGGGTGTACTAGACATGAATTTTCATCGAGTTTTAATTCGTGGAGTCGCTAACATCTCTACCTGAGAAATTTAAAACCTCCACAAGGGGGGGACACGCGAAGACTTGATATTGAAAATTTCGTACATGGCGGGTATCTCGGCGAACATCAATCCCAGAAACACGGCCAGGCAAAGACAGAGATACAGCATCAATCCTCGCTCTCTGTAGAGTTTCTCAGGATTCTGCACCGGGCTATCCTCTTTCAAAGTAACCTTCATATAGCTACTGAAAAAACCAGCCATCAACGGCACACAGAGAATCAATTCAAGGTGATACCTAATGATGAACACACCGAGCAATAGTGCTGATCCGCAGGAATAAAAGAACATACTGGTCAATAAGCGATTGTCGTCGTAATACGCGAACGATTTTCGATAGGCCATGGCGACACCTTTGTTGCCAATGGCGCGATACTCGGCATAACGCTTGCTCGCCATAAAAAAGGCACCGACCATCCAGTACGAAACCAGTAACGAAACCGGCGGAATTTCTCCCGGGTTGACGGCAAACCAACCCATCATGAGTCGGATCGGATTGTTGACTGACTCAGACACAACATCCAGATAAGGCAACTCTTTGGTGCGCACTGGAGGAATGTTGTAAATCAGCCCCATCACCAACAATGCGAGTGAAGAGAGAAAAAACGGCACATTGACTACCCAAGCGGCGGTAAGCCCAATTACCCCCAAAGCAATCCATTCCAAGTAAGCAATCTTGAGATTAACCTTTCCGGAAGGGATCGGACGATGTCGTTTTACTGGATGATCAAGGTCGGTTGGTGCATCGAGGATTTCGTTGATGACGTAATTGCTGGAGGCAACCATACAAGCCACAAATAAGGCCATGCAAATCGAGCCGATCTGCGAAAGCGTGCCTGCTTCCATATAGTAAAAATAGGCCAGCACAACACCAACCAGCATAAAGACATTCTTAAACCAATGGTCGGGACGAGCGATTTCAACATACGGCATCCACCGCAATTCCGATGACACGGAACCTGCATGCTGTTCGCCCCCTTGCACTTTATCTACTTTATCTGTGACTAAAGCGGACTCATTCGCCTCAGTTTTCAAGTCATTTGCGATTTTTGTCATCTTTTTCTTCCCTTACTATTAATCAGCAGTCGTAGTCGCACATTCTGCCAATATCAAAAATGAATCTCTTTCCAGAACCAAACCTCGGGAAACTTCCGAAATTTCACGAAGATGCGAGCAAAGCTTTGAGAAGCTTGTGAGGCTGCTTCAACAGGCGTTTGACGACAGTCTTCTGCCCTTCAAAATGGATCGGTTCCCCAAATTGAGACGAATCGATAGATTCCCTCTCCGGCACGCGCTCACTGGGTGATAGCCTCGGCGTCGCATTCTCCTTGAGTCCCTCCACCATCAAAATCGCCAAGGGGCGTGCGCAAGCGGCTGTTTCAAACGACCACAGATCGGACCACGCTCTTTCGGCAATCTCTGTCCCGCGTTCCATCAATTGCGTATGCAGCGGTTCCGCCACATAACAGGCAGAATTCCGCAACACGTTGGCCTTTCTCAAATCCTGAGCAGGCCAGGTCTCTGTCGGATATTCCAACTCATCAGCCGCGTCCAGATAGGGACGTTCATGCTGCGACATCCAGGTGGCATAATGCACCAGAGCGCAACGACCGTACCAGTAAGCATCATCTCGTCGATCGAACCGGCTTTTCAACTTCAGGTATTTCAGCAGACTGGTGAGGAAGACGGTATAGGACCAGCGATCTTCCGCGTTCAACAGATCGAGTTCGTCAATCGAATCCGCAGGATGAATACAACGCCGCATCAGTGCCTCGGCATACTTCAGATATTTGGCATCCCAAGTTAAAGCCCAGGCATCCAGCAGTGCATTGATCGAGTTCCCGGCTCCTCGACCCGGACCATGAAAAGACTCTTCGCGAGTCATACTTGCCAGACCAGTCGGTCCCGAAACAAGATACCTGAATAGAGAACGCGAGCCGTCATCCATCTGAATGACCCAGTCAGCCAGTTGCACAACCGCTTCTCGACTCGCCGAACTCCCCGTCAGATAATAATGCAGCAGCAATCCGGTCGTGTAGTTCTGCTCGTTACAGGGACCGCCGCCGTAATCCCCGGCTTCCGGACGATTCTCTTTTGAAAAGCTGCGATGCGTCGCGGTGTGAGCGTGTTTGTAATGATCCGTGTGCCAGTACAATCCGCCGTTATAAGCCCACTTGTCCTCCTCGGTGTGGTACAGATCAATGTCAACGACGTGGCGAGCCAGAGCATCCGCCAGTTCGAAGAATCGCAGATCACCCACCCGCAGGAAGTTCAACAAAAATCCGTAGATGGGGTCGAACTGATTGTTGTAGTGACTGACTAACGGCAGCGGTCCGGAGTAGTACATTTCCTCGTGATCGGCCACCAACTCGCCATAATTCCGCCAGCCATACTCATCAACGCGTTCCCGACTTTTGTAAAGGCTACGTTCTCCCTCTAACGCTGCTTGTAGAAGCCGATCGAGGTGCGGACGGTCGCAAGCCGAGATATTCGTGCCATCAGAGATCGCCCCCTGGCTCATAAAATAATCCTGATCCGGAATCACCACGACCGGAGAAGTGAGCCCCCGGACCGATTCCACGGAATCTCGTCCCTCGCCGGCTGAAAGACTCAACCAGAAACGATGTGTCTTCCGCTCTCCTCCTTGAAGCTCGTGCGGGGAGGCGGTTTGACCGGGAAACAACTCCACAGCCAACCTGGACGTCGAGAGTTCGAGACTTTTCGGAAACTGTTGCCAAAACTCAGGATAGACTACACCGATCGCGTACCGCTCATTCGAGACACCCATTGACGGCGTGGCCCGATCCCCTCGTTCCTGCTGGCCATCGATATCGAGCTGGAAGCCGCGAAACTGGGGAACGATCTCTCCCTCGGCGTTCACATGATTGCGGCTGTTCCAGTTCTCTCCCCCACTGGAATCCTGATACAGTTTGACGTAACGAACCTGACGATTGTTGACCGGGCCGTCCTCATCCACTGACCAACTCAGTATCGATTCATTTGACTGGCGGAAATGAACCTGCACCGATAACTCGCGAAAGAAGATGGAACCTTTGTCGCCGAGATCCCAGATCCCGCCGGGATGCTGGGCACGGCGGGGATTGTGCAGCGTCGTTTCCAGACGCAGGATTTCGATTTCCGGAAACAGGACGATCCGGGCCTCCATTCGCAACATTGCCTGCTTCGTTTTCAACCGACCGCGCAACAAGATCGAAGTTTTGACCGAACCACGCTCCTCCAGGACCATCGAGTCCCAGACCGGAGTGTGAAGCTCTCCCCGGTCGTCACGATACTGCCACACGATCCCGTCCCCCGTGAACAGCGACTTCCCGGAACACTGGAGCCTTCCCTCCCGAACATCGAAAGTGAGTGACTCCTCACCCCAGGGAACCGTCAACGATGAAACGGCAGCGGAACTCTGCCGGAGACCTGAATCTTCGTCCGGCGCCTCTGCCGGGAATAACAAGACCTGTCCCGACTCCGGCACCTCTTCGTCGGCGGGCCAGATCATATCCACCTGCAGCCATTGCAACGAACCGTCGAAATAATGTGTTAACGGCTTGAACTGAACCTCAAGAGAACTCTGCCCGTCTGACTGCTCCCAGGCACCGGCGGGAATTGTATGCGACCAGCCGACAGGCAAACAGATTCCAAACTGCACCGGACGCGGACCGGAGGTCACCGTCCGGTTCGTCCGCATACGCACCGGCACTCGCAGACACCCGCCCGCGAAAGTGTGCTCTGATTCGACTTTTGTAGTTTGCGACGCGGTCATGACAAAGAAATAAAGACTCTCGGAGAGGCGACGATAGGAATCACGGAATTAAGAACGACGACGGACTGACAACAAAACCTAAATTCGCTTTCCACAGGAAACTCAGGAATGAACAGCCATTGGAGACTTTGACAACACACGATCGTATTCGCTCAGGACTGCTTGAGTATGCGTCTCCAGCGAGAACATCTCTTCGCACCGTCGACGGGCTGCCTCACCGTACTGCAAGCGTTTCCGGGGACTCTCCAACAGCAATTCGAGCGCAACTGCAAGCGATTCAGGTTTCCTCGGAGGGACCAAATAACCTGTTTTGTTATGCACGACTGTCTCGGATACCCTTCCCGCGTCTCCACCAATGACGGGACGCGCCTGGGCCATCGCCTCGAGCGTAATATTCCCGAGCGATTCCCCGTGAGACGGAACCATCACAATATCCGACGCGATCAACCATTGATCGACATTCCGCTGATAGCCGTGAAAAGAGACCGGACAGCCCAACCCATCGGCAAGTCGCTCCATTTCCCGACGATAAGCCTCTTCCCCCACCGGGGCTTTACCAACAATGTGCAGCTCTGCCTGCTCTCGCCATTTGTCGGCCAGAGAATGCCAGGCGTGAATCAGGTCCGCCACCCCCTTTTGTTCAACGACCTCCTCAGCGAACAGGACAATCGACTTCTCCTCAGACAAGCCGAGTTCCCGACGAGCGGCCAATCGATCGTCTTGAACGGGAACATAAGGCAGCGTGAAACCGTCATACACAACCTTCCGGGAACTCGCTTTCAGTGCCCCCGATTCGCGAATCAGTTCCTGCATTAAGGCATCTGAGACGAACAGGTGATGATCGGCGTCATACTTGTTGAACCAGTCGATCGCCGCCTGCCCAAAAAACCACCGATGATGACAGATGCGGTGAATTTGTATTTTCGACGCGGCATCCGAGATCATCTGATGGGTCGGCAGGT
>JABURQ010000019.1 GCA_014762625.1 Planctomycetaceae bacterium | reverse complement strand
GCGGACGTGCGGATCGAAGTAACTGTTATTGGGGGCGGCGGCGCAACTGCAATCGTATTTCTGTCCGATGCCGCCCGCTCCGTGGATGAAGGCTTTGTCGAAGCCTCGATTGTGAGGTTGATAGGCGTCTTCGTCCCCGAGATGCCACTTACCGAAAATCCCCGTCGTATAGCCAACCGTTTTCAGGACCTGCGGTAACGTCGTCGCGTTGAGAGTCATCCGTTCGCGTTCGAGAATCGTATGCGTGACGCCGTTCCGCATCGGATGACGACCGGTCATGATGGCCGAGCGGGTCGGCGAACAGGTCGGGCTGACGAGAAAACGATCGAACCGTGTGCTGGTCTTGTAGAGAGTGTCCATGTTGGGTGTTTTGACGAAGGGGTGACCGTGAGATTTCACGATGCTGTAACCCTGGTCGTCGGTCATCATGAGGATGATGTTCGGTTTGCTGCCGGAAAGTTTGGACTCGGCCTGCAGATCGGCGTGAAGTATAAGACTGAGCAGAATCGCGCTGACGAGTGAAAGCGGTTTCATGGTGTGGAATCTTTCGTGTGTGGATTCAGTGAACTGAGGACATCAGTCTCTGTCGATGGATCGTGGGTATTGAGGGCTTATCGGACTACGCAATCAAATCGTGCAGGACGTGCCCGCCGACATCGGTCAACCGGAAATCGCGTCCCTGGAATTTATAAGTCAGTTTTTCGTGATTGAGTCCGAGCAGATGCAGCATCGTGGCGTGGAAATCGTTGACGTGGACCGGATTTTTCGTCGGATAATAACCGAGTTCGTCGGTTTCTCCGTACGTGGTTCCTCCCTTGGTTCCGCCCCCCGCCATCCAGACGCAATAAGCATCTTTGTGGTGATCACGACCAACTTTCGCCCGATCCCCCTGCATGAGCGGAGTGCGTCCGAATTCTCCTCCCCAGACGACAAGCGTCTCATCGAGCAGGCCGCGCTCTTCGAGATCCTCCAGCAGGGCGGCAATCGGTTGATCGACCTGTTTGCATTTGTTGCGCAAAGAAGGGAAGACACCTCCATGGTGGTCCCAACCCTGATCGAATAATTGCACGAAGCGAACCCCCCGTTCGACGAGGCGACGCGCCAGCAAACAGTTATTCGCGAAGTTGGCCTTGCCGGGTTGCGTGCCGTATTTTTCGTGGGTCTCCTTCGTCTCGGCGGAGATGTCCATCAGTTCGGGGACGGACGATTGCATCCGGTACGCCATTTCGTATTGGGCGATCCGGGCTTCAATTTCCGGATCACCGACGCGATTGAGCTGTGCTTCGTTGAGAGAATTGATGTTGTCGACGATCCGTTTGCGGTCGGAGTTGTCGATCCCTTTCGGATTGGACAGAAACAGCACCGGATCGCCGGTCGAACGGAACTCAATCCCCTGATACGCGGATGGAAGAAAGCCATTCCCCCACAAGCTGTTTCCCGCCCCCGCCACCGAACCGGTGATCAGGACGACGAAACCGGGAAGATTCCGGTTTTCGCTGCCGAGGCCGTACGTCACCCAGGAGCCCATCGTCGGACGTCCGAAGCGACCGAATCCGGTCTCGAAAAACAACTGAGCCGGCGCGTGATTGAAGTGTTCGGTGTGCAGCGTCTTGATCATGCAGAGTTTGTCGGCGTGTTTCGCCAGGTTCGGCATCACTTCAGAAACTACCATCCCGCTTTCGCCGTGTCGCTGGAATTTGAATTCGCTGCCGAGCAGTTTGGGCGTTCCCCGGATGAAGGCAAACCTTTGTCCTTCGAGGAATTCCTCGGGACAGTCCTTGCCGCTGTATTCAACCAGCTTCGGTTTATTCTCGTAGAGGTCGAGGTGCGACGGAGCTCCCACCATATGCAGGAAGATGACGTTCTTCGCCTTCGCGGGAAAGTGTGGTTTGCGAACCGCAAGCGGATCTTTGTTCGAGGGAGCCGAGAGCAGTTCGTCGGCGAACATCGAGGAGAGCGCGACGGAACCCATGCCGTAACCGACACGACCGAGCAGGTCGCGTCGCGAGAGGGTATTGACGTGTTGGACGTTGTGAGTCATGAGTGTGAACCGTATGTGTGGAAAGTCGATCAGCTTTTGGTAATGGTCTCATCCAGATTTAGTAGGATATTGCCGAGATAGAACCAGACGCCCCGTTCGAGTTTCTGATCCGGCGTCAGTTTCGGCTCGGAAATCAATGCGTCCAGTGCTTTTCGATCGTCGGTGAGACGCTGTTTTTCATCGAAGTAAATCTTCGTCAGGAGATTCAGTTCCCGCTCGTTCGGTTCGCGAGCCGTGCAACTGCGAAAAGCAAACTTGAGTTGTTCGGCAGGATCGCCGGACGGTGATTCTTCCAGCACTCGTTTGGCGAAGGCGTGGGCGATTTCGACGTATGCGGGGTCGTTGAGTAGCGTCAACGCCTGCAACGGCGTATTAGTGCGGGACCGCTGAATCACGCAGGAGGCCCGGTCCGGCGCGTCGAAGTTGACGAAACTCGGATAGGGGGCCGAGCGACGCCAGACCACATAGATACCTCGACGATAACGATCTTCATCGGTGTCGGTTTGGTATTTGGGAGCGTTTCGTCCCACGTGACGCCAGATGTTGTCCGGTTGCGGCGGATAGATCGGCGGACCGTGCATCTTGTCGCTCAGCAGGCCGCTGATCTGTAAGGCGTTATCGCGAATGGTTTCTGCGGAGAGGCGAAATCGCGGTCCGCGGGCCAGTAGTTTGTTATACGGGTCGGCTTCCAGCAGTTCGGGGGGCACTTCGGAACTCTGCTGATACGTGGCCGACATCACGATCGCCTTGATGACATGTTTCATCGACCACCCGGAATCGAGGAACTCGACCGCCAGCCAGTCCAGCAATTGCGGATGCGTCGGGGCGTCTCCCTGTGAGCCGAAGTCCTCCGGCGTGCGAACGATTCCCTCACCGAAGATTTCCGCCCACCAGCGGTTGACGACCACTCGACGAACGAGCGGATTCTGAGGATCGACCAGCCATTGCGCGAGTCCCAAACGGTTTTTCGGCAGATTCTTCGGGGCAGGATGCAGGGACTCGGGAGTCTCGGTCGTGACCTTCGCACCCGGATCGAGGAAGTTGCCCCGTTTCATGATGAAGGTGTCGCGATTCTCCTCCATCTCCACCATCACTAGAGTCGTGACCGGCTCGATTTCATTCAACAACTTCTCAGTTTCCCCCAGGTTCTTGTTGAGAGTCGCCAGTTGAGAGTCGCGCTCTCGATGATATTTCGTGACGGCCTGCTGCTGCTTTTTGTCTCGTTCGGCGGGAGTGACTTTCAATGCGGCGCGAACGTCTTCAGGGATCGCCTCTCCCCCCGGATCGCCGGTCATGACGGACAAACCTATCCGTCCCATCGCTCGTGATCCGCCGTAATGCTGCGGTAATGTGATCGTGAAGACGACTTCACTGCCGTCCTCATTCAACGGTTTCGGAGTTAGAAACGAGGCCCAGTGATCTTTACCAAACTGCGGATTGATGGCCCAGCCCGTTTTCTGTTTGTCGGCGTCGATCAGCCCTTTCACATGCCAGTTCTTTTGCGAGAAGTCCGCCTGGGCTCCATGCAGTGCCAGGGGAGACTGCTGCTCGGGTGTCTCCGCTGAAGCGAGTTTGACGCCGAAATCGTACAGCACGATATTGGGGCGTTCCTTGTCCCCCCGCCCCGGGCCTTTGCCGGGGAGTGACTCGTGTGTGAGCGCTTCAAGTTTCAGGCCGGTGATATTGGCGACATTCGTCCTGGCGGAGATCGTGTATGTTGTTTTGTCGGGATTGGGACCCGAAAGCAGAATCGAACCGTCGTCGAGGATTTTGGTGTCGGGTAGTTTGCCGGTCGCCTGAAAGTCGGCGATCTCCAGCAGATGCCATTCGGGCGAGTCCTGTAACGCCTGTTGCAGAGATTTCTCGAACGCTGCCTGTTCTTTCTGGAGTGCGTCCTGTCGGGCTGCGATTTTCCTCTTCAATTCCGTCAGTCGCTTGTCGAGAGCATTGCGGCGTTCCTGTAATTCCGGCGGGAGCGGCAACGGCATCTTCGGACCGGATACTTCGAAAGTCACCGACTGGCCGTTCTGAATCACTTCCAGTGGCGTATTATTGAAAAACGCAAACAGGGAATAATAATCCTTCATTGTGAAAGGGTCGTACTTGTGATTGTGACACTGAGCGCATTCCATCGAGGTCCCCAGCCACACCATGCCCAGCGTGTTCACGCGGTCGATCACCTGATTGACGCGGTTCTCCTCGGGATCGACTCCCGCTTCCACGTTACAGGTTGTGCAGCGTTGGAATCCGGTGGCGATCTTCTGGTCCAACGTCGCTTCGGGAAGTAAATCGCCGGCAAGCTGCTCGATCGTGAATCGATCGAACGGCATGTCGTCGTTCATCGCTTTGATCACCCAGTCCCGCCACGGCCAGATCTCGCGGAACTGATCCGCCTGATAGCCGTTGGAATCCGCGTATCGGGCCAGGTCGAGCCAGTGACGCGCCCACTTCTCGCCGAACTGAGGACGACCCAGCAGTTCGTCCACCTTCTGTTCGTACTTGTTGGGATTCGGATCGGCGAGATAAGCGTTCAATTCGTCCGTACTCGGCGGAATCCCGATCACATCGAGATAGAGACGACGCAACAGAATCGATTCGTCGGCGGCAGCGGAGGGTTGTAGGCCCTTCTCTTCGAGCTTCTGCAACACAAAAGCGTCGATCGGATTCTTCACCCACTCGTTGTGTTGGACCTGCGGCAACTCTGGCCGGGTCGGCAATTCGTAAGACCAGTGGCTCTCGCTCACTGTGAACTCAGTCGGCCACTTCGCCCCCGCGTCGATCCATTGTTTCAATGTTTCGATTTGAGCCTGGGAGAGTCCTGTTCCTTCCGGCGGCATCCGTTCGAGTTCATCGTCCGCCGAGACGCGGCGAATCAGTTCGCTTTGGCCCGCTTTGCCCGGCACGACAGCCGCCAGCCCTGAGTCATTGAGTTCCAGCAAGTCCTGATGACTGAAGAATCGCAATCCCCCTTGCCGGTCCTCTTTGTAATGGCACTCAAAGCAGTTCTGCTTCAGAATCGGCAACACTTCTTTCTCAAAGTCGATGCCGGCGTTATTCGCGACCGGCGTTTTTTCTTCGGCGGGAACCTGCGAAAACGACACGCAGATGGCCGTGATCACGAATGTAAAGACAGTAAACAGCGAGAGTTGTGAAGAGACGCGACTCATAGATGGACTCGGATAGAGGGTGTGAGAAGGCAGGGCAAAATCTCAGGCAGGATCTCAATATTTCATTATCCCGAATTGGAGAGGAATTCCAAGCACTTTTTCAGGGAGTTCCGCTGTTGCTATCTCTCTGACAGGCTGAGGTTTACAGTTATTTCTGATGACTGAGTGAGTTGGGTGAACTCTCCGGACAGAATGCAGGTCACTGATCCTGATCAATGTCGTGGGTCGAACGTGGTTCTCCCTGCGCACTGGAGGCGAGTGAGCCGGTGATCATGTAGGGGACTTCCAGCTTCTGGAGCGTCTCGACCACGACTTTCAGTAATTCCGATTGTGACATTGAGCCAGTCGTTCGAGGTAAAGTTGATGCAGGTCGTCGTCCGACATCTCCGGAAATCGCTTGCGTAACGCCTGTTTCAACAGCCGTTTGTTTCGTTCTCCCAGTTCCAGAGCCTTGCGCACGCGCTGAGCGGGGGTCATCCGGCGGAGAGCCTGAAGATATTCGCGATGATTGTCTCGCTCTTTCATAGTCGCATCATACAGCGGTTTCCGTAGCAGGCCAAGATGTCGTTTTTTGAGAACTTCTGTGATCGTCAAATGCCTTCTGCGGTCTATAAATCACCAACCAGACCACAGGAGCCGTTATGACCGAATTCGCAAAATCCCACATCGAATTACCGACAATTCAGCCTCAACCGGGAAAGCCGGGAGAATTCACGCTCTCTTGCGAATTGCGGGTCCCTTACAGCCGCGAGGAAGTGTTTGATTTCTTTGCCGACGCCTACGAACTCGAACGGATCACCCCTCCCTGGCTCCACTTTCACGTCCTGACGCCGAGACCGATCGAAATGTCTGCCGGCGCATTGATCGACTACAAACTCCGACTCCACGGCATCCCCATTCGCTGGAAGACGGAGATCGCCGCCTGGGAACCGCCGTTCCGCTTCGTCGATCGGCAACTGAAGGGAACCTACAAATACTGGCACCACGAGCATAGGTTCGAGGAGATCGACGGCGGAACGCTGGTGAAGGACCGAGTCGATTACGGCGTTCCCGGAGGCCGCCTGATTCACAAGCTGTTTGTGGAAGGCGATCTGATCAAGATCTTCTCCTTCCGCCAACACGCCATGTGGGACATCTTTGAAAAAGAGAAACAGTCGATAATGCAGGCTTCAAGCTGAATTTTCTTTGTTCAGTCCGGCATCTCAGTCAAAAAATGGTGTCTCTGGGAAGCCGCTTGATTAGCTAGCCAGTCGCTGTGTGCAGAATAGACCGGCCCGAAATCACAGATATTCCACGTTTTCAGACGTTCTCTGGGATTAGGGCGGTTTTTCTTTGAACCGCCGGGCACATTCCCCGTTACTGAAGGAGTTCCCGTCCCGCGTCCCTTCAACCCAGAGGAGGCTCATCGTGCAGAGTCATGATGTCGATTACGAAATCATTGGAAACGATATGCAAATCGTCGAGGTGGAACTCGATCCCGGCGAAACTGTCGTCGCGGAAGCCGGCGCCATGAACTACATGGAAGAAGGGATCGACTTTTCCGCCAAAATGGGTGACGGCTCCGAGCCCAACAAGGGCCTGATTGGGAATATGTTCTCGGCGGTCGGTCGAAAGTTGACCGGCGAATCGATTTTCATGACGCACTTCACCAACGACGTAAAAGGGAAACGACGTGTGGCGTTTGTCGCCCCGTTTCCGGGGAAGATCATTTCGCTCGATCTGGAGAAGGACGGCGGCGCCATCACCTGC
>JABURQ010000161.1 GCA_014762625.1 Planctomycetaceae bacterium | reverse complement strand
GCCAAAGCTGGATTTCCTGTTGCTGACGGGCCAACAACCGATCTTTGTACCAGTCGCTTTCCAGCATCGCTTCTTTCGTGAACATCGCCCGAAACTCGGGAGCGTGGATGGTGAGCCCGTTCCAGCTTCCTTCCGCCATGATGGTGATCAGCGCCTGTAACGGCGGACAGAGTTCGTCGATCGTGCCGTCGCTGATGTAGAGTTTCGCGATCCGTTCGTGAGCTTCCGCGATATAAAGGATGCCGTCCGCGTACGAATCGGGATCCTGGGTTTCCGGTTTCAGCATCGATTCATCGAACACTTTCCCCGGATTATCAAACACGCGACCGAAAAAGAGTCGCAGGAAGTCGTAATTGATCCGATAGCCGAGGCGGCTTTGCGGAATGAGAGTGCCGTTGTGTTCGTAATCCTCCAGCTTATCGAGATAGCCTTCTTCCACAAGATATTCGGCTTTCCGTTCTTCCGGCGTCAGGCGACACCAGATCTCGGGAACCAGTAAACTGATATCGTGATCGACCTGGACGTTCGGCCCGATGTGACCGGCGGCTGTGCTGAAGCCTCCCAAACCCGTGAGCAACGAACTGACGAACGCCGCGTTCAGGTCGGCGGCGGGACGCAGCATGTTGAACGGCCCCTTGGTCAGTGCGCCTTCGGAACCGGCTCCCGTCGTCGAGGGGCTTTTGCCGGTCAGCGAACAGGCGTAATCCATAAACAGCTCAGGCAGTTCCTGATAATGGAGCGGATTATACACCGCCAGCGAGCGAATGCCGTTCGCCTGGTCGGGCGGATTGTTACGACGTCCCGAAAGAACCCCGCTGACGGGGAAGTGAGCCGGTTCGTCGGCGGAAATCCCCCGCCAGAGCCGCGTCCCCATCTCCGCCACATACGACGAGAAAGGATCTTCCAGATCGGGGCGCGTTTGCAGGTACCGTGGGTTCTTGGTTGGTTTGCCGTCGATCTGTCGCGGGTTGGCCGAACAGACCACATAACTGCGTCCGGTTTCGACCGCCGACCGCAGCATTTTCTGCATCGGTTCGCTGAAGGCGTCGAAGTCGATGATGAACTCGGTCATCTCTTCGACCTGCTCCCGTGAAAGCGGTTCGAAGTTCGAGATGAAGTTTCCGGGGCGGGAGAGATCCCGTTCGGTCTGTTTGTCGAGGCCGCGATGGATGGCGTCATCCGGGCGCTGGAACAATCGGTATTCGCAGTTGCGAATAAACTTATAGCTTTGATCGTCCTGCGGCGTTTCGGAAAGCGATGTCAAGGTTCGTCCGGGAACCACGACCGACGCACTGATGTCGTCTTCGGTCTGAATCTTCATCGACGGGACGAAGTCCTGCCGCACTTTGTAGGTCCGCCACATCGACCGTGAGAGGTGTCCAACGCGGAGGTAAATACCGACCAGCTTACGGTCGCGATATTTGAGTTCGTGTCCCGGCTTGCCGTTCACGATGTCAACGCCGAAGTGTGATTTCCAGTCATCGCCCCACGACGGCTTGTGGAAGCGTTTGATAATAAACACCATCGCCAGGATGTAATCCGGAATGGAGTTCAGCCATTTGTTGTAATAATCGGTGTACTTCGGAGACGGCGTCAGCAGTTTGATGACCGAGCCGACGGAGCGGTCGGGATCGAGAACGCCGCGACTCCGGCGTTTGTCGGGATGCCCTTCCGGGAGCGGCTCGCGCCAACGGTCCACGTAATCGCGGTTGAAGATCTCCTGGACCTGCTTCATATCTTCCTCGAAGTCCGACACGAACAACGGCCCGTAGTGCATATAGTCGCGGAGCGATTTACTGATTTCCGACTTCCCGCCTCCCGAAACCGTACACGGTTTGTGACAAAAGACGCCGTCTCCCGCCGTCCCCACGATCCGCCATGACGGAGCGGCGGGGTGTTTCTCCATCCGTAATTGATACCCGGAGGGAGCGATGTAGACATTCGCCGGCAGTAACGGAATTTCGCGCGTCTCCCCGTCCCGTTCCCAGCGGATGCGCTGTTCTTTCAGCGACGCGAAGGCGTCTTCTGGGATGTAAATCAGGTGAGGATAGAACTTATCGATCCCATGACCCTCCGGTTGAACCTCCACCCGGTCCGCGTAATCGCGAGCGACGTCCGCGAAAGTGCGTCCGTTGTACCGCACGCTGTTGACCTGGAATTCGTCACCGAGGTTGTAGCTCGCGAACGCCAACGCCCCACCGGCGTGTTCTTCTTCCATCCCGCCGGCCAGATTGGTGGCAAAACTGATCTGCGTTTTGACTTCTTTTTTACAGTAGCCGAAGTAATTGTCGGCAATCACCGTCACCACAACACCGCTCGGCGTGCGACAGGTCACCTTGAACGCACCGCCGTCGTTGTACAGTTCGTCTTCCGATTCCCAGCACATGCGATCCTGTTTTTGCCGTTCGGTCGCTTCACTGAGATGCGGCAGCCCGAGTTCTTTTTTGGTGAGCTCGATCAAATGCGGTGCGAGGATGACACAGCCGGTATGCCCGGTCCAGTGATCGACGTCGAGTCCTGCGTCGTTTTCGGGGATGTCGGGATCGCCTCCGTTGCCGAAGATCGACTCGACGAAATCGAGGTTACTGGTGAGGGTTCCGGGAGCGAAGAATCGGGTCTCCATCCGCTTTTCCGGACAAACGCCGGGAACTTCCGGGCAGACAAGCGGACGAATCAACAATGAAACCCAAGTGCTCGTCTTCTGTTCCATGTCGGACGTGAACGGCAAATCGAGCAGCGACGCCGGAGGATTCATCGCGTGTTGATAGAGTTTCAGGAAAGTCGCTCGCGGAACGGCCCGCTTGTCTCCCGCGATCGGGAAGCTTCCTTCGACGACGTGAAACGTTCCTTTCGTCGTCCGTCGATCGTGTTTCGGATTGTGCAACACGCCGTTGCTGACGCGATACGATTGCACAATGTCGCTGACGTACTTGTCGCCGTTGGCGGGAAGTGAGAGTTCCCGCGCCATTCCGTATCGATCGAGGACGAATGTCTGTCCCGGCAAGCTGAAACTGGCTCCCGCTTCTCCCTGATCGCTGAAGTGTTCCCGGATCGCTTGTTCGATGCGCTGGTCGGCGGGACACCGATGTTCGTCCAGCAACCGCGCTTTCTGACGATAATTCTGCAGCAGACCGCTCGAAATCTCGGTGAAACCGGTATCGTTCGGCTGTAACGCAGTCGGCAACCCCTGGGCGATCAACCGCAAGTTAATATATCGCAGAAGCTGCGCGCGTTCGTGGTCGGCTTGCTCGTGCGATTCCACGACTGGAAGACCGAGGCTGTTTTTGAGAACGTGGTCGACGCCCCCGTCTGAATCGAGGAAATTGTCCCGAATGAGGCTGCTGAGATGCGTAGTCATGGTATTTGCCGGTGCTGAAATCCAGGAGGTGTAGGTGGCTAAATTCTTCACAAGTTGTCTTCTGGAGCCAATTAAAGGCAATTTTAGTGCCGAGAGACGAGGACGCCAGTCACCATTTTATCGAGTTGTCGGCGATTCGTCTCCCGGGTCGGCCCGATTGCTCAAAAAACGTGCTGGCAATGACTTACGTTGCGTGGCATCCGGAACGGGAATTGCCTATCTTACAATCGAGCGACTTCGTCCTCCGAATTTCACCAGGAAATGCGCGATTTTCAGGCAGGTCTGCCCAAACGACATAACGGATGCTCCCTCAGACTGGCCAAACAGGCCGTGACGACCTAACGTTTCTATCCCTCATCGCATCCGACCCCCACTCTATTCGCCCAGGAAGCCGATTGATTGTTGTTTCTCCCCACTGAAAGACTTCTGTGACTGACCAACTCCCGGACTGCATCGAGTCGCGACGGCTGACCGAAGAAGAGTCGCGACACGCCGATGCCAATTGGAAACGCTGGGGACCGTACCTCGCGGAACGGCAATGGGGCACGGTGCGCGAAGATTACACCCCCGACTCCAAAGCCTGGCACGCCTTCCCTCACGACCAGGCTCGCAGTCGCGCCTATCGCTGGGGAGAGGACGGTCTCCTCGGCATCTCCGATCGGCAGGGACGATTGTGTTTCGCGCTGGCGATGTGGAACGGCAAGGACCCGATTCTGAAAGAGCGACTCTTCGGTTTATCCGGACCGGAGGGGAATCACGGCGAAGATGTGAAGGAATGCTACTTCTATCTCGACTCGACGCCGACGCATTCCTACATGAAAGCCCTCTACAAATACCCGCAGCAGGAGTACCCTTACGCCCATCTCGCCGAGGAAAACGCCAAACGTTCCCGCGAGGAACTCGAATACGAACTGATCGATACCGGCATCTTCGACGACGATCGTTATTTCGACGTCACCGTGGAATACATCAAGAGCGATCCGGAAGACATCCTGATCCAGATCACAATCGCCAATCGCGCCCCGAGAGCGGCCCGGCTGACGATGCTGCCGACACTTTGGTTTCGGAATACCTGGTCGTGGCCGAACTCCCACGAAGCCGACATCCCCAAACCGTTTCTCAAACAGAACGCCGACGACGAAGTTCTCGCCGATCACGCCACCCTCGGCAAGTTTTGCTGGCGCGCCGAGTCGCTGGACGGGAAGTCTCCCCAATTTCTGTTTACCGAAAACGAAACCAACATCTGGCGCCTGGAAGACAAAACCAGCAAACAACCCTCCTGCAAAGATGCCTTCCACATGTACGTCACGGAGGGATTGAAAAACGCCGTCAACAAAAAACCGGAAGGGACGAAGGCCGCCTCGCTGTATCATCTCCGTTTCAAGGGGGGGGAAGAGAAGGTCATTCGACTGCGGCTGACGCGCGAGGATCTCGTGCGGGAGGAGCCGTTCTCGGACGAATTTGAAGAGATTCGCGTCCGCCGGAAGCAGGAAGCGGACGAGTTCTACGAGTCGAAGGTCGATCCGGGACTTTCCGCCGACGAACGACGCGTCCTGCGACAGGCGTCCGCCGGTCTCCTGTGGACGAAACAGTTTTACTACTACGTCGTCGAGGATTGGCTCGAAGGGGACGACCCCGCCCATCCGATCCAGCGAACCCATCCTCGCAATCGCGACTGGAAGCATCTCTTCAATCGCAACATCATGTCGGTCCCCGATAAGTGGGAATATCCGTGGTATGCGGCGTGGGACTCCGCGTTCCACATGATTCCATTCGCGAATCTCGATCCCGACTTCGCCAAAGAACAACTGATCCTGTTCCTCCGCGAATGGTACATGCACCCCAACGGCCAGATCCCCGCGTACGAATGGAACTTCAGCGACGTCAATCCTCCGGTCCACGCCTGGGCTTGTTGGCGACTTTATCAGATGACGGGACAACGAGACCGGCTCTTCCTGTCCCGCGTCTTTCAAAAACTGTTGCTCAACTTTACCTGGTGGGTGAATCGAAAAGACGTCCGCGGAAAGCACGTCTTCAGCGGCGGTTTTCTCGGCCTCGATAACATCGGAATCTTCGATCGCTCCAAGCCGTTACCGACCGGCGGACACCTCGAACAGGCTGACGGAACTGCGTGGATGGCGTATTACTGTTCGAGCATGCTCTCGATGGCGTTCGAACTCGCCGATAAGAATCCCGCCTACGCCGACATGGCCTCCAAGTTCTTCGAACACTACGTCAATATCGCCGAAGCGATGAACTCGCTTGACGGGACTGGCTTGTGGGATGAAGAAGATGGTTTCTACTACGATCACCTGCACATCAACGGGGACAGCATCCCGCTCAAGATTCGCTCGCTGGTCGGGATCATTCCACTGTTCACGGTCGATGTCCTTTACGACCGCATCATCAAACAACTCCCCGGCTTCCGTACGCGGATGAATTGGTTCCTCAAGAACCGGAAAGACCTCAATGAATACATGACCTTCATGGAACGTTCGGAAGACGACGGCCAGGCCGAGGGAATGTTGCTGCTGGCCATTCCGACCAAGGACCGTCTCGAAAAAATCCTCCGCTACGTGCTCGACGAGGACGAATTCCTCTCCCCCTACGGCATCCGTTCGCTCTCCAAATATCACGAACAGCACCCGTTCGTCTTCCACGTCAACGGGGAAGAATTCAAGGTCAAGTATGTGCCGGGCGAATCCGATAGCTGGATGTTCGGCGGAAACTCCAACTGGCGGGGACCGATCTGGTTCCCGATGAACTATCTACTGATTGAAGCGTTCGAACGCTATTACCAGTTCTATGGCGAGACCTTCCGTGTGGAGTGCCCGACCGGCTCGAACAAATTCCTGAACCTGAAGGAAGTCGCCGACGAAATCCGCACGCGTCTCGTAGGGCTCTTTTTGAAAGACAAAGAGGGGAGCCGCCCCTGTTACACGCGCGGCGAACGCTTCGTCAACGACCCGCACTGGCGCGACCTGGTTCTCTACTACGAATACTTCCACGCCGACACGGGACGCGGACTCGGAGCCTCTCACCAGACCGGCTGGACGGCCCTCATCGCGCCGATTCTGGAACAACTGGCGAAACGCCGCAAAGTCCCCGGCGACCGCGATACGGATTAGAGCGACTCACGAAATATTTCTCCCGCGTATGGCTCGTGGGTGACAGAGCAGATCAGGTGGTTAGTCTGTTCGCATGACCTTATGAAGTCGGGTGCTCACATGATCGATGTCTTGAAGCAGCAGTCCTGGGGTGTCATCGAACAAACCGAATCGTACTTCCATGGCTTGGACTGCCAGCGCTTTTTCTCGAGCGGCTTTCAGTTGTCCTTTCTGCAGATCGAGTCTGGCAGCTTTGAGAACATATTGTGCCACATCTTTTGATTTCGATTCGGTCAGTTTTTCGGTCCTAAAATCTCTAAGATCAATCTCGATATCCGATTTGAGCAGTTGTTCTTTGAGATCATGCAACTGGATCAGCAGGCAAAGCTGCGGGTCGTCGAAGGAAATCTGACTTTGTGCTTTCAGCCTGATGGCTTGTTGAATCAATCTGGTTGTTTTGTCCTCCGGTTCGGCAGCGACGGAAGCTTGAATTCTGTCGCTGAAGCAAGATTGAATCGAAA
>JABURQ010000169.1 GCA_014762625.1 Planctomycetaceae bacterium | reverse complement strand
TCGTTGGTCTGCATCGTCGAATCCGTTCCAGGAACGGTTTCAATTGGCATTGATCAATCAAAATCGGACGCGTTGAATTCACCCACAAGCGATCTCAACAATCCAGCCATGCTGGTGGAATCGACTGCTTCGACCGCCGATTGTCATCAGGAAGTGCCTCCCAAAAGGCTACCTGCTCAGAGCCGGCACAGTCCGATGTCTTCTATATGTTGACAAAATCAGTGGGTGAGAGTGTGCCGAAATTCACGAGAATTGCGGATTCATATTGCGTTCTGGAAGGTAACGGCAGAGAATAAAAGTCCCGCCCAATCTCCTTCCTTGGATCCCTGCCTCTGTTATGCGTATTTTCCTATTCTGCTTACTGCTGGTTCCTGTCCCACTCCAGGCGGAAGAACCCCCTTTCTTTGAAACCGATATCCGTCCCATTTTGAAGGCGGCCTGCTTCCATTGTCACGGTGAAGAAGCGATCATCGAGGGCAATCTCGATTTGAGGCTACGTCGGTTGATCCGACAAGGGGGAGACTCGGGGCCTGCTTTGATCCCGGATTCGCCGGAGAAAAGCCTGATCTGGCAGCGGATTGAGTCGAATGAGATGCCGCCCGGCGACGCTCAATTAACGACCGCCGAAAAGGCTCTGATCCGTCGATGGATCAGCACCGGAGCGCGTACAGTACGCCCCGAGCCCGAAGATCAAACCGCCGATGCCTTCACGCTGGAAGAAAAGAACTTCTGGTCCCTCTTGCCGATCCGGGAACCGAACATTCCGATCGTTCAAGATCCGTCACGCATTCGGACTCCGATCGATGCGTTTGTGTTGGCTCGACTCGAACACCAGGGGCTGACTTTTGCTCCCGAAGCGGACAAACGGACGCTTATCCGTCGGTTGTATTTCGATTTGATCGGTCTGCCTCCCACGCCGGAAGAAATCGAGAAGTTTCTGGCGGATCGGGAGCCCGGCGCGTATGAACGGGTTGTCGATCATCTGTTGGAGTCTCCCCATTACGGCGAACGCTGGGGACGCCACTGGCTCGATGTGGCTGGTTACGCTGACTCGGAAGGATTCACGGAATCTGATCCCGAAAGGCCCGCCGCTTTTCGCTATCGCGATTACGTCATCCAGGCATTCAATGCCGATAAGCCGTTCGATCAGTTCATCCAGGAGCAGTTAGCCGGTGATGAGATGATCGACGGTCCGTTAAAGAATCTTTCGGAAGAGAATATTGAGAAACTGACGGCGACAGGTTTTCTGAGGATGGCTCCCGATGGAACGGGGGAAGGAGGTGTCGATCAGAATCTGGCACGCAATCAGGTGATCTCGGAAAGTCTCAAGATTGTCACCACATCACTCATGGGACTGACGGTCGGCTGCGCGGAATGCCACAATCATCGATACGACCCCATTCGACAAACCGACTATTATTCCATGCGAGCCATATTCGAGCCCGCTTACGACTGGAAAAAATGGCGAGCTCCGCGTGCCAGATTGATTTCCCTCTACACGGACGAAGATCGTCGAATTGCGGCAGAGATCGAAGCTCAGGCGAAAGCTGTCGATGAGGAACGAAACGAGCTGGCCAAAACATTCATTGCTCAAACGCTGGAATCGCAACTACTGAAATTGCCGCAGGATGTTCGGGAGCCTCTGCGAATGGCTTACAACACGCCCGCAGGTGAGCGTTCGGAAGAACAGCAGAATTTGTTGGACAAATACCCGAAGATTCTCAAAATCAGCGCGGGATCGTTGTATCTCTACGATCGTGAGATTCGGGCGGATGCCGCCAAACTGGATCAGGAACGGAAACAGAAAGAAGCACAATATGTGGCGGAAGCGCTGACCGCCGCCTTGTCCGATCTTTCTGATTCAGAGCAAACGGCCATCCGAACCGCACAGCAGACGGCCGCCGCTTCACGGTCCGCAGAACAGAAGGAACTGCTGGAGCAATATGCGGACCGATTGGTGACGTCTCAGAATTTAAAGGATTTCGCGCCCAAACGGGCGGCGGAACTTCAGGCTTTGGCGGATGCCCGGAAAGAACTGCTGGCGACTCAGAAAGCCGACCGTTTGAAAGAACTACAGGACCGAGCGACCGAAATTCGCAATACCAAACCGAAAGAAGGTTTCGTTCGAGCTCTTTCTGAAATCCCCGGCCAGGTTCCGCAAACGTTCCTATTCGAGCGGGGCAATTACGATCAGCCGAAAGAACTGCTCGAACCCGCGGGTCTTTCGGTGCTGAAGGATCTCAGTCTGGTTTCGATTCCGGTGAATGATGGTGAGCTTCCCACCAGCGGTCGGCGTCTGGCGTTCGCCCGCAGACTGACCGATGGACAACATCCGTTAACGGCGCGCGTGCTCGTGAACCGATTCTGGTTGCATCATTTCGGTCGGGGGATCGTCGAGACACCCGGCGACTTCGGTTACCTCGGCTCCCGCCCTACTCATCCCGAGCTACTCGATTGGCTGGCGAGTAAGTTCATGTCCAACGGCTGGAGGCTGAAACCGTTGCATCGTCTGATGGTCACCTCCTCCATTTACCGGCAGTCGTCCCAACGTCATCCGAAACAGGATGAAATCGATCCCGATAATCGGCTCTATGGGCGTATGTCGATCCAGAGACTGGATGCGGAAGCTGTGCGGGACGCCATTCTGGCTGTCAGCGGCAAATTGAATCGCAAGATGTACGGCGAACCTGTCCCCGTGATGGAGGATATCGTGGGACAGATCGTGATTGGCAAAGAAAATCTGGATGGCGAACGAAAACCGCTGGCGGCCATCGACATGCAGGGGGAAGAATACCGTCGCAGCATCTACATTCAGGTTCGTCGCAGTCGTCCGCTGGCAGTGCTCTCAACGTTCGACCTCCCGCAAATGGAACCGAACTGTACCGTACGAAACTCCTCCACGGTGACTCCTCAGGCATTGATGTTGATGAACAGCCGGTTTGCGTCTGATTATGCGGAGCTTCTGGCTCAGCGACTGAGGGAAATTGCCGGCGACGATGCTGCACGACAGATACGAACAGCCTGGAATCTGGTTTTCGGTCAGGTGGCAACAGAAGCCCAGATCACCAACTCGATCGAGTTTCTCCAGAAACAGGAGAACCTTTACCAGCAACACCCGCCGGAGGATACCAAACTCCCCCCCGCGGAACTTGCCTTAAACAGTTTTTGCCAGGCGCTCCTGAGCTCGAACCAGTTTTTATACGTTGACTAAGAGAATCTCAATCATGGATCAGGATATCCAATACCAGTCTGCCAGACGCCATTTTCTCGCCTCATCAGCGATCGGATTGCAGTCCCTCGCACTGGCCTGGTTGCTGAAACAGGAAGCTCGAGCGGAAGCTCCGTTTAAGCCGGAGCTGAAACCAAAGTCCTATGACCTGACTCCCAAACAGCCACCTAAGCCTCCCCAGGCAACCGCCATGATTTCGCTGTTTATGCAGGGAGGCCCCAGCCATATTGACCTGTTCGATCCCAAGCCAGATTTGGAAAAATACGATGGCAAGGATTTCCCCGGCAAAGTGAAGTACGACAATGCTGCCCAGGCCAGTCCCATCGTTCTCGCCAGTCCGTGGAAGTTTCGACAGCACGGCGAATGCGGAACGGCGATCTCTGAGTTGCTGCCGAACCTGTCGGAAATTGTTGACGACATCACCGTCGTCCGCTCCATGCACACCGGAGTGAACAATCACGGTCAGTCCATTCACACCATGAACACCGGGCGAATTCTCCGGGGGCGACCGTCGCTCGGTTCCTGGTTGACTTATGGGTTAGGCACCGAGTCTCAGGAACTGCCGGCGTTTGTTGCCATGACCGATCCTCAGGGGATTCCCGTGGAAGGGGTCCATAACTGGTCGAACGGCTGGTTACCGGAACTTTATCAGGGAACTGTGGTGAGGCCGCGAGAGCCACGAATTCTCAATCTGGAACCGCGTCCCGAACTCTCCGGAGAAGCCCAGCAGAACTACCTCTCGTTTGTGAACGGCCTCAATCGCGATCACTTGGAAAAACATTCCGGCGAACTCGATCTCGAAGCCCGCATCGCCAGCTACGAACTAGCGGCCAAAATGCAAACCGCCGCCCGGGAAGCGCTCGATATTCAACAGGAAACAAAAGCCACGCAGAAACTGTACGGCATTGATGATCCCGCGACTGAGGAATACGGCAAACGCTGCCTGATTGCCCGCCGACTGATCGAACGCGGCGTACGGTTCGTCCAGATTTATACGAAGAATCAATACTGGGATCACCACGGCAGTATTCTTTCGGCGCTCCCCAGAGCCTGCCTGAAGACCGATCGCCCTTCAGCCGCTTTGGTGACCGATCTGAAACAGCGCGGACTGCTGGACTCCACCGTCGTCCATTGGGGGGGAGAAATGGGGCGTCTGCCGGTCATTCAAAATAATGCGGGCCGAGACAAGGTCGGGCGGGATCACAATACCTACGGATTCAGTATGTGGCTGGCGGGCGGCGGTTTCAAAGGGGGCGGAATTTACGGAGCCACCGATGAATTTGGCCATAAGGCTGTAGAAAATGTCGTGAATCATTACGACTATCATGCCACTTTACTTCATCTGTTTGGTCTCGATCCCGAACGACTGACGTATATCCGCAATAATCAGGACCAGTCACTCCTGGATGGACAACCGGGCCGCATCGTCCGCGAGATTCTGGCGCGTGGCTGAACGGGAATCGTCGTTTGTGGCTGTTAAGTTGTTTTATCAGGCAAGTAAGTGTGAATATGCTTTTTGAGAAAGAAATCCGACCGATGCCAATCATTCGACTCTGTTTGTGTGTTGTTCTCGCATCCATACTCCACGTACAGCTCGGAGTAAGATCGACTCAGGCTGAAGAATTCCGGGCGATCTTCAATGGAAAAGATTTGTCCGGTTGGCACGGACTGAATCCTCATCCCGCAGCCAGATTGTCGGGCGAAAAACGGGAAGCGAATCTCAAACAGCAACGGGAAGAATTCAGCGATCACTGGAGAGTCGAAAACGGAGAACTGGTCAACGACGGCCACGGCCCTTATGCGACAACTGATGAAGAGTTCGGCGATATCGAACTTCTCCTCGAATACAAAACGGTCGCTGGTGCAGATAGCGGAATTTATCTGCGGGGAACGCCGCAGGTGCAAATCTGGGACTGGCATCAGGAATTCGACCCCGAACGACCGACACGCAAACCGCATCTTGGTTCCGGCGGATTATTCAACAACGCTCCCGGTGCAGCCGGTCGACACCCGATGCAGCTCGCCGATCGTCCGTTTGGAAAATGGAACCGCTTCCGCATTCGACAAATCGGTTCACGCACCTGGGTCTGGTTGAATGAAAAGTTGGTCGTCGATGGTGCCGAGATGGCGAACTTCTGGGATCGATCCAAGCCGCTTCCCGCCACGGGACCGATTATGTTGCAGACGCATGGCGGTGAAATACGCTGGCGGAACATCCAAATCCGGGAAATCTCCGCAGCCGAAGCACGTGATATTCTGAAAGATGTCTCCGACAGCAAATCGAGTCTTGCAAAGGCACTCACCCTGCATGCACCGTTTGACGATCATCTGGATGCCACTTTTTCACGCGGCGATCGAACCTGTTATGTGCGACAGGGGAAATCGCTGGTACGTGCGGAACCGTCTGACGATGTGAAGCTGGTAGAAGATTCCGGTCGATATGGAGGTGCCCTCCATTTTCAGAGGAAGAATTCTCTTCGCCCTGCGTTTCAGGGAACAGGTGTGCTGGATTATGACACGAGCGACTGGGACGCGACCGTTTCCGTCTGGCTGCGTCTCACGCCTGACGAAGATCTGGAGCCGGGATATTGCGATCCGGTTCAGATTATCGGCGATGATTCGCGGAAAGGATTTATCTTTCTGGAATGGTCGAAGGACGAACGTCCTCGATATTTTCGTTACGCCATCCGTCCTCTGTTTGAAATCTGGAATCCGGAGAATGTTTCCTGGGCGGAGATCGCTTTCGACAAACGCCCCATGGTGCAGGTCGAACGAGCTCCCTTCTCGCGAGAAAAATGGACGCATGTGGTCTTCACTCTCGAGAACATCAATCAGGGAAAATCAGCATCGCGAGGCACGTTGTATCTGAACGGGCAAAAGCAGGGTTCGATTGAAGACTGGGATTTGAAATTTGGCTGGGATCCGGAAAGCCTCCTGTTGGTTCTGGGAGCCGCTTACGTCGGACATCTCGACGACCTCGCCGTGTTCAATCGAACTTTGACGGATACCGAAGTCAAACAGATCTACTCGCTGAAACACGGCATTCGCAAGCTTTACTCTGAGACAACGCAGTAATCAGTCTCTGAGAGGAACTCTTTTTGCATCTTTTCTTATAAGCTTCCGGACTACTGTGGGGCAATCTACCGCTGGGCTAATCGCTCCCTCCCCATACTCTGTTTGAAAAAATTCATCACGATGGAAGTCTCTTAATTTAGAAACGTCCGCTGCGGAAAACGTCTCTCTCAAGACACTGACGCTGCTTTCCTCTGAGAGCCTGTCTTCAAATTCCATTTTGGCTACGAATGGCGAGCCTGTCCACGAGAGGCGCTACGTTTGGTAACCGGTATCCCCAGATGCTTTAATCGCGACTTCGTCGTCTCAGTGCTGCCGTCATTTCTTCGGCACTCACTCGATCATCTCCATCGGTATCAAGACGTTCGAAGTTTCCTCGCATCCGTTCGGGAGCTTCCTCTTGGGAGAGGAAGCCATCCTGATTTCGATCGAATCGCTCCAGGAATCGTTTTGCAAACTCATCGTTGGACGCGGCGCGCAAATTCGGGCGAGCGGGGCGATCCTTTTGGGGGGGCGGAGTTGCACCTCCGGCCATGTCGGGACGTCGCGGACGGTCGGGGCGATCCGAGTCACCGGGTCCACGCATTCCAGGTCGCCCCTCCGGGCCTCCCATTCCTCGACCACCAAAACCCATCAATTCTCCGAGGTCGAGCTTTCCATTCTGGTCGCGATCCAGCTCAGTCATCAACTGTGAGGCCCGTGTGAGTTCGTCAGCTGACAACAACCCATCCCGATCGGAATCGAGTATCATAAAAAACCGC
>JABURQ010000021.1 GCA_014762625.1 Planctomycetaceae bacterium | reverse complement strand
ATCACAAATATCTGTTTCCTGAATCCCGTTTCCCGAATCCTCACGTCGCCAACAGAGAGATTTCGATCTTTGATAATTTGGATTTTGTTTTTGTCAGTGGTTCGTGGTCAGTTGCCAAGAAGAAACTGGAAACTGGAAATTAGAAACTAGAGAAAGACAAGGAGATCACATCACTGATATCTGTCTCCTGAATCCTGACTCCTAAATCCTCTGTCTGACAACAAACCGGCGTTAGGTAGAGAGAGTTCGATCTTTGGCAATTTGATTTTCAGCTTTCAGCCGTTCGCTGTTGGAAAATGTGAGACGAAAGACTCCATTTCCGGTGTCGAATTGGTCGGATCTTAAGTCCCTGTGCCGCGTCTGAATAATTGACAGGAATCAGAGAAATCAGAAGGGAAGCCCCCCGGTGGTTACAACCGGGGTTTGGGAGGTTTGACGGCGGCCTGCCACGGGTTCACGCCGGTGGCGTTGATCTTGCGACGGTACACCTTGTCGCCGCAGGTCACGTACAGCACGTCGAAATTCGGTCCGCCGAAGACCACATTCGATAGCCAGGCCATCTGAGGCTTGCGGATGATGAAGTGGACCCGGCCCAATTGGTCGAGAACCTGAAGTCCGACGCGAGTGGTGACGTAGGTTCGCCCTTCGGTATCGACGGCCATGCCGTCCGCCCCGCTCTGCCCGGTTTCGTCGGGGAGATGCAGATGGCCGTAAGCCTGTTTGTGCTGGAGGGTGCCGTCGGATTGGATCTGATAGGAATAGGTGAAACGTCCCCGCGTGTCGGAGACCGTCAGCAAGGTCTGATCGGGAGAGGCGATGACGCCGTTCGGGAACTCGATCCCCTCATCGACGAGCGTTTTCCGACCATCGAACGTGAAGTGCCACAGTTTTTTGTTTCCGGGATCGGTGAAGTAGCCGAACTCCGGGAGAATGAGGATGTCGTTGGAGGGAGCGTCTTCGACGACCGTCTCTTCGTTGCCGTCGGCGTCGTAGCGGACGATCCGCTGGTTTCCATTCTGGCAGGCGTACAGTTTTCCGTCCGCACCAAACATCAAGCCGTTCACGCCGGGACTGTTATCCACAAAGACCGAAACGGTGCCGTCCGCGGCAATTTTGTGAATCTTTCCGTTCGGGATATCGGTGAAGAAGACCTCGCCTTGGTTGTTGACGGCGGGGCCTTCGGTGAATTTGTGACCTTCACTGACCAGTTCCCAGTCTTCGCCGGGAATCAACAGAGATGTGCGACGTTGAGGCGGCGCTCCCGCGGTGATCGGCTCGGGATAATCCCGCCAGAGCCAGCGAATCGCATCCGGCAGAATGGCGGTGGAGTGTTTGCCGTTGTGTCCCCCTTCGCCCCAGACATGCTTCACGTCGTAACCGGAGAACTTCAGAGCCGACAGCATCTGCAGGTTGGAATGCCACCAGCTCCCGGCGTAGATATTGAGATCGTTGGAGCCGTCCTGCAGAAAGATGCGGATCGGCTTGGTTTCGTGTTTGCGGATCATGATCGGATATTCGTTCCCGCCGCGGAGACCGACGAACGTTCCGACCGACGAGAAGACGCGACGAAAATGATCGGGACGTTCCCACGCGGCCGTAAAGGCGGCAATCGCTCCCGAGCTGGAACCGGCGATGAGATAATCGTTGGGATCGTCGCTGAGGTTGTAGTCTTTATTGACGAGTGGGAGCATTTCCTCAATCAGGAAACGGGCGTAGCGATCCCCCATGCCATCGTATTCGAAACTGCGATTGAATCGGGGCTGGGCATTTTCATGCGGAGCGGGGACCACGCCGGGAGAGACGAAAATTCCGATCTGAACGGGAATGGCTCCTTCGTGAATCAGGTTGTCCAGAATGGTGGGAACCTTCCAGCCCTGGGCTTTGCGCAAGCCATCCTGCACGATCATCACACAGGTCTTTTTGGAGGGATCGTACTGTTTCGGGACGTAAATGGCGTAGTCGCGGACCGTACCGGGAAAGATTTCCGACTTCCATTGAAACGGGCCGAGGATCTCGCCTTCGGGAACCCCCGGTTTTTTCTGTGAGTCGGGATGTGGCGGGTAACTTTCCTGCGGCTGTGCCGACACGGTGGAAGCAAACAGACTCAAAGCACAAACGAGGGAGAGGAACGACAGGGAGCGCATAGGAAGTCCTTCATGGAAATCGAAACGAACGGCGTGAGTCCTCAGCAAGGCTCACGGATAAGCTCAGTTTAACCGTCCGCGAACGGCTAATCCACGAAGATTCCGATCACGCGGCAATACGTACACGAGACTCGCGCGAGGCAAACGCCGACTGTAACGCCCGTTCGCAGACCTCCCCGAAACTGATTCCCAGGCGGGCAGCCGCTTTGGGGATCAGGGAGTGTGACGTCATCCCGGGTATCGTGTTGACTTCCAGAATCCAGGGTCGCTGGAAACGATCGAGTCGAAAGTCGACCCGCGCGATGCCGCGGGTTCCCAACACCCGGCAGGTCTCGACGGCGATCTGCTGCATCGATTCAAGAACAGAAGGAGGAGTCTCGGATGCGAACAGATATTGCGTTTCTTCAGACGCATACTTCGCTTCGTAATCGTAGAACTCGCGGGAAGAGACAATCTGCACGGGAGGCAGCACCAGATGGTCGATCAATCCGACCGTCCATTCCTGACCGTGAATGCAGGTTTCCATCAGCCCGTCGGGACCGTATTGAAAACAGTTCGCCAAAGCGGCGGGAAGTTCCAACGCACCGGAAACGATCGTCACGCCGAGGCTGCTTCCTTCCGAATCCGGTTTCATTACCAGCGGATAGCCGAGCGCCGCCGATTTCCGACAGAAGGATTCCGCCGCTTCGCGGGGATGGATGATGTAGAAGTCGGGAGTCGGCAAAGAATGAGCAATGAGCTGTTGCTTGGTGGCGATTTTACTCATGGTGACGGCACTGGTCACGGAGTCGCTGCCGGTGTAGGGAAGTTCGATCTCTTCGAGCAGTTGCTGGACCTGACCGTCTTCTCCGAACGTCCCGTGCAAGGCGATGAACGCGACGTCGAAATCGGCTCGGTTCACCCCGTCGAGCGTTCTCGATGCCGGGTCGTATTCGGTGACGGCGTGACCGCGTTCCCTCAAAGCCGCAGCAACAGCCGCTCCCGATTCCAGGCTGACTTCTCGTTCGGCGGAGGGGCCGCCCGCGAGAAGGAGAATACGCAAGGAATCCTCAAAGAGAGAAGGTGCGTGGGACATGGACGAGCCTCCTTGCGCGTCGTAGGTGTTTTGAAATCGCAGGAACCCTACCAGATATTAATTTCCAGCTCCAGATCGACTCCGAACCGGTCGGTCACCTTCGCTTGAATCAGTTCCACCAGTCGCAGGACGTCGTCCGAGGTCGCCTCGTCATCGGTGACGATGAAATTCGCGTGCCGGTCGCTGATCTGGGCTCCGCCGACCTTTGTTCCTTTCAGGCCCGCCTGCTCAATGAGCGCTCCGGCGCTTAACCCACGCGGGTTCTTGAACATACAACCTGCCGACTGATGCGAGAGCGGTTGCGTGGAGCGTTTCATGATCCAGATTTTCCGGATTCTCTGGGTCAGGTCGTCGGCATCCGCCGTCTGCAATTCGAATTCGGCATTCAGAATCACCAACTCGTTGACGCTACTCTTCCGATAGGCAAACGAGAGTTCGTCTTCGGATCGGGTAAAGATCTCACCTTTAGCCGTCAGAACAGTCACCGATTTGACGAACTGTCCGATATCGCCGCCGCGACCTCCGGCGTTCCCATGCAGTGCTCCGCCGACCGTTCCCGGAATACCGGTCAGGACTTCCAATCCACCGAGCCCGGCTTTGACGCTCTCGGAGATGAGATGACTTAATAAGGCTCCCCCGCCCGCTTTCACCACGTTCCCTTCGGTCGTGATTTCGGAGAAGCAGGGAGCGTTCAGTCGAAGAACCATCCCCGACACACCGTCATCGCGAATCAATAGATTCGATCCCCCTCCCAGCAGATGCAGAGGGATTTCCTGTTCGTGGCAGCAGGTAACCAAGGCCTGTAGCTGATCGATCGATTGCGGCTCGGCCAGATACTGAGCCGGTCCGCCGACCTTCAACCAGGTATAATCAGCCAGCGGCTCGTCCGCTTTCAGGATGTCGGAAAAGTCGTCCAATGAGCTCATGATGAATCCGATAAATATCGCCGGCACCGACGGTTAAAAATATCTCTCCGGGTGAGCTAGTAGTCTCCATAGTCGAGGCGATCTGGTCAAGAGAGCCAACCGCTGTGGCTGAAACTCCGGCAGATTGGCACGCCGCCGCCAGGCGGAGCGAACATTCCGTCGCCCGTTGTAAATCCCCCTCCCGAGCGGCAAACACCGGGGGAATCACCACGCGATCCGCCAATTGCAGGCTCTCCACAAACTCCTCGAACAGCTCTTCCGTGCGGGTAATTTGATGCGGCTGAAACAGACAACAAATCGAACGTCCCGGATATGTTTGACGCACGGCCTCCAAAATTGAGCGGACGGCGGTCGGATGGTGGGCGTAATCGTCCAGAAGAATGTGGTCCTCGTCGGCTGCGATTAGTTCCAGCCGTCGGCGAATCCCGGCAAAGGATTCTGCTCTCTGAATCAGGTGAAGCTCGGCCACTCCCAACTCACCGGCGAGCGCCATAGCGGCGAGAGCATTGGCGACGTTGTGTCGTCCGTGGATTCTGAGGGTGACTCGTCCCAGATGGCGAGCAAAATGGAACAATTGAAAACTGGTCCCCGCAGAACTAATGCGGACATCTTCGGCACGCCAATCGGCGGGACATTCGACGCCGAACGTAATGACTTCAGCGGGCGACTGCCCAACAACACGCCAGACCGCTTCGGAGTCGCTCGGAATCACCAGTTTCCCCTGCGGGGAGAGTTGTGATGCGAACTCGGTAAACGCCTCCAGGACGTCTTCGAGACAGGGGTAACAATCGAGGTGATCTCGTTCGATATTGGTAATAATCGCATGCTCGGCGTCGAGCTTCAGGAAGTGTCTGCGAAACTCGCAACTCTCCAACACCAGTCGTTGATGATCGCCGCACCAACCACTCGCTTCACGATCAATCGTTTCCGCACCGATAACGGCTCCGCAACATCGGGCCGGTTCGTCGAGTATGTGTGCAAGGATCGCGGCCGTCGTACTTTTGCCATGAGTCCCCGCCACACAATAGGTGGCGGCCTGTTGAGAAAGCGCGGCGAGAACATCGATGTAGCTGATGGTGGGAAGCGATCGTTCCCGGGCGCTCGCGAGCGCCGGATTGTCAGCGGGGATCGCAGCGCTGTAAATCACCAGATCGGTGGTAACCGGAATTTCCTCGCAGGAATGCCCCTGAGAAACCGACCATCCTTTGTCGAGGTAAGAAATGGGCAGCGGAGAATTATCGGATCCGCTGATCGAACACCCCGATTCTTCCAGAAACTCCGCCAACGCTTTCATCCCCGTGCCGCCGATTCCGACCAGATGGACATGCTCGCGTCGCCCGGCTTGTTTCCAGAGGCGAACGTGAATGTCGAGCGAATGCTCGTCGTAGGCGTCATGATCAGTAGGAGTCAATGTGCAGTCCGTTGACAATCGAAGAAATACGCATCCTGGCGAAGGACAAATTATGGCAATTTCCGTCTTCAATGGAAGTGGAAGTTGGGCTGCGACGAGACAATTCCTAAACTGAGAGAAAATCTCCATCTGTTGAACGAATGAAGCTTCCAAACGTGTCCGAAATCTCCGCCTATCATGAATCAGGGCATGCACTTGTTGCTCTGTACGCCGGTGCCCAAGTGCGTTCAATCACCGTCGATCCGGATTGGGATGACGGTCCCGAGCGTTTCGCCGACATCCAGATCGAATGGCCAACCGGCCAATTCAGCGAGACGGAATATCACCAGAAAAACGTGCTCATCGCGTTGGGTGGACCGGTGGCGGAAATGATTTATTCCGGTGAGCCTTATCATCCTGCGACTGTGGCCGAATGGTCTAATGACTGGGAAGTCGCCTGGCACTCCGCGGGACAATTTCTCGTGGGAGACCAGAAACTCCTCACTTATCTGGAACAGACATCCATCGAACTTTACCGCTTATTGAATCGGGATGACTCTTGGCAGGTGATCGCGACCTTGGCCGATCATCTGCTGGCTCACGAAACGCTTGAATCGGACCAGATTCTGGAGATTGTCGAGCCGTGGCTATAACTGGCGACGAACACGTTGTTTATGATATTGCCAGCCGGGAAAGAAGAAGCAGGCTCCCGAGACCAATCCGAACAGAATAATGCCCACTTGTGGAAGCTGGGTCGTCTGGAGCCAGGCCATCACCAGACCCACCAGAAACAACGCCGCCGCCTCGACATAAAATTGCCCCGACAGCATTCCCGCCTTGATGAGAAACACCATCCCGCTAATGAGGCCCAGTACGGGCGACAGAGAAAGGACTCTCATATCAAGAATTCGTTCGACGGCAAACAACATCGTGCTGGCGACCATACTCCCCGCCCAGACGTGGGCGATCTGTCGTTCGACGAATGTGATGGGACCCGCACGACGACGCAGAGTCCAGAAGCAGGCCGCCCAGATTCCGACTCCCAAAGTCCAGAGGAGAACGTACGGCAAGCGCTCCTCGATCCCTCGGAATTGCATCAGGTTAGTCACCACACATAAAATCACCAGCACCAGAGAATGCCACATCCAGAGCAGCCCCCAGTTCTCCAGGATGACGGCGTTCGGCGATTCCCGGAACGCGCGGTTCATGATGTCCCGAAAGCGGGAGGAACGTGCGGAGATCGGATCGTGATTCTGCCACGCCAGTAGATCATTCCGTAACGCTTCCACCGAGTGGTAGCGGAGTTCCTGCGGCTTCTGCAGACACTTCATGACGATCAATTGCAGATCCGGATCGATCTCGGCATTGATCTGTCGGGGAGGAATCGGATCCTGTTCGAGGACCTTCATAATCGTCTGCACCGGTGTGGCTCCCTCGAACGGCGGCGCACCGGTCAGCATGGCGTATAACAACGCCCCCAGGCTGTAGATATCGCTCGGTTTGGAGACGTTTTGTCGTCCGGCGGAGGCCTGTTCAGGAGAGAGATAGCCGGGCGTCCCCAGAATAGCCCCCGTTTCGGTGAGCGTCAGGTTTTTGGATTCGAGTTGTTTGGCGAGACCGAAATCGGTGATGTAGGGGTGATCGTGCTCATCGAGCAGAATATTCGACGGTTTCAAATCCCGGTGGACGATGCCATGTTTGTGCGCTTCCGAGATGGCGTCGCAGAGTTCGGTCATCATCCGGATCGCTTCTTTGACGGGAATCGGCCCCTGCTGCAATCGCTGGGCGAGAGTTTGTCCGGAAACGTATTTCATGCTGAAATACAATTGACCGTTCGTTTCCCCCACTTCGTGTACTGCAACAATATTGGGGTGATCGAGTTTCGCCACCGCTTCCGCTTCCTGGCGGAAGCGCTGTTGATCCTGCTCGGTGGCCGCGGATCCGCCGAGCATCATCTTGAGCGCCACCGATCGATCCAACTTCTTCTGGCGAGCTTTGTAGACAACTCCCATGCCGCCGCGCCCGAGTTCCTCCAACAGTTCGTAATCGCCGATGGAAGACGGAGGGTCGGAGAACTCATACGTTGTCGCGATGACCGACTTCGTGACATCGTTGGAAACAAATTCTTCCGCCAGTTCCGCGGTCGCCAGCAATTCGCGAAGCTCGCCGGCAAGACCGGGACACTCGCGAGTCAGGACCGCAATATCGGGACGTTCTCCCGCATGCATTTTCTGCAACGCATAATCGACCAGCACCGCCAATTGTTCCTCGCGGTCATCGATCGACGAGATGGAGGGCAGATCGGTCATGGGGCATTACTCATCACTGTCGACAGCACCATCTGTCGCGACTTCCGGATCGCCGAGTACTTTCCGCAGTCGCTTCAAGGCCCTCAGATATCGCATTCCCGCAGCGGGTTGAGAGAGCCCCAACGCTTCCGCCACTTCCGAATTACTCAGATGCTCGAAGTTTCGCATGAGAATAATGTCGCGATCGTCTTCGTTCAGTTCTTCAACCGCCGCCAGAAATCGCTCTTCGAGTTCGTTGCGCAAAGTCGCCGCGGCGGGAGTCAGTTCCGGATCGCGCAATTGCGCCGCGAGTTCCAACGAGGAACGATCGCCGAACCCACCAACGTTCAGCCGCTGTTCCTTATCGACGCTCCGCTTACTGGCTCGGCGATGCCGGCGATGCATGTCGATGATGCGATCTTTAGCCAGTTGCCGCAGCCAGAGATGAAACGGCATCCCATCCGCGGAAATAAAATCATCGAGTCGACGGTTCGCTTCGATCAACACATCCTGCACGATGTCGGAGGCATCGATGCGCGTTTTCAATTTGCGATCCATCCGCATATCGACCATCCTGCGCAGCGAATCGCGATGGCGCTCCATCAACTGATTGCGTGCGTCGGCGTTCCCCTGCTCGGCATCCGCCAGCAGTTGGATCGTTTCCTGAGATTGAGGCCAGATGGAATTCATGCATCCGCCTCCTTTCGGTTCTGCCGACGTTCGAGAACTTCCGGCAGCGGATAGTCGCTGATCGGTATTCCAAGCGAGCGGACTTCCTGCAACCGTCGCCAGGCGCGGGTCGTCCGTGCTTCCTGCGTAGAGACGTAGTCGCTATCGAGTTGGGCTTTATCGAACGGGCCCTCGACCGACACGGGAGGAAACTGATCGTCTACGATGAATTGCGCCTGGGTCGGATTGCAGCGGAGATGACGTTCGGGAGCCGTCATCAAATTTCGGGCGTCGATCTCCCCCAGCACAAATCTCAGATAGAGATCGCTATCGGTGATTTCCTCGACTTCTTCTCCGCACACTTCGCAGAGATACCCTTGTTCGCAACGTGCCATAAGTCCCACTGCTAACTCAAAACAGGATCTGTTGATGCAGTTATTCTAGCAGTTTGAAGCTCAAGAAACAGATTCTCGATCGAGAAAAAAACGTTTCAATCAACCGACAGCGTTCGATTCTGCCGGCGTCTCCTCTTCTCTGGAAAACTGCGGCTGCAAGTTGACCAGTTCCGGTTCGGGAGACGAAACTCGTGCCGGAGGTGCCAGTGGTGCCGTTTCATCTCCCGGCATTGTTTTCGATCCGAATAACGTCAACTGCACGGTCTTGAGAAAGCCTTTCAGGCTGCCGAATGTGTCGTTGACGGCGGACGGTTCGTACCCGCTATGCACCATGCAGTTCTGGCATTTGGGATTGCCGCTGGCTCGACCGTAATTCTCCCAGTCTGTCGTTGCGATCAATTCCTTAAACGTATCGACGTGTCCTTCGTCGACGAGATAGCACGGCTTCTGCCAACCGAAAACGTTATAAGTCGGATTGCCCCACGGCGTACATTCGAGATCCCACCGCCCTTTAAGGAATTCGAGAAACAGCGGCGATTGATTGAAACGCCAACCTTTCTTCGCATTCGCCAACGCTCGACGGAATAGTCCCACGGTCTGGTCGCGTAACAGGAAATGTTCCTGATCGGGGGCCTTCTCGTATTGATAACCGGGAGAGAGCATCATCCCTTCCACCCCCAACTCGGTCAGAATATCGAACATCTCGCGAACTTTGGCAGGATCGGCTGTATTGAACAGTGTCGTGTTGGTCGTGACCCGAAACCCTCGCTCGACTGACGCTTGAATCGCCGAGACCGCGACATCGAATACCCCTTCTCGACAGACCGCTTCATCGTGTTCTTCGCGAGGACCGTCCATATGCACCGAGAAGGTGAGATATTTGGAAGGCGTGAACCGGTCGAGATGCTGTTCGAGCAGAATGGCGTTGGTGCAGAGGTAAATGTATTTCTTACGGGCGATCAACCCTTCAACGATGTCGTGAATCTGCGGATGCAACAGCGGCTCTCCACCGGGGATGGAGACAATGGGAGCACCGCAATCATCGACAGCTTGAAAACATTCTTCGGGCGACAGGTTCTTCTTCAGAATATCCGCCGGGAATTGAATCTTTCCACAACCGGCACAGGCCAGATTGCAGCGAAACAAGGGCTCGAGCATCAACACCAGAGGATAATGCCGGCGTCCTCGAAGACGTTGCTTCAGCACGTAGCTGGCAACCGTCCACATCTGTGAGACGGGAACTCCCATAAAATTCAGCCTTCCAATGGCGGATCAATACGTCAGTAAAGTGCTTATGTGATAACAGGTTTCGGGGTTCAATGTCAGCCCCAATCGCCTATCGACGCTGGGTTAACGACGAATAAAACGAGGGGGGGCTTTGGCAGACTGTTAAAAAATTCAATTTTGCTGTGAATAGTTTTTTGAGCTGAATCTCATCGTCACAAATGTCTCATTCTCGCGGACAAATCCGTTTCTCAACATGATGTTAGCGAGCGTGGGCTGATGAAGAATTTGTTTTTTTTTCGTATTACCCTATGGAAAAAGCAGTGGGAGATAGTTCGAGTATCACTATACATTCCCATGTTACCGCCTTCCCCCTCACCGGTAGCATCCATCTGTGTGAAATTCCTGGAGCCGTCTGAAAGAGGGGGGGGCATCGATGAGATGGGTCACGCACGCGGTTGCCTTAATGGCTGTTTGTATGCTGTCCGGAACCGTTCACGGCCAGCAACCTGCAGAAAATTCTGATTCCCCCGCGGCCAGTGTTCCAAATCCTGAAAAGCCGTTTTGGGAAGCAGCCCAAGCGTTTCTAGACGCTTATACCAGAAAAGATGCGGCGGCCATCGGCGAGATGTTCACCATCAATGCGGAATTCCGAGACGAGTTCGGAGATCGCACTGTCGGACGCGAAGCCATCACCAAGCTCTTTAAGAGGGTGTTTGAAGAGAATCCCGAAGCGACTCTCGAGTCGATCGACATCGATCGGATTCGATTGATCGGCGATGACATTGCTCTTGAAGAAGGTTGGGTCTCGGCTCGGGACACTGCCGACGGTCCACTCTACTTCAGTCGATATGTGGCACTTCACCAACTAGAGGGAGACGGCAAGTGGCGCATCAATACTCTCAAGGATTACCCACGCGAAGAACAGGGGAAAGAAGAGCAACTCGATCAACTTGAATGGCTGATTGGAGATTGGGTCAATGAAGAAGGAGAGACGATCGTTAAAACCTCCTGTCGCTGGTCGGAAGACGGAAACTATCTACTGAGAAAATATTCTGCGGAAACGGTCGCAGGGCAAACATTTCGCGGAGTCCAACGCATCGCCTGGGATCCTCAAAAACAAATTCTACGCTCCTGGAATTTCGACACTCAGGGAGCTTTCAACGAAGCAACCTGGGTCCGGAACGGAGATCAGTGGGTAGTCACGAGTACGGGGGTGACTGCGGAGGGTGAACGCGTCCAGTCAACTTCAGTTTACAGCATCGTCGATCCTGAACGGATTGTCTGGACGATTTCGAGTCTGGTCGTAGGCGGGGAAATCATGCCAAACGGTCACTCGATCATTTTAACTCGCGCGGCCCCCCAACCCATCACCTCATCGAATTGACGTCAGACGACATCCCAGAGACTCACCACCGTTTCGAGAGTTCATCATGAAAAATCTCGTCGCATTCATTTTTATCGTTTCACTTTTATCCGGATTTTCAGAAAGCGTTGAAGCGCGCGGTCGCGGCGGAGGCCCGAAAATCGGCGGAGGGGGCGGGATGAAACGCCCGTCGCGTCCATCGACCCCCTCATTCAATCGCCCTGCCGCAAAGCCATCATTCAACAAGCCTTCTTTCAACAAGCCGTCCGTGCGCCCGTCTCTCCCAGCGTCGCGTCCTTCACTTCCAAGTAATCGCCCTTCCACACGACCGGGGACCAGACCGTCTCTGCCCACAACAAGACCTTCAATTCCATCAACAAAGCCTTCAACTCGTCCATCGATCAAGCCATCGATCCCGACGACGCGTCCATCGATCAAGCCAGGAGATCGACCAACAACTCTGCCTAGTACGCGTCCCGAGATTGGAGCGCGCCCCGGACAACGTCCTACCACACGTCCCGGCAGCGGCAACCGACCGAGTGTTTTACCGGGACTGGGAGCGGGAGCCGGTGCAGCAATCGTCACTCGTCCGGGTCTCGGTGACAGGCTCGAACGCCCCTCTCAGCTTCCCGAACGTCCCTCGAAAGGTGATCGGCTCGGTGATCTGAAGGACAAACTCGAACGCCCCACGACGCTCCCAAGTCGTCCGGATTTTTCGAACCGTCCCGACCTCCCCAACTGGGGAGATCGCTGGGACAACAATTGGCACGATCGAAACTGGTATCACCATCACTGGCATCACGGACACTGGCACCATTGGCACGCCGGATATTGGGCGGACTACTGGTGGGATCGCTATCCCGTCCTCACCGCCTTTGGTGTCACCACATGGGCTGTGAATCGGATTGGTTGGGCCACCGGATATTACGGATACACCAATCCTTACTACGTTGGTTCCAGTACGACTTACTATGATTACTCTCAACCGATCCAAATTGTGCAGTCGTATCCGGAAACCACAAATGAAGGGACAACTCCCGCTCCGGATGTTTCCGAAAGAGGTCTGGCCTTCTTCGACCGCGCGATGCAGGAATTCTACGACGGCAAGAACGATAACGCTCTCGCGTCCGTCAACAACGCTCTGAAAGAGATCCCCAATGACACCGCGATCCACGAGTTTCGGGCGCTGGTACTGTTCGCACTCGGCAACTATGAGGAATCGGCGGCCACACTTTACGCCGTCTTGTCGGTGGGGCCCGGTTGGGACTGGACAACCATGAGCAGCCTCTATCCGAGTGTCGATATTTATACGAATCAACTACGAGCTTTGGAGGATTATCGAAGCAACCATCCCACCGAATCCGCTCCGCGATTTGTGCTTGCCTATCACTATCTGACCGCAGGACATGAGGATGCCGCCGCGGAACAGTTAGAGAAGGTTGTCGCTCTCAATCCAAAAGACGAGCTCTCACGCAATTTGTTACTGTCTCTCAACCCCGAAGCCGACGTTCCTAAACCGGAAGTCGTCGAACCTCCTAAACCGACTCAACAGATCTCAAGCTCGCAATTGGTCGGTTCCTGGACCGCGAAGCGAGCCAGCGATACATTCCTCATGAATCTGAAAAAGAACGGAGAGTTTACCTGGACGTACCAACCGAGCAACGGCGATGAATCAGCCGTCTCGGGGGTCTGGGCAGTCGATGAGGAGGGCATCCTGGCACTCGACATGGGCGAAGAGGACGTCATGGTCGCCCAAGTGATTCTCAAACAGGGGCAACTCGATTTTTACATGCTGGGAGACACTCAAGGAGCAGAACCGCTCAAATTCACCCATTAGTCTTAACTCTCGAGATCGCAATAACCGGTTGACCCCATCGTCTCCTCGCGAGTACGGTGGGGTTTACTCATGCTATCTCCTCTAGACTAGACGCAGGCTGCTCGACATGAAATCGCCTCAACACATTGTTACCGCATTTGTCATTTGCTTTATCGCAACTATCAGCCAGGCCGCTGAGAAGCCGAATGTCATCTATATTCTCGCCGACGATCTCGGTTACGGCGATCTCTCCTGCTACGGTCAGGAAAAATTTGAAACGCCCAACATCGACCGACTGGCGACTGAGGGGATGAAGTTCACGGCTCACTACTCAGGCAATACGGTCTGCACGCCCTCGCGGGCGGTGCTGATGACCGGACAGCATTCCGGGCATTGCTACGTCCGCGGAAATCTCGGAGGAGAAAAAGGAGCCGAACTCGATCCAGGAATGACGGTTCTTCCCGAAGTGTTTAAATCCGCCGGCTACGCGACAGGAGCCTTCGGGAAATGGGGCCTGGGACAAACTCATCTGGAAGGGGATGCCAATCCACTCTCTCACGGTTTCGATGAATTCTACGGCTGGAAAAGTCAGTCCATCGCCCACACTTATTATCCGACCACTGTCGTTCATAACGGCAAAGAGATTCCGCTGGAGTCGGGAACTTACCTTCATAAACCACTCATGGAGCACGCTCGCGATTTCATCGCCTCTAACGCAAAGGCCAACCAACCTTTCTTTTGCTATATCCCCACCGCCATCCCTCACGCCGCCATGCACGCTCCGCAAGAACTACACGAAAAATGGCGCAAGAAACTGCCCCAGTTCGATAACAAGATCGGAAAATATGGAGCGGCGGGAGAACCATGTCCCGATGTTGTCAATCCGATCGCCGGCTTCGCCGCGATGATGGAGCATCTCGATAATGAAGTGGGGGAGATTCTGGCACTCCTGCAAAAGCTCGGCATTGATGACAACACGCTCATCCTGTTCGCCAGCGATAACGGAGCGCACAAGGAAGGGGGCCACGATCCCAACTTCTGGAACTCCACCGGCAACTTGAGGGGCCACAAACGGGATATGCACGAAGGAGGAATTCGTTCGCCGCTGCTCGCCCGCTGGCCGGGCGTCATCAAGCCGGGAAGCACTTCCGATCATATCAGCGGCTTCCAGGATGTCTTGCCGTCGATGTCCGAACTGGTGGGACAACCGGTTCCCAAGCAAGCGGACGGCCTGTCGTTTTTACCGACGTTGAAAGGGAATACCGATGCTCAGAAAGAACACGACTATCTGTATTTCGAATTCTGTAAGTCGCCGAAACAGAAAATCTATTCGCAGGCTGTCCGCATGGGAGATTGGAAGGCGTATCGCGAACAGGGAAAAGAGATGCAGTTATTCGATCTGAGTCAGGATCCCTACGAACAAAACAACATCGCCGACAGTCACCCGAAAATCATCGCGCGTATGGAGGCGATTATCGACGCAGCGCATGTCGATCTTCCGAGTCAGCAGTAATCGTTATTCCGCACCGAGTCTTTGTTCAAGCAACAACGCGACATCGCGCGCCTGCCCGTCCACCAGGACAATCTTCCCCTCCGGATCCACGAGGAATGTGGAAGGTATCGTGACCACACGATAATTCTCCCGCGCCTTGGAGTTAACGGATTCCAACAGCGGAGTTGGCCAGTCGATGCGTTGTCGATTTCGAAAGTCGTTCAGGAATGTGACATCGGTATCGAAACTGACCCCTAGAATCTGAAACGATTCTCCCTGGAACCGGCGAGCGACCGACTTCAAATGCGGCAGGTCGATCAGACACGGGGCACAGTTGGTTGCCCAGAAGTCGATCAGGACGTACTTCCCGCGCTGGTCAGAAAGTTTGAGTTCGCCCGCCGTTAATTCGGGAGCCGACTCCCCCGCCAACAACAACTTCGCCTGACGTCGTTCGCAAATCACTCGCACCTGCTCGTTGAGAAAAAAGGCATCAATCGTCCGGCGATAGACTTCCCGTGCGGCTGAGTAATCTCCGTTAATTTGGAATTGAGCCGAGAGTGCATACGCCAATTCAAGTGTGTCGTTCGGTTGGCGAATCCGAATCGTCTTCAGGTGATCGACGTACCCTTGGAGGGCTCCTTCCGAGCTATCTTCGGCCGCTAGACCGAGAAGTTCCAATTTCGCCGCCTCTTTCCGTAAATTCTCAGTCAGGCTCGCCTCTTCTTCGACCGCAGAGAGAACTGGTTTAAGGTCGGCATACCACCCTTGAGTGAAAGCCGTCTTCAATAACCAGTCCAATCCGTCGAGTGCATCTGCCGAATAGGGAGTGGTCTGTTGCTGAAACCAGGCAGAAGTTGACTCAAATTGTGCGCGGAGTTGCCGGTGTTGTTGTTCGGCAAATGAGTCTGATGCTCTCAGAATTGAAGAACTCCCACCCGCGAGAATGAGACTCAGCATCAGGGACAAGAGAAATCGATCTCTCTGTGGCAACATGGTTTGAGGATCCTCAACAAGGCAACAAAACGAGCAACAAATTACCTTAACCCTTTGACTTCATTGATGATACACCTAATAACCCCAGAAAACAGGGTTTTTCTTCCCCTGAAAATTCTCAAATTCGTTACGAATTTCTTAGCCGGATATCGGGTCAAATAATGGAGGCTGGCAGTGGTCTCCTGACATAACAGGGATACCCCTAAGTGCCTATACACATTAGCCTTATGCTCATAAGCCTAGAGAAGGGGCAAAATCTCACTCGAAATCAGTGCTGCCAGCCACAATTTCCCCCGGTTGGGGAGAATATCACGCAGCTCACAAAGACTTTCCACGCCGTGAAAAACATTGTGACCGCCCAAAGCCGATGATATACTTGAAGATACTGAAATATGTGAATAAATCAGGCGTAAAAGGCTCACCCAAAATACGCATTATCATAACCGACGATGTCATCATCCGAGGAGAAGGAGTCCTGTAGTGAGTTCAACCTATGTACCCAAACAGACACCGGTGTTCGACGAAGCGGCCGACGATCAGGATCAGATCGTGACGTTCGAAAACGCCGAGGAGGATAGTAGTATCTCCATTCAGGGTGATGAGGCTGCGGACAGTGCTCTCGAACCGGAACTGGTTTCCAGTGGCGGTTTTTTGACGAGCCTACACGAAGCGCCCGCCTGGGCGGTAAGTCTGGTGGTGCATCTCGCGATTTTGCTCGCGTTGGGAAGTATTACGCACGTCACGCAGATGGTACTGACTCCCGATATCATCAGCACCCCCGTCCCGGAAATCGAAGAACAAACCTACAAGTTCGATTCCACCATTCAGGATGAACTGGGGAACAATTCCCAGATGAACGAAATCAGCCCTTCCCTGCAGGCGGCAACGCTGACAGGAGAAGCGGAGCCTCAGGAAATCGAACGGCGTCTCGAAGAATCACAGCTTGAAGTTGAAATTCAAGTTTCGGATCTCGCAACGCAACCGTCCCGTGATGAACTCACCGAAGTGATGGAAACCAAGGGAACCACCGAGCATACCGGCGGTACCGAGGGGGCGATGGACCGTCTCGCGTTTGAAATTTCAAACGCCGTCCAAGATCACGAAACGCTGGTGGTCTGGTTATTCGATGCCTCGTTATCGGTGAAAGAACGACGCGATAAAATCGCCGATCGCTTCCACAACATCTACGAACAAGTCGGTCTCAAAGGAGTTGGAGACGGCAACGACCGCTTACTGACTGCCGCCGCCACGTTCGGCGAAAAAACCACTTTCCTCATCGACGAACCGACAAGCAACATCGGCCCGTTGACCGATAAGATTCGCGAGATCCCCGCCGATGAAAGCGGCAAGGAAATGGTCTTTACCGCGTTGGAAGACGTCAGCCGCAAGTGGGGAGATTACCGCACCAAACGTCGTCGAAACGTAATGTACATTGTCGTCACCGACGAACGTGGCGACGATTTTGACAAGATGGAATCGGTGATTGCGAATCTTTCCCGAGTCGGTATCCGCGTGCATTGCGTGGGGAATGCCGCTGTGTTCGGTAAAGAGAAAGGTTACGTCAGTTTTACCTGGGAAGAAGACGGTCAGTCGTTCACGGAAGCGCTTCCGGTCGATCAGGGCCCCGAAACGTTTTATCCCGAACTGCTCGATATCGACTTCTGGGGTTTGACCAGACGAGGGAATATCAATCGACTTTCCTCCAGCTTCGGACCTTATCCACTGAATCGCCTGTGTGCGGAAACAGGAGGCTTGTTCCTCGTCTCGCAGGAGAGCAACAACGCCGTCACCTACGATTACGATGTGATGCGGGCTTATCAACCCGATTACAGTCCAATCAATGAGTTGGATCAGTCTATTCGAGATAACAAGGCGATTGCCGCCTTGATCGATGCCACCCGAGCTTTGCGGATTGACCGGATCAGCATGCCGACTCTCTCATTCGACGCGGAGAACGATAACGTCCTGAGAAACGAAATCTTCGAGGCTCAAAAACCGGTCTCCGTTCTGGATTACAAAATCAGCAGCCTGCTGGCAATGCTTGAAGAAGGTAGTAAAGAACGCGACAAGATCGTGGAGCCTCGCTGGAGAGCCGCCTTCGATCTCGCGATGGGAAGGGCGTTGGCGTTAAAAGTCCGCGCTTACGGTTACGGTCAGATGCTGGCGGAAATGCGAACCAATTTGAAACCCTTTGAAGATCCCCGTTCCAATTTCTGGTATTTACGACCTTCGACTGACCTGAAGAATGCCACTCCGACGGTCCGAAAAATGGCAAAGGAAGCCGAAGAATATTTGACGAGAGTCATCAACCAACATCCCGGCACCCCCTGGAGCGACCTAGCCAAAACGGAACTGTCGCAACCGATGGGCTGGCAGTGGGAAGAAGCGGCGATTTCCAAGGAAGGAAACGTCATGACGCGTAATGGTAACAACGATACCGCGCGTCTGTTACTGGCGGATGAGATTCAGCGGCGACGAAATCGCGAACGCCCCCCCCAACCGAAAAAGCGTCCCAAGTTGTGATCGGTTGAGAGACGCGTTCCGATGGAATCTGTGAGAGACTTTAGTTGCCTGCTGGGATTTCAGGAGCTAGGTTTCATCAGGTGCCGCCCTAATTTATTGATTGATTTTCCTTCCTGAACGGCCGGTGATCTGGCTGCTTCTGACGACAAGAGAGAGTTTTATGAAAAGTCGCGACCTTCCCGCTATGGGCGTCTCCCTGATCGCCCACGTACTCGTTCTGGGTGCGTTGTATCTTTTCAAATTAACAGTCATCGACCCCACCGTTCAGTTGGATCTGGAAACGGTCTTCGAGCCGGAACGAACTCAGGAAGAGTTCACCAAAGAGTTGGAAATTCAGACGGAAGTCGCTCAAACCTTCAACACCCAGCCGGGCGGAGCGGTGACCGGAGAAATTGGAGCCTCAACGGGTCCCGTGGTCACCACCAACAAGGTCGAACAAGCAGAAACGCTCGAAGATCCGCAAGTCGAAGTATCGCTGACGGAAGTCACTTTACCAAGCGATGAAATCGTCGGCAAAGACTTTGGCGAAGGTGAAGTGACAGGGGAAAGCGGCGCGGCGGTGGAAGGCTACGGAGCCGCCATGAGCCGTATGACGAACGAATTAATCCGTATGATGCGAAAAGATAAGCTGCTGGCGGTCTGGCTGTTTGATGAATCGGGCAGCATGAAGGACGACCAGAAAGAGATCGCCAGAAACTTCAATGAAGTGTATGAAGAAATCGGCATCCTCACCAAGAAGGATGAGGAACTGAAAAAACGGCAGTCCGAAGAGCTGATCCTGACCTCGATTCTCTCGTTCGGTGAGACGATTCACCAGCACAATAAACCGACTTCGGACATCGAAGAAATTCGCAACGCAATTGGTCAAATTCCGATCGATACCAGCGGTAAGGAGAATATGTGCAATTCGATCAATGCCACGATCGATGAGTTCGTCGGTCAGGCCCGTCAACAAAGGCGTCGTCTGGTGTTGATTATTGTTTCCGACGAATCGGGGGATGATGGCGACAATGCTCAATTGCTGGAAACGACTGTCTCCAAGCTGAAGCAGGGGCGTATCCCCGCCTACTTCATGGGGCGTGAATCGATGTTCGGATATCCGTATGCTCGCGTTCGCTGGGTTGACCCGAAATATAACCTACCGCACTGGTTGCAGGTACGTCGCGGCCCCGAAACTCCGATGGTCGAATGTTTGCAATGGGACGGCTTACACAGTCGTTGGGATACTCAGCCCGCCGGCTTCGGTCCTTACGCTCAGGTCCGGATGGCGCGAGAGTCGGGAGGAATCTTTTTCATCCTGCCGGGTGAAGAAGAAGACCTCGTCAACGCTCGTCAAATTGAGAAACGGAAATACGAATTCCTGGATATGAAGGAGTATCAACCGTTTCTCGGCGCCCGCCGCGAATACATCGAAGCCCGTGATCGGGAAGATTTTCGTCGCGTCATCTTCGATGTCATTGAACGGCTCAATCCGTATATCCACAAGGAATTGAGCATCCGCGAACATTGGTATCCGATGTCTATCCCTGAGTTCCAGTCGGAAGCGTCGAAGCAAGTTCCCAAAGCAGTCAAATCGATGGGCCTTATCGAACAGGCTCTCGCCATGCTCGACAAGATTCGTCCGCTGCGAGATACCGAACCCTCGATGCGTTGGCGAGCGAATTACGACCTGGCTTACGCCCAATTGGTCACATTCAGAATTCGACTGTTCCAGTTCCTGCTGGCGATGGATAAGCACGTCGCGACCAACCCGGAACCAAAACGTAAAGATCCCAAAACGCCGTCGAATGCCTGGAATTTGACTCGCGTCAAAAAAATGATCGTTCCCGATCAAGAACAATACGATCGGTTGAAAGGAGCCTTCAATCTGAAAATGACGCGTGAAGAGTACCTCGCGGACTTGGAAGTGAAAGAGAAGGAAGCCCGGAACCTCCTGGAGCAAGTAGCGAAAACGCACCCAAACACCCCCTGGGCTGGACGTGCTAAATACGAACTTAGCGTCGGATTCGGGATGACATTTGTGGACGTCCACCGCAGCCCCAATTACGACAAGCCGGTTCAACTTCCGAACCTGTGATTCTCACAAGACTCTCGATTCAAAAACGCTACGGCTCGAATTCGCCGTAGCATTTTTTTAGGCGCTGATATTCGGAACCTCGACAGGCTGGATCGAGGAGAGCTTATGGGCGATGAGCGTATCGACCACTAGCTGGGTCGTGTGGTACATGATCATGGGAAAGATCGCAAATGGAACACCTGCGTTGCCAAACATCGTCGGCTCCGTTGCCAGCAGCACGCCGATGGGTAAGGTCTTTTGACTGGCAGCGAACAGAATCGCCTTACGATCCGAGAGTGGGAAATCAAACAACCGGCTTCCCCACCATCCGACCGCAGCGCCGGTCAGGTGCAGAAACAGACAGCAAGCCCAAACAAACAACAGTCCATCCAGGCCGATTCCCGCCGTTCCGGTCGCGAGTTGCTGTCCCGCTTTTAGGGACGCCGTGAAGACGAGCATCAGGATCATCCCCTGGGCGACTACCCCGATTGGAATCTTATGTTGGGCCGCAAACTGAGCGTTCAGTGGAGTAGGAGAGAGTCTCATCAATTGCCCGATGATGGTCGGAATCAACACCACCAACACCAGTCGAAAGGTCATATCGACCAAATTGAACTCGACGACTCGCGCGGTTGCCTGAGAGAGCCAGAGAGGAGTAATCACAACGCAGAGGATATTGGTCGAGAGAGTCACCAATAACGAGACGGCGTCATTTCCTTCCGCTTTTCTCGTCCAAACCGACGCCGCCGCCAACGTACAAGGAACGGTCGCCGCAATCATCAATCCGACCTGCAAGTCGGTCGTGAATTGCAGCGGAGCCAGTCCGAGAGCCATCAAGGGGAGTAAACCGAGATTGACGACTCCCGCAAACAGTACTGCGCCAGGCTTTCTCAGCGACACCAGAAACTGTCGCGAATCGAGCGTGAAGGTCATCAGAAACAGAACGAATGCGGTGATCCAGCGCGGCTTGATGTGATCGAGCCACCAGGTCACAAAAGAACCGGTGCTGATGTTGCCGGTCGTGAGCCCCGAGGGAATCATGACCAATAACCCCAGCAAGAACCAGTAGCGTCGAAGAAAAGCAGACATAACGATTCCGGGCTCCCAGAGATTCAGTAACGAAGTGTGCCGCTCAGAGCGCCAGGATGCAAGCTCGCTGCTCAGGAATTGCCTTCGTCAGTCCCGTCGGCAGACGATTCCTGCTTTTCGTCCGTGTTTGGTTCAGAGGTATTGGAACTCTCCGGAAAACGCGACTTCAGAAACGCGGCGGCATTCTTCAGCGAAGATGTTTGCAGAATCTGATCGAGTTGTTCGGCGGCGAGCGAATAGTCGTCGTTCATCAGGTGAATTCTCGCCAGCAAATATCGAACGGCGTCGGTCCAGCGAGCCGACTCGTACCGATTCAGATAATCGCGGAGCGTCGTTTTGGCGTTCGTGATTTCTCCCGATTCCAGTTGAGAGATCGCGACCCAGAAATGAGCATCCTCGGCGGCGACATCCTCACGTTGCAGGATAATCTGAAACTGCGCATCGACGTCCTGGGCGGCCATCAGGTTTCGGGTGCTTTTGCTTCCGATCCGCAAGCCTCCGAAGGTCATGATCGCTTTGGTAAAATCACCCTCCAACTGAGACAGCCTCGCCATCCACTGTTTGTTTCCTTTTTCCGTGATCTTGATGTCCTGCTTCTCTTTGTTGACTTCAACCTCCAGCGGAGCGTGAAACGGCATGATTCGCGCCCGGAGAGCCTGCGACTGTGAGGAATTTGGGGAGATCGACCAATAGCGAGAGAGTTGATCTTCGGGAAAATCCCAAATCCGGATGTCGTCTCTCTTCCAACGCTCGGAAGCGTCATCTACTCGGGACAGAATCCCCTGGCCATAGTCGCCATCGAGCAAAGCGTCGGCCAGTAACGTCGCCGATCCCGTTTGAGTCTGATTGAGCGACCTCATCCGCATCGACCAGAAGGTGGTCTCGGAAGGAATCCAAACCGCCGGGTTCTTTAAAGACTCCGCCGTGGGAACCTGACTACCGAGCGCTCGGAGTGAAGCAAGGATTTCAGGCTTTTGAATCACCTCTTTGAGAGTCGCGGGCGTGCTGATGGGCCAGCTTTTCTCGGCGTCGCGTGGAACCGGTGTCAGCAGGGAAAAATCAAACAGATAATTTCCGTCGTCGAGACAAACAGCCGTTACCCAGGAAGAGGTCTCTTCTTGGGGGGTTAAAATGACCGCATCGATGCGTAATTGATGCAGCAGTTCCGCAAATAACCAGGCCTGGTGTTCGGCGGTTGCGCGTCCAAACAACACCACCTGATACAGCGTCAGCGGGATATTCTGATTGTCGGGCTGGGGAACGACGTTGCGAGCAACGTACTCGAACAGACGTGTGGCCCGTTCCAAATCGGAGTCAGCATTCGCGGAGGCTTGCTCGGCAATTCTCCGCAGCAGAATCGCAGTGCGAATGTGGGTCACATCCCGACTTCCAAATCGTTCCCCCTGCAGATCGGTCATTTGTTGATCGCTGAGGAGTCGATCGAGTTTTTTCAATAGCTCCGGATTTTCCCATTCCGAGGTGCCGCAGGTCGACAACCACGAATTCAACACGGTGGCAGTGGCTTCGATGTCGGCATCAATTTCCAGACGGTAGGGATCGAGGGAACTGAAAGCGTTGTCCAGATTATCTGCACACCGTTGATCGGCGGGATCCTGCTTTCCCGTCTTGCCACCCCCCGTCGTTCCCGCAGGCGGAGCCTTCGACGGACAGCCCGTACAAAATAGAGCGATACAGGACAGGACAATTAAAATCCGCTGCTGGGAAATCATAAAATCAAACCTGGATATTCAAGAATGGCTGAAGGCTTCCGAAGAGGACAATTCGAGAGTCAATTCCCGCATGCGGGTTAAATGGGTCATCAATGTTTCGGCCAGAGATAGCGGGACCATATTCGGGCCGTCGCTTTTCGCCCGATCGGGATCCGGATGCGTCTCGAAGAACACCCCGTCGCAACCGCACGCAACCGCCGCCCTCGACAACGGCCAAACCATGTCGCGTTGCCCGCCGGTTGTTTTGCCCCCCGGCATCTGCACGCTGTGTGTCGCATCGTAAATGACCGGCGTCCCAATGTCATGCATGATGGGAATGCAGCGAAAATCGTTCACGAGTCGTCCGTAGCCGAATGTCGTCCCCCGTTCCGTTAGTAAAACCCGATCGTTTCCGGATTCGCGACATTTCGTAACGGCGTGAACCGTATCTTCGGGAGCGACGAATTGCGGTTTCTTGATGTTCACGACGCCGCCGTGCTTGGCGGTCCCTTCCGCAGCGGCCTGCAATAGATCGGTTTGTCGGGCGAGAAAGGCGGGGATTTGAACGATATCGCAGACTTCCGAAGCCTGACGCGCCTGTTCCGGTTCGTGCACGTCGGTAGTGACGGGGAGTCCGGTGGCCTCCTTCACTTTGGCCAGCCACTCTAATCCAACTTCAAGTCCCGGCCCGCGAAACGAGTGAATGCTGGTCCGATTGGCTTTATCGAAACTTGATTTGTAAACCAGTTGCACGCCAAGCTTCTCAGCCAGCGAGGCCAGTTCCCCGGACGTTCGTTTGACGAGTTCCTCATCTTCCATGACACAGGGACCGGCGATGAACAGCAGCGGTTGTTGCGGACCGCACATCCATTGTTTCACAGGAACGTCGGCGATACTCATTGGGGAATCCTTTCCGTGGTTTCGCTGGGAAATTTCTCAGGGACCAGTAACGTCACCTTCGACGAACTGACCTCTACCTCGACCGGGGTAAAACCGGCCGGATCTCCGTCAACTTGTAACGGAACGGGCACTTCGCTCTCAATTCGGAACCGACGCGCGCTCAAACACGTGACGTCGTCACGTTCCTCGTGCCACCGATTTGTCACGTAGTACAGATATTCCATCGTGGACCAGAGCGAGCCTTTTTCGAACAGCCGCAAATCGAGGCGTCCATCAAAAGGACTGGCCCCCACGGCAAATGGAAGTTGCAGGGCGTAGGCGGGAATATTGCTTAATATACCGAAACGTCCGGTGTGAGGGGTGTCGCCATCGTCAACAAACACGCGAATTTCCGGATATTCATAATTACGTACGGAATCCCAGAATGGTTGGAAATAATCGAGCTTGCTGATGTGTCCGGTACGTGCCTCACTGGTGCGATGAACCACATCCGCATCAATACCGAAGCTTAGCATCAGCAAGAACTTACGTCCATTCACCTGGCAAACATCAAACTGCGCCGTTCGCCCATGATGAATCACTTCTGCCAACCGGTCCCCCGAACTTTCAATTTTCAGATATTTCGCCAGTAGATTTTCAGTACCCATCGGGAAAATGGTCAAAGGAACGCTCGGATAACGATTCAAAACATCGTTGACCGTGCCGTCTCCTCCCGCCGCGACCAGACAACGCAATCGCTCGCGCCGATCGACGTCATTCAGCGCCGCGAGCAGTTTGTCCCGGTTTTTGAAAATGCGTACGTGATAGCCAAACTTCTGAAGTGATAGAACCAGTTTCACCAGCTCTTCACGTCCAACCCCCGATCCCGACATCGGATTACGTTGAATCGCGATCCATTCCTGGATTTGGCTGACAGACATGCGACACCTGAGAAATATTAGACGACGGGATTCCTTTAGATTAAGATAATATTCAAACCGACGCGAGTCCCGAAACTCACTTCCACAACCTGAAAGCGATCCGAAGGTGCCACATGCGAAAAACTCTCCGACGAATTTTCATAGCGACTGCACTCTTGGCTCTTCCCGTCCTATTGTTCGGTACTTCTGCCACCGCTCAGCGAGAGCCGAACATTGACGAGATTCACCAGCACCGGGAAAACCTTCTCCGCGAACATGAAAAAATGGGTCAACGGCAAGCCGAACTCGAAGAACATTTGGGGAACCTGCATCGAGAAGCCGAACAGGCGGAACGCGAGATGCACGAACTGGCCGAGACGCGCGAACGAATCGATCGTGAGATCGAGGAATTGAGCGGAGTCCTCGAACGTCATCACAAACATGGTGAGCGGCGAGAACATGAATCGGAACGACCTCGCGGTGAAATGGAAGAACTGTTTGATCTGGTCCACGATTTGAGGAACGAGGTTCAGGAACTCCGACATCAGGTCAACGAGCTTCGCGAAGAACGCGAACGGGGACCTCGTCGCCACGTCGAAATTGAACTGCGTGAAGTCCGTGAACGGGAAAACGCCGAACGACGCGAACGAGCGGAACAAGAAGAACGGGAACGACGCGAAATCCGCGAACGTGAAGAAGACGAGCAACGAGCGCGAGCCGCTCGCGAACGGGAACGTGAGGCAGACGCCCCCGAGCGAGAAGAAGAAGAAGAAGAAGAAGAAGAAGAAGCGGAACGGGAGTAAGCGTTTCGACCAGAGCAATCGTCGAGATCACTCCTGAGAGGAGGAGCGATTTCTCCAATGAGAGAAAGCAATCCCCGCCAGTAACCCGCTGACCGCTGCGATCGTCAGGCCCAGCACCGAAATCCCCTGATTCTCGGGAGTGATGCTTCCGGTCGAACTGCTCGGAACCAGGACCATAATCACCGCCAGAAAGACTCCCACGGTTAACCAGGCGGTCTGATAATGGTGGCCTTCGAAGATGTAAGCGAAAATCCCCGAGACAATCATCGCCCAGACCAACAAGCCGATAGGAGTGAACGAAGCGGCGGTCAGAAACAGCAAACAGGCTATGACAAGTGACACCGGTGAGGGGAGAATTTTGCGAGGTCGATTCATTTCTCCATTCCTGTGAAAGGCGATTTATTCGTCGAACCGACTGCCATGTTCATAAAGTGGCAGGAATCGGTAATAGACTTCCAGACAAAGCGTGGCCAGCGCGGTGGAGTAAACCCGGCCTCCGTACGGACCCCACGGTCCCACCGGATCCCAACTCCCCGCCAGATCCCCCTTCGTCTTCTGTGTGGAGACGATCGTGTCGCGCATCGCCAGATTCCAGCGATCCCATTCCTCGCCGCCATACTGGTACATCGCCAGCGTCCCGTAATACCAGTAGTAGAGATTCCAGTTGGAGATTTTCGGAGTCTCTCTCAGTAGATACCGAACCGCTTCCGTCGATTGAGGGTTCTTCCGACGGATGCCAAGGATCTGTTTGCAAAAGAGCGCCTCGGCGGTCATCGCGGAGGTGATCGCTTCACCCGGTCGATAGGCGGCCAAGCCCTTGTTGTCCCCCAGCGATCGATCCCGCAGGAATGAAATCATCCGTTCGCGCGCTGTTTCGGGGATATTGACTCCCGCTATCTCTGCAGATTTCAAAGCCATCAACTGCCAACCGAACAGGCTCATATCCCCTTCGCTCGAACGGGGACGATAACGCCATCCACCGTCGGTCGTGTTCTGCATCAGAATGGTGTAACTGACACCGTTTTCGACAGCCCGCTTCAATTTGGTCGATGCCTCGGGATTGCTCTGCATCCCGAGTGCTTCTGCGAGGGCGTAAGTCGCCATTCCATGACAGTAATTTGCGGCAAAGTAGGTCGCGTCGCCGCCGAGGAATCCGTCTTCGCGCTGCTGTTCGACCAACCAGACCATCGCGCGATTGACGTTTTCCGCATATTGCCCTTCTTCATTAGTGTAGCCCGCCGCAAGAAAAGCCAGTAACGAGAGTGCCGTCACGCCGGTATCCGCCTGGACTCCCGATTCGCGGCGAACTTTTTTCCGATCTTCCGAGAGATTCAAGTCGGCCACATCCGCTTGCGGTCCCTGTCCGCTCCCGTAACGATCGGCATCCCAATAGCCGGCGTCGTTTTGATGAGCGGCGAGCCAGGCCAGCGAATTTTCCACGGCCCGTTCGGTTTCATCCGTCCCCCCGAATTTCCGAGCAATGTCAGCCCGACGTTCGATGGAGCGTAAACGATAAGTGTTGGGGACGCTTTCGACAGTCGGTTCCAGGGGTAGATCAAAACTCGGTTTGACGATATTCGGAGCATTGGTTCCCAAGGCAGGGAGATCCAAATCAGGGACGGAGGGAGTGACCTCAACGCCACTCATCTCGGGAATCGGAGTCGAAGGAGCGAAATTCGGTCGCTCGCGCTGCATCGACCCACCGTCGATTCCGATTGGTTCCGCCAACTTCGTCCGCGTAATTTTCTCTTCTGGAGAATCACTGACCCGCCCGTCTTCAGAGTTCGCCAACGATTCCGTCCCAGCATTCGAATCGTCGATGACGGTCGGAGTGGGGCCTGTCATTTGCGAGAGAGTCGAAGTGTCGTCTGACTTTTCCAACATCGCTTGCGGATCTTCCACCAGATCGGGAGCCGACAAGAGCGGGTTGGATTCAATGTCAATCCGGTTGACGGCTCCCTGTTTCTGGGATCGTTCCAGCGGAGAATCCTGCTGCGCGACGGTCGGCGTGGCGGTGCGTTCGAGTGGAGTATCGGGAATCGTCACCTCGGGACGAGACTGTCGTTCGGGAACCTCTACTTCCAACGGAATTTGCGATTGAGTAAAAGGCCCGGTCGCTCCCGCTTTCTCCGGTTTCGGCACGGAGACCGGCAAATCGAGTTCGCTGCGAACGTCGGGGATGTCAATCGGCGGCGTGGCTTCCGCCAACACCTCGTTTCGTTCCGGTTCGAGCGGAGGAAACGGTTCCTGATCCATTTCGGGGACAAATCGATCGAGTTCCGGAACGGTGGTGTTTTCCGTGATGTCCGTCAATCGGCTGTCGCCATTCTCTTCCGCCGCGATCTGATCTTCGGAGGCATCCAGAATCTCCTGGATTTCCACCACTTCCTGAGGCGGTAATTCCGAAATCACAGCAGCACTGGCGCTCGGGTTCAGTTCGGAATAGAGATACCAGGCGAACCAACCGCAAACAAAACCGAGATGCGCGAGAACCGAGACGACGAACGACAATCCCGTTGCGTGAGCGACCGCTTTACGCCCCTGCAGCATCATCACCATCAACACCAACGCCGTCACCGCTGTCACTGACAGCAGCCCGATGACGATGATCAATCCGGTGTTGAGGCTGAGACTCATGATGAAAATGGGGAGATTAAGGTTGCTGGTCAGGTTTATTGGCGAGCGAGATGGAGGCGATCTTCGCCCGTTTGCAAACCGCGATCACGTTCATGATCTGTTGATAGGCGCATCGCTGGTCGCCTCGCAGGACGACTGCCTGTCCAGAGTAATTTTCCTGGGCGGCTTCGAGGGTGGTCTGCAAGTCTTCAAGAGTCGTCTCTTCACCTTCATATTCGATCCGGCCGTCTTCGTGAATATCGACGACTTTCGCATCCGGCACGCCGGTTAAAGGAGTCACGCTGGAGACCGTCGGCAATTGCACGTCAATCGAACGCTCCATCTCGGCGAACTGCGTTCCGACCATGAAGAAGATGATCAACAGAAACACGATGTCCACCATCGGTGTCAGGTTGAGCGTCGGTTCTTCGACGGGGAGTGATTTTAACGGCATCGCGGGATCATCCTTCCTATTCGACGTAACGACACGTCTGCCAGTTCCCTTTCAGTTTCTCAATCATCGAACTTCAGGGCGTTTCACTCAAGACCGATCGGGGGTAGTTTCCTCAGCGCGGTCAGATCCGGAGTCTCCCTCGTCGATCACAACAACCTCACCGTTAAACTCGATCCTGTCGCCAGCAAACAACTTACGACGACGACGCGTCTCAATCTCGCCGTTCACCAGCACTTCGCCTCCTTGAATGGCCATTTTCGCATGACCGCCGGTCTGAGCCAGACCGCTTACTTTCAGCAGTTGATCCAGGCGAATCGATTCATCGTCAGGGGTTTGGTTGGACACGACTCATCCTTTAATCACGAAATTGACCATCCGTCCGGGGACGGCGATCGTCTTGACGATATCTTTACCTTCGATATAGTCGGCGACTGCCGTTTTGGCGGCGGCAATCATGGCATCCTGGTCGGCGTCTGCCGCGATCTTCACGCGACCGCGAACTTTCCCCTTGATCTGGACAGGGATTTCGATTTCCGATTCGACCATTTTCGACTCGTCGAATTGCGGCCATTCCGCATACGCGAGCGATTCTTCATGTCCGAGCAGTTCCCACAACTCTTCCGCGAGGTGCGGAGCAAACGGACTCAACAACAACACGAACGGTTCGAGTACTGCTTTCGGGCGGATATCTTGACCGCTGATCTCGTTCGTGAACTCCATCATCCGACTGATCGCTGTATTGAAGGAGAGCTTCTCAATATCTTCGGTGACCGCTTTGATCGTCTTGTGAAGGATACGAAGTTGCTCTTCGTTCGGTTCGACGTCCTGCACCGCGTCGTTCAATTGAACTTCTTCAGCACGATCGTCGGCCACCATCCGCCAGACGCGAGCGAGAAAGCGGAACACTCCCTCCACTCCCGACATACTCCACGGCTTGGTTTGTTCGAGCGGTCCCATGAACATCTCATACAAGCGCAACGAGTCGGCTCCGTAGTCGGAAACGATATCATCGGGATTGATCACGTTACCGCGCGATTTAGACATCTTGTGAGCCCGGGAATCAATGGCGATTGACGGATTCGCTTTGAGAACAAACGATTCCCCCTGCTTCTCGACATCTTCCGCCGCGACGCTTACTGTCTCTCCCTCGAAGTTATCGGGGAGCTCTTTTGCCGAGATCCAATTCCCCTCTGCATCCTGGAAACCGGTGAGCTCCGCTTCGCCCAGAATCATCCCCTGATTGACGAGTTTCTGGAACGGCTCGGGACAGGTCACATGACCGAGATCAAACAACACCTTGTGCCAGAAGCGGGCGTACAACAGGTGCAATACGGCGTGTTCGACACCGCCGATGTAGAGATCGACCGGCAACCAGTACTTCTCTTTCTCGGGATCGATAAAGGCGTCGTCGTTTTTCGGATCGCAATAGCGAAGATAGTACCAGCAACTTCCCGCCCATTGCGGCATGCTGTTCGTTTCCCGTTTCCAGCGAGTGCCGTTCTCGTCGATTTTGTACAACCACTCCTCCGGCGCGAAAGATAACGGCGGTTCGGGCGTTCCTTTCGGCTTGAAATCCTCCATCTCGGGAAGCTCGACCGGAAGTTCGCTTTCCTCGACCGGAGTCATTTTTCCGGTCAGGTTGCCTTCATCATCGATTTCATGCCAGATCGGAAACGGTTCCCCCCAGTAACGCTGACGCGAGAAGAGCCAATCCCGCAATTTGTAATTGACGGCCTTGGTCCCGACACCTTCCGAGTCCAGTTTCTCAATGATCTTGCGTTTGAATTCCTTGGTCGGAGTTCCCGTGAATTCGCCAGAATTGATGGCCGTTCCTTCCCCGGTGAACCCAATATTGGGTGCATCATCGGGAGTCTCGACTACTTCAATCACCGGCAAATCGAACTGCTGAGCAAATTCGAGGTCGCGTTCGTCGTGTGCCGGAACCGCCATGATCGCCCCGGTTCCGTAACTGATCAGCACGTAGTCGGCGATCCAGACCGGAATCTGCTCGCCGTTGACCGGATTGACGGCGTAACTTCCCGTGAAGACTCCCGTCTTCTCTTTGGCGAGGTCGGTGCGGTCGAGATCGCTTTTGAGTCCCGCCTTACGACAGTATTCCTCGACGGCGTCTTTATTCTCCTCGGTGGTGAGTCGTTCGACGAAGGGATGCTCGGGAGCGATCACCATATAGGTGGCTCCGTAGAGCGTGTCGGGACGTGTCGTGTAGACGCGCAGGACCGACTCTTCCGGTTGAGCGGGAAACTTACTTTGAGAGCGAGCTTGTTTCCACTCCTCGAAAGATTCACTGGCGGACAAGCCGCTAGTGCCACCCGACTCTAAACTGGGGCAGTAGAAATCGACTTCCGCACCGATACTTTTACCGATCCAGTTACGTTGCAGCAACTTGACCGATTCGGGCCAATTAACATCATCGAGTTCGCTGCCGAGACGCTCAGCGTACGAGGTGATCCGCAACATCCACTGTCGCAACGCGCGGCGTTCGACCGGATGATTGCCACGTTCGCTCTTGCCGTCGGCAGTTACTTCTTCATTCGCGAGTACGGTTCCCAAAGCGGGGCACCAGTTGACTGGAGCGTGTGATTGATAGGCGAGACGATGATCGTCCTGATATTGGCGGACAACGTCGTCACCTTGTTGTTCAATTTCAGCGGGAATCGGGAGTTCCGCAATCGGTCGTCCTTTGCCGGTTCGTTCTTTTCCATCCGGCCCCGTCCAGGTGAAGCCGGGATCGTACCAGGTATCGAACAGTTGCAGAAAAATCCATTGGGTCCAGCGGACATATTCGATGTCAGTGGTGGCGACTTCACGACTCCAGTCGTAACTGAATCCGAGGCTCTTCAACTGACGACGAAAAGTATCGATATTTTTGTACGTCGTCACTCGGGGGTGCGTGCCCGTTTCGATGGCATATTGTTCCGCGGGTAGACCGAAAGCGTCCCAGCCCATCGGATGCATCACGTTGACGCCGTTCATGCGTTTGTAACGTGAGAGAATATCGGTCGCCGTGTAACCTTCTGGATGCCCGACGTGCAAGCCGCTTCCAGACGGATAGGGAAACATATCGAGCGCGTAAAACTTCGGCCCTTCGGGAACCTCGTCGGGCGTGCGGAATGTTTCGTGTTGATCCCAATAAGCCTGCCATTTGGGTTCGATGCGGCGGGCGTCGTAACGTGGCATGAAACTCGTCTTTCGATGGTTTTTGTCTGTCGATGTTCGGAAACGGCAGTCTGTACTTGACGGGATAGACTCTCATCAACGCGGTGAAGTTCGGATGACACGGCAAAACTGGAATGATCCAGTGTATTGAGCGTCACCCGGTTTGCAATTACGCACGATATACTCTGAGAAAATATCCATCACCGGCGTATTATTTCAAAAACTTGCTCAAAAAACGATGCAACAGGGGGGCGGCTCGTATTGACGCCATCGGCGGATTTTGCCACAACTCCCACCCCGTGACCGAGAACCCTGTCACAAATGGAATTGTGAATCACGCCGAAACAACGGCAATTGCAAAGGAGTGCTAATCGTGAAGAAGCTCGTCGTATTAACTGCTGCGATCGCAATGATCTGTGGATTGGGACGCACCGAGGCGGCCGGACCGCCCCACGCGTGGGATGACCATGACGTCATCGGTCTGATCGACATGGCGGAAGTGTTCAAGAAGTACAAAAAATTTGAGGCATTGCGTGAGGACCTGAAAACGGAAATCGCCGCCTCCGAAGAAACCATCAAAAGCGATGTCGAAGCGCTCAAGGCACTTTCCGCAAAACTTCAAATGATGACCGAGTCCTCGCCCGGTTACGCTGAGACCGAATCCGAACTTGCTTCCAAAGCCGCCGAGGTCGATGCTCGACGAAAAGTGATGCAACGGGATTTCCTGCGAAAAGAATCGCAAATCTACAAACAAGTCTACATGGAAGTCCAAAGCACCGTCGAACAGTACGCCAAATACTACGGCTACCACGTCGTCTTGCGATTCAACCGCACCGCCTTGCAGGAAACGGATGACGCTCGCGGTGTCATCAACGGCATGAATCGTCAAGTGATTTATCACCGCAAGAAAGACGACATCACCGATGCCGTTCTTCAACATCTCAACACTCAGTACCAGAAAACAGTCTCCACCAAAGGGACGTCACCGAACTGAGAACTGACGACACTTCACTTCCGCAAAGAGTCTCATTCACTCGCGGAAGTTTCCTACGACGAGCCTGACCGGCAGCGAAGAGATCGATTTTCTTCGTTGTCGGTTGACTCGTATCCCCCTGTGACTGAATTCTGTCTGTTCGAGATCCGGGACACGACAATGGCCGAGCGACGCCAAAGGACATTGATCAGAAACGCCGAAGTTCACGGGTTTGGTTTATTTTCGGGGATGGATGTCTGCCTCCGTTTTCATCCCGCTCCCGAAGAGACCGGAATCGTCTTTCGCCGCGTCGATCTCAAAGGCCAACCCGATTTACCGGTGTCACTCGAATTCCTGGAATCGACCCATCGCCGCACATCCCTCGTGCGGGAGAACGCTCGCGTCGAACTCACCGAACACGTTCTGGCTGCGTTGGCGGGATTACAAATCGATAATTGCCTCATCGAAATCGATGCTCCGGAAGTGCCCGGCGTGGACGGTTCCTGCCGTCCCTTTGTGGAAGAACTTTTATCAGCGGGAATCGAAGCACAACACGCCAAACGAGCGACCTTACGAATCGATCGGATGCTGGAAGTTGAGGATGACCGCGGAGAAGCCAACGTCAAAATTCAACCGCACCTTTCCGATCATCTGGTGATCTCCTACTATCTCGATTACGGCAAAAACTCTCCCATTCCGCCGCAAACATTCACCATCGACGTCACTCCCGAGTCTTTCCTCAAAGAGATTGCGTTCGCCCGAACCTTCGTTCTCGAATCCGAAGTCGCCATGTTGCGAGCCGCCGGATACGGAACGCGAGTGACCGAAAAGGATCTGCTTGTTTATGGAAACGACGGCGTCATCGGAAACACTTTGCGGGCCCCCGATGAATGCGTTCGTCATAAGATTCTCGACGCGATCGGAGATTTCGCGCTGCTCGGATGCGATCTGAGAGGTCACATCTCGGCGTATCGGTCGGGACACCATTTGAATCAGCAACTCGCCCAGAAAATCGCGACATCGTCAGCGGGGCAATCCCCGGCCCCGACTCGTCACGTTGCCTGAAGAGAGAAAAGAAGAATCATGAACGATCTGAAAGTCGGTGTCATCGGAGTCGGTGCTCTGGGACGTCATCATGCCCGCATACTGGCCGGCATCGACGGAGTCACATTCGTCGGAGTGGCCGACTCGTCCGAAGAACGCGGACGCGAAGCCGCCGAAAGCTGGGGATGCGAGTGGTACGCCGATTATCGCGATCTGCTTCCGTTGGTGGAAGCTGTGTCCATTGCGGTACCGACCTTCGCTCATCTCGACGTGGCGAAAGAGTGCATCGCGGCCGGAATCCCCATGATGATGGAGAAGCCGCTCGCCGGAAATGTGACGGACGCCCGAACCATCGCCCAACTCGCCGACGACGCCGGTCTCACGCTTCAGGTCGGACACGTCGAACGCTTTAATCCGGCGACTGTGGCCGCCACACGAGAATGTCAGAACCCCAAATACATCAAATCGGAACGTCTCAGTTCCTTTTCTTTTCGTTCGACCGATATCAGTATCGTCCACGACCTGATGATCCACGATCTCGATCTGATCCTGAATCTCGTCCAGTCGGACGTCAAACAGGTCCAGGCGTTTGGGATCTCGCTCTTCGGTAACCCGGAAGATGCGGTCCAGGCGCGACTGGTGTTCGAAAACGGGTGCATCGCTGACATCACAGCCAGCCGCATCAACCCCACCGCCGGACGTGCGATGCAAATATGGTCGGATACCGGTTGCACGACCGTCGATTTCACGACCCGTGAAGTGAAGCAATATTCTCCCGGCGCGGAACTTCTGGCAGGCGTCTCGCCGGTTGAGATGGCGACCCAACCGGGAGCCGATATTACCCAACTACGGGAAGACGTTTTTGGGCGTTTCATCGAGGTGCGCGACGCGGAGGTTTCCGACGACGATGCGTTAACCGCCGAATTGACCCATTTTGTAAAATGCGTGAACAGCGGTTCGACTCCCCTAGTCAATGGGTGGACCGCCGTCGCCGCGCTCGAGTTGGCCGATCGCATCCAACAAGCGGTTGCCGAGCATTCCTGGGGATCGGGGCCAAACTCCCTCGTCGGGCCGAACATTCTGCCATCCGGAAAAACCGGCAAGAAAGCTGCCTGAAGCAAGAAATCCGAAGTTTTACTGGCGAACTTTTCCCACAGGCAATCGCTCTCGATCCGGATAATCAGCAGCGGATAATGACCGCCGTCGGCGTTCTCGGAGAGAACCGAAACTTTCCGCCAGAAGCGGGTGCCGACTGTCACCTCTTCCCGGTAAGATAGAACGCTGAATCATCCCGGTTTCTCTGGCCCTGATTATGACTGCCATCCTCGGCATTTCCGCGTTTTATCACGACTCCGCGGCGGCTCTGGTCGTTGACGGAAAAATTATCGCCGCTGCGCAGGAAGAACGATTCACACGGGTCAAGCACGACTATCGCTTCCCACAGAACGCCGTCGATTACTGTCTCCGGGAAGCGGGACTGTCTCCCGAAGATCTCGACTACGTCGGCTTCTACGATAAACCGTTCACCAAATTCGAACGCTTGATCGAAACCTATCTGAACTTTGTTCCTGCCGGATATCGCTCGTTTCGGCAAGCGATGCCGCTGTGGTTGAAGGAAAAGCTCCATCTCCCTCGCGAAATGCGCAAGGGACTGCATAGCCGCTATCGAGGACGCTTCGTCTTTACGGACCATCACGAATCCCACGCCGCCAGCGCGTTTTTCCCTTCTCCTTTTGATGAAGCCGCCATCATCACTTTCGATGGCGTCGGCGAATGGTCGACGACCTGTTACGGTCGGGGGGAAGGAAACCGAATCGCGCTCGATCAAGAACTCCGCTTCCCCCATTCGCTCGGATTGCTCTATTCCGCCTTCACCTACTACACCGGCTTCCGCGTCAACAGCGGAGAATACAAAGTGATGGGGCTCGCTCCCTACGGACGCCCGATATTTGCCGATCGCATTCGCGAACAACTGTTGGACCTGAAAGAGGATGGCTCGTTCCGAATGGATATGAGCTACTTCAATTACTGTCAGGGATTGACGATGACGAACGACAAGTTCCATCGCCTCTTTGAAGGTCCGCCCCGCCAGCCCGAATCCGAATTGACGCAACGAGACATGGATCTCGCCGCGTCAGTCCAAGCCGTCACCGAAGAGGTGATGCTTAAAACCGCCTGCCACGTCCACGAAGTTACCGGCTTGAAAAATCTGGTGATGGCGGGAGGCGTGGCCCTGAACTGCGTCGGGAATGGAGTGATCCTCCGCGAGTCTCCGTTTGAGAATGTCTGGATCCAACCCGCCGCCGGGGATGCCGGGGGGGCCTTGGGGACCGCTCTCTTTATCTGGTATCAGTTGCTCGACAAGCCGCGAGATCCCTCCGGCAAAGACAGCCAGCGTGGATCGCGCCTCGGACCTGAGTTTAGCGATGCGGAAATTGCCGCGTTCCTCAAGCAGGAAGGAGCGGAAGCGACTCATTTCGAGACGGACGACGAGATGTGCGACTACGTTTCGAAATTGATCGCCGACGAAAACGTGGTCGGCTGGTTTCACGGACGCATGGAGTTCGGACCGCGGGCGCTCGGCTCGCGCAGCATCATCGGCGATGCGCGAAGCCCCAAGATGCAACAGGTGATGAACCTGAAAATCAAATTCCGCGAATCGTTCCGGCCCTTCGCGCCCATCGTGCTCCAGGAACACGTTCACGAATACTTCGAGATGCGTGAGGGAGAAGAAAGTCCCTACATGCTGATGGTCGCCCCGGTCCACGAACAGATTCGGAACCAGGAACTGGGAGAAGATTACGAACAGGCATTCGGCATCGACAAACTCAACTACTGCCGGTCGAGCATCCCCGCCGTGACACACGTCGATCACTCGGCACGGGTGCAAACCGTCGATAAGGAACGAAACCTGCTGCTTCATCAATTGATGACGAAGTTTTACGATCAGACCGGATGTCCGGTCCTGATCAATACCAGTTTCAACGTGCGCGGCGAACCGATTGTCTGTACGCCGGAAGATGCCTACCGCTGTTTCCTGATGACCGGCATGGATGTTCTGGTCCTGGGGCGGCACGTCATCGAGAAAAAAAACCAGGTCCATCAAATCGACGAATCCGAACAACAGGAACACCTTTCGCAGTTCCAACTCGACTGACTGCCCCGAACAAACCAGACAGATCACGATATGCCACTTGTCCAACTTAATTGGAATCCCGAAGAACGCCAACTGAAACAGTTCGGCTGGTTCTCGCTGGTGCTTTTGCCGCTCGTTGCCTGGTTCTGGGGAGCGACCGCCTTTCTGATCGGTATCTTCTTCGGGATCGGCGCGTTGCTGGCATTGATGGGGATGGTCGCGCCGCGCATTCTGAAACCTGTATTCGTGGGTCTGTCGCTCATTCTGATGCCGATCGGCCTGGTCGTCGGCGAGATTATGCTGGTGATTGTGTTTCTCCTCGTCTTTCTTCCGATCGGATTGATCTTTCGGATCATGGGACGCGATCGCTTGCAGCTTAAAATCGACCGACGACGAAAGAGTTACTGGCAGCCGAAGGAGCCCCCTTCCCAAACAGAACGATATTTCCGACAATACTAGAGCGTCGTCAAATCCTCACTGACAACGCCCTATATTTGACCTGCGTTAGAAATTGACCGAGAGCGATGACCGAAGAAACACCCGCCGATAACACGAAATCCGAAAAGAGTTTCGAAGAGCTGAGTCAGGAGAAACAAATCGGGCTCGCGGCCGAATTCTGGATGTTCATCAAAGAGAACAAGATCTGGTGGATGTTACCGATCATTCTGGTGCTCGGTCTGGTCGGAGTCCTCGCGTTTCTGACCTCCACCGGTGCTGCTCCATTCATCTACACGCTGTTTTGATCGTGAGCTTCCGCCGGATAGCCGTCGGCATCCCACCCCCGTTCGAGATTATACGCTCGCACTAATCGTTCGAGTCGTTCGCGAGGGAGCGACGCTCCCGCACTCGCTCCCTGCTCCAACGCGGAAGACAAAAAACGGTCGGGGAGCGTATCCTCGGCAGGCGTCCAGCCCTGGGCGATGTTATAGCGTTTCTTGAGTTCAATAATACGCTGGGCCGTTGATTTTAGCTTTCGCCCGTCCACATCCCAGCCGGTCACCAGTGCCAACATTTCCGCCATCTCAGCAAACTTGTCCTCAAAGACTCCTCGGAGAAACTTGCATAGAATCAGGGAATCGATCAGGGCCGCTTCATCCTCTGTTTCGATCGCCGCCGCCACATCCTGCTCGGTGACCTGCATTCGATCGGCTCGATCGGAAAAGTCGTTCTGATACGCGCCGGATCGATTGTGATCCGCGCCGCGGGTGCCGACTGCAAATCCCAACGCCATCGATTGTAGCGCCCGAGGCTCGTAACCGGGGAGTTCGAGACCTTTCACGTGCGGCGCAAACGCTTCACTCCCCTGCCCGATCTGCTGTGACAACAACCGGGAACCTTCCGCGAGGTCATTCCCTTCCTCCCGGCGAGCCGCGATCTTTTCCAGCGCTGTCAGCAACGTTTCTCCGCGACCGAACTCATACCCCGGCCAATCGAGCAGGCCTCGCTCTGCGCATTCCATGGCAAAGGCAATTGTCCCTCCCGCCGAGATCGTATCGATCCCCAGTTCGTCACAGAGCTGAGAGGCTCGCAACACCTGATCGACTTCGCCAACTCCGCATAAGGGACCGAGGGCAAACAGGTTCTCGTATTCGAGACGCACCGGCTTCTCCCGGTCTTTCACCGGATAGAGATGTTCGCAACCAATCGTACAGGCCGCACACGACTTGCGAGCCTTTTCACGACTGAGCGTCAGAGTCTCGGGAGCCAGGTCGACGGCGTGTTCAAATTCTCCCGCCTGGAAATTGCGAGTCGGTAAGGTTCCGAGTCGATTGAATACCAGAAGATTCCCGGCGGTTCCCAACTCGCGGTATTTTTCGGTCGCCGGACCAAACGATTTTTTCGACAACGACTTACTGAGAGCGACCAGTTCCTCCGGTCGTGCGAATTCGAGTCGCCGATTTCCGCGGACTCCGATCGCTTTCAACTTTTTAGAACCCAGCACCGCCCCCAAACCGCCACGTCCCGCATGACGACCGTCGTGCGAAATGGTGGCGTAACGAACGAGGTTCTCTCCCGCCGGTCCGATGACGGCGTATCGAAATTCAGAGCCGTAATTTTCTTTCAGCGTTTCTTCCGAGTCTGGGATCGTTTGCCCCCAGAGTTCGGCGGCATCCTCGAGCGAAATCCCCTCTTCAGTGATCATCAGGATTTGGGGAGAGTCGCATTTGCCGACAATGACGAACGCATCGTATCCGGTCTTCTTGCCCGTGATGGCAAAATGTGACGAAGCCAGAGAATCGTTTAAGCGATTCGTCAGTGGAGATTTCGCGACGACGGCGAACTTGGCGGAGGTGGTCAGCGGGCTTCCGACCAACGGGCTGAAACAGAACTCCAGCGGTGCTTCCGCCGAGAGAGGATCGATTGGCCCCTCCGTCTCCTGCTGAAGTATCCAGGTTCCCAGCCCCACCCCTCCGACGTATTGGCGTAACACCGATTCCGGGATCGGCGTCGCTTCAGACGTGCCGGTTGACACATCGATGCGCAGGTAGCGTCCAAAATATCCGGGGGCTGTGTTGGTCATGATCTTGCTGAAGTCAGAAACAGTTTATCCCCCTGCATCGGCGGAGAGGAGCAGGATGTGTTCTCCCGGCGAGAGTGATTCTTCCGAGTTTCGTGTGAACCGGCGACCATCGATGCTGGCCAGGTAACCATTTTTCAAAGTACCCGCATCGAGACAGACACCTTCGAGTTGTGGATATTGTTCTGCCACGGCTCGCCACAACTCCCGTAAATTCTTTGCTGCAAACTCTCCCCGTTCATCTCCGGCCCGCTGCCGGACAATGCCGAGAAATTCCACGGTCACCAGCGGTGATTCGGTCATGCTCACAGAAATGATTTCAGGGAGTTCACGCCGATCTCCTCCCGGGAATAAAGAGGTTCGGCGTAAGCAGTATTGATTGTCCAACCCCAGTATCGCGCGCGATCCTTGATATCGTCCAGACCAGTCGGGAATTTCTGGGAGCGTCCCATTGTGACCTGACTCTCAAACGCTCGAATCGACGCCATTTTGGTTTCGATGTGATCCGAGATGTCGTACACAAAAGACGGCGAAGGATGAACCCGTAAATGGACACTCAGAAAGTGATAGAGTTTGGGGGGCAGATACGGCTCACCCGCAAAATCGGACCGACTCAATTTTGACCAGAAACGGGCATCCTCGACGAGACGACTCGCGACTACGTGGTCCGGATGCGAATCTTCCCAGTAGGGAGCCAGAATGATTCCGGGACGCGTCAGACGAAACGCTTCCGCCAGTGAACGTCGAGCATCCAGCGTGTTTTCCAGACTCCGATTCGGCAAATCCAGATTCCCTCGCCAGGTCAGGTCGAGAATCTCACTCGCTTTGGCGGTTTCGGTTTGTCTCAATTCCGGGGTGCCGTGGGGGGTCGGCTCGCCGGACGTTAAATCCAGCACTCCGACTCTCAGTCCCTCTGCCCGAGAGGCGGCGATAATGCCCCCCACACTGATCTCGGCATCGTCGGGATGCGGAGCAACAACCAGCATATCCAGCGGAGAATCGAGTGACGGAAGCTGACGAACATTCATATGGAGTGGCTCGATTGTAAAATTTTCAAAACGATCCGGGGCTATCAGTGTACCAACCGAGTCTGCTATAGACAGCCCGTGACAATGATTTACAATCCCGTTCCCTTCCCCGGTGAATTCCTCACCAATCCGACTCCCGGTCTTTCCTGCCTGTACGGGACCCTGTTATGAAAATCCTTGCTCTGCTCTCACTCGTCTCAATCAGTGGCCTGCTTGCTGGATGCCAGTCCCTGAACGACACTCGAGAAGCCGGCCATCAAAGCATTAATTCCATGTTCTTCATGGCTCCCAGTGCTTCGCACAAGGAGCAGAAAGCGCGGAACGAATTGAACCGCGAGCACGAAGAAATGATGCTGGAATCACGCAAAGACATGTCAAAGTCTAACGAAACCGATCGCTGGTGGTTCGAGAATGTCATGTCGGACGAAGCACGCAGTATCGAACGCAGCCTCGGCGTCCAGTACGAATAAACGACATTCTCAAGACTTCTTGCGACGTAACTTGCTTGAGCCTTCCGCGCTGGGAGATTCTTCTTCAGCGCTGAGGACTTTCTCGATGGTCTCCAACAACACATCCATCGCGAACGGCTTGCGAAGATAATCGGAGACCCCCAGCATCTCGGCGTACGCTTTGTGGCGACTCCCTTCGTTGGCGGTGATCATAATCACTCGCGGGGGAGAATCGAGTTCCGTCAGAAATTCCAGAACCGGGAAGCCTCCCATCCGGGGCATCATCATATCGGTAATCACGAGATCCGGATTTTTGTCCTCGATCAGTTTCCGCCCTTCAATACCGTTCGGGGCGGTATCGACCGTATAGCCGGCATTTTGCAATACCGTGGTCATGGTGGAGGAGATTTCGCGGTCGTCTTCGATGAGGACAATGGAGGCGGTCATGGGGGGATCCTTCAATCTCGGTCAGTCTGACTGGGAATCTCCATTATACGTCCCGAACCGCGAACGCAACGCCCGAACTGTTCGGATTCCGGCACTCCCCCCAAGATTCTCGAGGGAGGATGGGATTAAAGAATTTCGAGCGAGGGCATCGACGGCGCATCCAGAGAGTTCAAAACGATCTGTCCGGCCACTTCAGCACACATCTTCTCCAAAGGCTCTTTCGCCGGATTTTCCTCACTGAACAAGCGGGAAATCTGCCCTTCGTCGCCATATTCCCGGATCACCGGATCGCTGGGAATCTCACCGAGTGGAGCCAGCGAAAGCTCTTCCGCTTTTTTCGCCGCACCGCCCCGACCGAAAATGTCTCCGCTCATATTCTCGACGATCCCGAGAACGGGGATTTTCACCTGTTTGTACATTCCAATCGCTTTAACAGCGTCGAGCAGCGCCACTTTCTGAGGCGTACAGACAACGACCGCTCCGGCGAGCGAGACCATTTGCGATAAAGTAATCGCCACGTCACCAGTTCCCGGAGGCATGTCGATGATCAGATAGTCGAGTTCTCCCCAATCGGTCTGTTGCATGAATTGAGTTAGCAGTTTGTGCAACATCGGACCGCGCCAAATAACTGCCTGATCCTCGGGGATCATAAACCCGATCGACATCATCGGCATTCCGTCCGCCATGATCGGTTGGAGACGCTGAACCTTCTGACCGTCCGGGTTCTCTTTTTCGATCACTTCCGGTTCCCCGTCGGCTCCGACGAGGTGCGGAATACTCGGGCCGTACACATCGGCATCCATCAAACCCACCGTCGCGCCGAAACTCTGCAAGCCGTAAGCGAGCGCGGCGGCGACCGTACTCTTCCCGACGCCTCCCTTACCGCTGCCGACGGCAATCACATTCTTGACGTTCAGTCCGATCGAACCGCCCGCATTTTTCCCCAGTACCTTTACCGAATATTCGACGTCAACATCCCCCGCTTCGGGATGCGCGGCGGCGACTGCCGACTTGATCGCCGCGGTCAGTTCCTCTTTACACAAATAGGCATGCGTCGGTAATTGGATCTGAATGGTCCAGCGACCATCCTGTTCGGACGCGCCGGCGAGCATTTTCAAATCTTTCAGCGTTCGTTCGAAACAGGGATCCTTTACGGATTCCAGACTGGCGAGAAGTTCTAAATCGTTCATAACCGTGTTCTATCTATGTCGATCGGAGTTAATGGTTCGAGAAAGAAGAATTGTCAACATTGTGACTGGCTCCGGAAAGGCGACGACGAATCACACCCGCCAACCGCTCTCCTGAAACCGGCATCAAAATTACATCGTCCGCCCCTAATTCTCTCAAGGACCATTCCAATTCCCGATTGTTCTCCGTCAACAAAACAATGGTGCTGACTTGATAAAAACGCTCGCGGAGACTCGCCAGAAGTCGCAGGACTGAAGGGAGATCTATTTCCAGACCAACCAACAGCAACCCAACGGTTCCCGTCGATAACAACTGGGGAACGTCCTGCACGCGAGGCCGCATGCGTAGGCTGATCGGTTCCTTCACAAACTGGCGACTCAATTCCGCCGACCAGAACGGCGATTCTTCAAGCACCAGAACTGAAGGCGGAACCTGAGAGAGGGATGTGGAGGAAACCGACGTCATGCACTGATTTTAGGCGCGGGATGCCGTAAAAACAACGCACGCCGCCTCAGTGAGACTTTCGCTCGATTAATAACAGGGTGATATCGTCCGGCAGGTTCGGATCGGGATGAAACTCGTGAATTTTCTGTTTGATCAAATCCCGTAATTGCGTTGCCGGAAGTTCCTGGTTCTCTAGAATGATCTGTTTCAAGCGGTCGTTTCCGAACATTTCGTCGTCTTTGTTGCGAAGTTCGATCAGACCGTCGGTGGCGAGTAAAATCAGATCGCCGGCTTGAATTTTCCGCCGAGTTCCCGCCTTCACTTCCATATCGGGGATGACGCCGATCGGTAAATTGGTTGTTTTCAGATTGTGAATGGTCCCCGTCTTCCGATCGAGATAGAGAGCCGGGGCGTGGGCCGCGTTGGTATAATTCAATGTGTGTGTCGCGGGACAGATCGCGACAAAGATCGCCGTAATGAAACGCCCTTCGTGTAAATCAGGATAAATGGAATCCACCAACAAACGAAACAGTTTGGTGATACGCGATCGGTTGCGAGCCAGCACTCGGAACATGGCTCGGAACGACGCCATGATCAAGCTCGGTCCCACGCCGTGACCGCTCACATCCGCCACGATCACTCCCAGCCGGTTATCGGGCAGCTTCACAAAATCGTAGTAATCGCCGCTCACCGATTCCGCTGGCTCCCACCAGGTCGCCAATTCGTACTGAGGAATGATGGGCATTGAAGTCGGTAGAAAACTGGACTGAATTTCCCGACCCAAATCGATCGCCGATTGAAGCTGCGCTTTCTCATGAACTTCTTCGAGTAACTGTTGTCTTTCGATGGCGGCTCCCGCGTGAGCGGCGAACGCCTGAATCAATTGCTCATCGAGATCGCTGAAAACGCCTTCTTTTTTGTTCAATACCTGTAACACGCCGAGCAGTTTGTCATCGTGAACCGAGATAATGGGACAGGCGAGAATGGTTTCCGTCCGAAATCCTGTCTGTTGATCGATGGTCCGATCCCAACGCTCTTCCGCATAAGCATCCGGAACATTCAGAAGTTTGCGATGCTCGGCCACCCAACCGGTAATACTCTCCCCGAACTCCCGGCGGATTTCGGAGATTTCCAATTCGGTCACCACTTCCGTATGTAGATCGTGTCGATCTTCGTCGTACAGAAACAGACTGGCTCGCTCGCACTGATGCGCTTCACAAACCGCGTCGGTCACGATTTCCAGAATTCGTGAGAGTTCCTGCTCGTGCGCCAGTTTGTTCGTGACATCCAGCAGGACATTCAATCCCTCCAGATGCTGCTCGGCAAGAAGTTGATAGTCGGTCTCAGGCGATGACATAATATTTGTACGGTCCACGGAGAGTTTGAACGAGACGATATTCTAGCCATTTTGGCGTCAAAGGGAAATCGCGTCTACGATCGCAGCTTTTACTAAGAATCCAACTTCTTCGCAGAATGCTCCAATCGCTGATCGATCCATTCCTCATCGACAAATCGACGAAACATCCAGCGGAACGCGTGATCCATCTTCAAACGCGTTTCCCGGCGGGCGGATTCTGCGACATCGGCATCCCATTCCAAGCCTTCCAGTGTCAGCCGGCACACCCAACCTTCCTGTTCGGCAGTTTGATTCAGACGATCCATCACACGTCGAGTCCATAAAATTCCAAACCAGTCGCGAAAATCGAGCCACAACCCTTCAAACCCCGCCCGTTGCGCCGCGGCCGCTTTCATCCGTCGTGCCGAAATGACGAAAGAGACTGTCACGAGCAGACCGGAGATTCCGCGCACGGCGAGCGACGATTCCAACAGATGGGGCATCGATTCACTCGTGGTTGTGAGCGCGAAGGCAATCCCGAGGCAATACAACACCGCCGGCAGAGTGAAGAGCGTACCGAAGTAATTTCCCAATACCATCATCAGAACCACAAACGCTCCCATCAGGGCAGGAGGTTCGAGGTTCAACGTTCGATTGGGAACCGTTCCAAAAGCTTCGGCAATCAGCGGCCAGTTCAGCATCAGCAACATCGGGATGACGACGAAAAAATTCCAAAAGCGAATTCCGGGGCGTTTGGCTCCCAAAACTGAAACCAACGGCGTTAACAACAGGATCGTGGAAACATAATGGCCTCGGGATGTGAACGAAACTGGGATCGAGAATCGTTCAAACTGCCCCATCAGTTGCGCGGAGGTCACAAGAATCCAGGCACTCAGTCCCAACACAAACCAGATTCCCGCACTCACCAAAGTGGTCGGCTTCAGCGCGGGACGAATGTAAGTCATCCAGAAACCGAGAATCACCACAAATGAGATCAGTGAGAGAAACGCCACGAGTAGAGAGAATTGAGAAGACATGATTCGCTCGGCGCCCAGGTTGGAAAGATCGCGTAATTCGCGTACTCGTTACAATTCCAACAGGTTAGACAATCTCATCAAACGTGAAAAGCATTCCAAACAACAGGCGCGCGGGCAAGCTGGGAAAGATCGTTCTTGGTCAGAATCGTAATAACCGGTACAGACTACGCTGTGACCCAAGGTGAATGCATTTCTTGTAAATTACCCAGAATCTCCTCTCCAACAATGTCGAATGATATTAGCAGCCCTCGCGCGGATGTCGTGCGAGCTGCGTTGAACTCCGGTGATTGTTGACAGGTGGTCTGTCACATGAGTTTGCCGAGAGTTCCTCACGTTCGAGACCGAACAAGTTTAGAGGAGAATTGAAATGAAGAAGTGGATGAGTCTGACCGCAATCGTGGTCCTGTGTTGTAGCAGTGCACAGGCAGATGCGGGGTTGTTTGGCCTGTTTGGCCATGGCAAGAAATGTGGCGATTCTTGCTGCACCGAAGCCCCGAGCTGCTGTGCTCCTGCTGAAGCGTCTTGTTGTGCTCCGGAAGCCGTTTCCTGCTGTGCCCCGGAAGCTGCTGCTTGTTGTGCTCCGGAAGCCGTTTCCTGCTGTGCCCCGGAAGCTGCTGCTTGCTGTGCCCCGGAAGCTGCTGCTTGCTGTGCTCCTGAAGCTGCCAGCTGCTGTGCTCCCGAAGCCGCCGCTTGCTGTGCCCCGGAAGCTGCTTGTGCTCCTGCCGAAGCTTCTTGCTGTGCTCCCGTCGAAGCATCTTGCTGTGCTCCGGCTGAAGTCAGCTGCTGTGCTCCGGTTGAAGCTGCTTGCTGTGCTCCGGAAGCTTCCACTTGCTGCGAGTCAACTTGCTGCAAGCCCAAGAAAGAGTGCTTCTTGAAGAAGATTTTCAGCTGCTTCAAGAAAAACAAATGTCATTCTGACTGCTGTGACACTTGCGGTTGTGCCCACTAATCCGGTTTAAACCGGAATGGTAGGCTCATCCCGAGCTTCATCATTGCAGTTAGCGAACGTGAGTCACTGTCTGGCGGAGAGTTCTCCGCCGGACAGTCTCGCGACGCTAAGAATACCACAAGTGTCGACTCCCTCCTGGACCGGCACTTTTTTTATGCGCGGAGAAAAGTTCGGACTTCCAACGGGAAGACGCGCCCCCATCCTCACGCTACAATGTTTCTTTCCACTGATATAACAGTCACGAAAGAGATTGACCGTGAGCCACGACCTCTACGAAAACCCGCTCCTCACCCGTTACGCTTCCTCCGAAATGGCCTCGCTCTGGTCGGCCCAAAAGAAACATTCCACTTGGAGGAAATTGTGGATTGCGCTCGCCGAATCGCAACGCGAACTCGGCCTCGATATCTCCCCAGCTCAAATCGACCAGATGAAAGCCACCGTCGACGACATCGATTTCGACCTCGCCGCCAAACATGAAAAGAACCTGCGGCACGACGTGATGGCTCACGTCCATACCTTCGGCGAACAATGCCCCGAAGCAATGCCCATTATTCATCTCGGCGCCACAAGTTGCTTCGTCACCGATAACAGCGAATTGATCATGATTCGCGAGGGTCTGGAGCTGGCTCGTCAACGGTTGCTCGTCGTCATCGATCGACTGGCAAAGTTCGCCCAACAGTTTCGCGATCTCCCCTGCCTCGGCTTCACTCACCTGCAGCCCGCGCAACCGACGACCGTCGGTAAACGAGCTACATTGTGGTGTTACGACCTGATCCTCGATCTCGAAGAAGTCGAGCATCGCCTTGCGACACTCCGTTTTCGCTCAGTCAAAGGCACAACGGGAACCCAAGCCACATTCCTCCAGTTATTCGAGGGCGATCATACCAAAGTGCGTGAACTGGAAAAACGGGTTGCCGAGAAAATGGGATTCGACCGGGTCTGTGCCGTCACCGGCCAAACCTACAGTCGCAAAGTCGATGCCCAGATTCTCGACACGCTCTCCGGCATCGGACAAACAACCCACAAAGCAGGAAACGATCTCCGTATTCTCCAGCATCGGAACGAAATGGGAGAGCCGTTCGGGAAAAAACAAATCGGATCGTCGGCGATGGCCTATAAGAAGAACCCGATGCGAGCCGAACGGATGTGTTCTCTAGCTCGCTTTGCGATGTCCCTGGGAGCCAACGGCGAACAGACGATGGCCACTCAATGGATGGAACGGACTCTCGACGATTCGGCCAATCGTCGTCTTTCGCTGCCGCAATCCTTTCTAGCCATCGATGCCTGCCTGTTGATCTATCAAAACATCATGGAAGGCATCGAGGTCTACCCCAAAGTGATCGAGAAACAGCTCAACGAAGTAATGCCGTTTATGGCCACTGAAGAGTTTCTGATGGCGGGCGTTCGAGCCGGAGGCGATCGACAGCAACTCCACGAAGTAATCCGCGTCCACAGTCTCGCGGCCGTCGATCGGGTCAAAAACGAAGGCCAGGACAACGACCTGATCGAACGTCTCAAAGCAGATGCAGCTTTTCAACACGTTAATCTCGAAGACGCGCTCGACGTTCGCAAATATATCGGACGAGCCCCGCAACAGGTCGACGAATTTCTGGCGGAGATTGTCGCCCCCATCCGCGACAAATACGGCAATGCAATGAGTGGGGGAGAAGCCGATCTCAAAGTGTGAGACGCGACTTACTTCTGCAGTCCGCTGCCCGTTTTTGGCTCCACATCCACTATTCGAGCGGACGGCTTTGCCAGATCGATGGCAATCGGATCCTGGCTCATAATCGACGTGATGTTACCAGCGGAATCGCGGGCATCGAGTTTGATGAAGACTTGAGGCGGAACTCCCGGCTTCACCTTCCAGGCGTACTCCCCTTCATCGGCTTGCCAGCCGGTAATCGGAATCCACGGTCCCGACTGATTGACGGCGTAAGACAATGCGACCGGTGCGGCGCTGGGATGCTTGTCCGCAATTCGCCAACGGATCAGCAATTGTGACCCTTCGGTACCGCTGATCGGTTTCACCGCCAGGAGTTCGGCGGAAGGACCGATGCGATCGACGATCACATTCATATCCGGAGCCGATCCGTTTGCTGGCGGATCGTTGGCCAGTCCCGCACCACTTTGGACGCGAATGGCAAATCCATAGGTTCCGTCAATCGGCACTTCGACGGAAAACGGGCTGCGACGATCCTGGTCTTCGCCATACCGCCACCAGTGGGCTCCGTCATCCTGTGTAATAAACAGTTCCACACGGGAAATCCCCGAAGCTCCGACGTTATCGAGTTCATAACCGATATCAAATTTCGTATTTCTCACGATCCGGGTCGGAACGGCAGGTCTTGTCGCCAGAGGTTTTTCCTCCGGTTGACGATATCGGCCTTTCAATGCATCGGGACGTGCATCTTTATCTTCCGAAACGGGAATGTCTGTCGAATGCCATTCGTCAATCGGATCGTTCAATTGGTCGAGCGGTTTCGTATTGGCGAACGGGTTTTTGGCGACGGTCGGAACTTTCGGTTCATTCACGAGCGTTCGCTTGAAGGGATGTGACGAAGGCTCAAATGTCTTGGAAGCAAACGGAGCCGTCGAACGAGACTCGTCAGCGGCCACGGACGGACGAGTCATCGACTCCTCTTCCTTTGCCACCGGACGCGAAAAGTCAGGCTGCTTCGGTTGGGGTCGAGCGTTCGAAGCGGGCGTCACGTTGATTTGTAATTGATTGGTTCCCACATTTCCGGACAGGTCGGCGATGCTGCCGCGTACTGCCACGATTCCTCCGGAAGCCACGGTCCAACTGGTTTCTCCACTCTTTTTCGGGACGAAACGGATCGATTGCCAACCCTCCTGTCCCGGTTGACGATATTCAAGCGTCATCTGATCCGTATCGATCCATTCATCGACCGCGTTCCAGGCGAGTCGAACCTGTCCGGCTTCCGCTGGTTGCAGTTGTAATTTCAAGACCGGTTTTGTCGTATCGACCACAATCTTCAATGCCGGTTTTGTGGTCTCACCGCCGGGAATCAGGTTGTTGTTCCCGTCGAGCGTTTTGACGGCAAACCAGTACTCCCCGTCAGCCGTGGCGCGGAATTCAAACTTTTCCGTCTCGGGAGGCACGGTTTGAGCAAGTTGCCAGCGGCGTCCCTGATCGATCGAGGTGTAGAGACGGATTTCCCGAATCCCGAGACGAGCCATTTCTTCCTGATTGTAACGAATCGGAATCTGAAACTTGGTCCGGTTCGTGAAGACCTGTTGGAGGCCCAATTGCGCGAAAACCAACGGCGTGGACGACATCAACACGACCGCTGCGGTGGCAATTCGGGTGATGAACTGGCGTGATCGTCTCATGGGTCAATTCCTCATCTCGTCTCCAGCGGCGGGCTGAATACCCCAATGGATCCGCACGGAAAACTGGATTCGGTACGCAGAGCATGCGAGCACGTCAGCACGATCCGAGTACTTATCTACTAAAATCGGCGAAATAACCGGCATCCTTGAAACAATCATTACCGTCGGCAAAATTCCTCTCCGAGAACGAGAAAAAAGATCAAGTCTCCTCGAGGAGACGATGACCGGGACTGCCGTGGAATACCTCCCTCCCGAAACTTCGATTTGTCTGCTAAATCGATTTCAGGTAGGATGTTAGAACACTCACCGATATCATCCCCGCTTCGTTTTTCGACAGGAAATCGAACATGACCGCCACTCGAACGTCTCAAGACATCCTCGAACAGGATTTTCTGAAGATTCGCTGTTTGATCCTCGATTTGGCCGCTTCGCTCGACCGCATCGATCGCGGTGAGGGGGCAGACCACATCGCCGATCACGAACAAATGAAACTTCTCCAGGGAGGCCTGGACCTCTTGAAAGAAGATGGCCCCGGTCGGGCCGCCAAAGTCCAACTCCACTTCAGCGACCAGTACGAAGAAGGTTGGAACGAGGGGGAGGATTGAGAAGATTTTTGAGCCGCCGGCGCAAGCCAGCAGGAAATATCGATCAATATTGCCGGTCCCTTGCGTGCTGACGCACGCGGCTCAATTCTGTGACAAGAGATGATTCGCTCTTTCCCGTTTCTAATGACTCAACAACTAAGAACACACCCATGTATTTCATCGATCCACACGTTCATATGGTCTCCCGGACCACCGACGATTACGAAATCATGGCCCGCATGGGCTGCACCGCCATCAGCGAACCCGCGTTCTGGGCCGGGTACGATCGTGGGAGTGTCGACGGATTCCGCGATTACTTTCGTCAACTGACGGAATTTGAACCGCAGCGTGCCGCCTCGGTCGGGATCCAGCACTATACCTGGATCTGCATCAACGCCAAGGAAGCGGAAAATGTCGAACTCTCGCGCGAAGTGATCGCCATGATCCCCGAGTTCCTCGACAAGCCGAACGTCCTCGGCATCGGGGAGATCGGTCTCAACAAGAACACTCCCAACGAATGTACCATCTTCCGCGAGCATCTCGAACTGGCCGCGAAAACCAACGAGCTTATCCTGATCCATACGCCTCATCTGTGGGACAAGTATAAGGGAACACGGATGATCATCGACATGATCAAGGAACACTCCGACATCGATCCGGGACGCGTCCTGATCGATCACGTCGAAGAACACACCGTGAAACTCGCCCTCGATAACGGATTCTGGTGCGGAATGACGCTCTACCCGACGACCAAATGCACGCCGGCTCGCGCCTCGGACATCATCGAAATGGTGGGGACGGAGCGAATCATGCCGAACTCAGCGGGCGACTGGGGACCGTCCAAACCGACTGCTGTCGCCGATTTTATCATGGAGATGCGCAAACGCGGCAATAGCGACGCCACCATCAAAAAAGTGGTTTACGAAAATCCGCTCAGCTTCTTCTCGCTCTCGAAACGCTTCGAGTTCACGCCTCCCGAACAACGAGGAGAGTGAGCTTTACTCCCCGTAAGAGCAATCTGGACTCATAAGGAAGAAATCGCTTTCTACCGGGTTACTCCGGGCCGGCGTCTTTCTCTTCCGCTGTCAGGTTAAAAATTTTCAAAGAGTGATTGACTTACCATCCTCTTGTGTATTAGTGTATTGATACACTTAGTTGGCAATCTCAATGACAGTCCATCCCCATCAATTCGAAGTTCACCCCTCTTCCGGCGTGCCCATCTATGTGCAAATCATCGATCAGGTGCAGGCGATGGTTGCCGGGGGAATCCTCAAACAGGGAGATATGCTTCCCAGCGTGCGTCAAATGGCCACTGAACTCGGCGTCAATCCGATGACGATCTCCAAAGCCTATTCGCGACTGGAAGCCGCAAATGTTGTCGAACGTGTTCGTGGCAAAGGGATGCAAGTCACCAAACTCCCTGTGGGAGGCAGCCACGAAGAACGCCTCGACGAACTCGCTCCTCTCATGGGTCAGGCAATTGTGCGAGGCCGTCAACTGGGGCTCAGCGATGAGCAGATTCTCTCTCTCGTCCGTCAACTCTTGAAGGAGTATTCATCATGAACTCTGCCATCATCGAAACCCACGCTTTGAAAAAACAGTTCGATCGGAAGTCCGTCCTGTCGGGAATCGATCTGTCCATTGAAGCGGGGCAAGTGGTCGGATTGCTGGGGACCAACGGCTCTGGGAAAACGACCTTCATCAAATGTTTGTTAGGGTTGCTCCATCCCACTTCAGGCACAAGCGCCGTCTTTGGAGAGACATCCTGGGATTTGTCGGCGTCTGCCAAAAGTCGTTTGGGATATGTATCGCAAGAATTTGCGATGCTGCCGTGGATGAGCGTCCGCTCGATGACAGATTATACGGGAGCCTTCTACGAGAACTGGGACAAATCATACGTCGATCTGTTAATCAAAGAATGGAACCTCGACGAGAAGTCCCGTGTGGGTACCCTCTCTGTGGGACAACGACAAAAACTCGCCGTGATCCTGGCTCTGGGCCATCACCCGGAATTACTGATTCTGGACGAGCCGGTCGCCAGCCTCGATCCCATCGCTCGACGTCAGTTTCTCAAATCGTTGATCGAGTTCACCGAAGAGGAAGAGAACACGATTCTCTTCTCGACCCACATCACTTCCGACCTGGAACGGGTTGCGTCGCATGTAGTGTTTCTGGAAGAGGGAACTGTTGGCTTCAATGAAGAACTCGACGAGTTGAAAGACCGCGTCAAACGAGTTCGCATCTCCGGCGTTCAAAACCTGCGGGAGAAATTGAACATTCCCGGCACAATCCGGGCAGAGTACCACGAGACACACGCCTTGCTGACTGTCAAAGAGTTTCAAGCTCCTCAATGGGATTCTTTGGCCGCTGAGATCAATGCCGTCATCACTGTCGAAGATCTGAATCTGGAAGAGATTTTTCTCGAACTTTCAGAGGTCTCGTCCGCCTCTCCTCAGCAGGTGATCGCATGAGAAACACCACCCATCGTTACTCGCTAATTCTGAAGACCTACGAGCGTCGTCCCTGGGTGTTATTGCTCGGTTTACTGTTCCTGATCTGCTTCGCCAATCTCGCCTTCATGCCGAGGACCAATCGGTTCTCCGATCTTTACCCGGAGCCGGAACACACCGGCAAGCTTCATTTTGTCCATACCAGCGTGGAGAATATCCAGGCAGAAAGAGGGTCTCCCGATCGACAACAGACGCTCGACGATCTGCTGAGCAAGACAAAAGCCTCCTCCATTCGCTCCTTGTGTGTGCTGCGAATGCAGGACGATGATCCCTTTCCCGACCTGTCACAAGTCCCGAATCTCAGTTACCTGAAGCTTTCGGGAATTGATCTGACCGAAGAAATCGTCACCCAGATCCTGCAACTTCCGAAATTAAAATCGCTGGAACTCACTGGCCAGGTCCTCTCAGCGCATGCCTTGGAGCGGTTCGGCCAGAAAGTGACAGCACTTCAGCTCCGCAGCCAGAGTCTGGAAAAATACATCAATGAGTTGCCGAAAATGTCCGCCGTCCGATTACTGACGGTGGAATACGAGGCGCTCTCTCCAGAATTGATCCCGGCGATCGCAACCATTCCCAATCTGGAACAACTGGCATTCGTGCCGCGGGACCGCCAGCAAGGTTCCGTCAATCCACTCGATCTCCCCCCCAGCGTTCAGGCCACTCTACGAACCCACCCGACCTTGAAAGCCATCTATGCGGACTGGGGGAATCTGCCGGATGAGAACCCGTTCGAGAATCAGCCGCTACTCCCGTTGCGAACGTTCCCTCTGCAATATTCGTCTGAGACAATCAGCTCTCTCGGCGGAGCTGTCTTCGCAATTTGTGTGCTGATGGGACTGATTCTCTCACAACTTTGGGTGCAATTTGTCGTCCCCGCCGCCAGCGTCGTCCCCGGTTATCTTCGACCACACCGTCGCGTCGCCATCGCTCTGCTCGGCTTGGGCTCGCTACTGATCTGGCTCTCGCTGTGGCGATACGAATTAGACCTTCTGGCCGGTCTTTCGTTGGTACTGGTTCCCTGCGGCTTGATAAGTCTCTACGTCCTGATTTGCATGATCGAAAATCGCGTCCTGAAGAATTGGATCGTGCCGGTTCTCGTCGTTGCCTGTTTCACTACCCCCGTGATTCTGATCCAGCTTCCTATCGGGGCCAAAAGTGGTTTTCTCTGGTACATGTACGGGCAGTTTCCATCTTTGGCGATAACGGTCAGTCTGTTATCGCTGGCGATACTCGCGTTCGGATTTCGGCAATTACCCCTGTTGAACAATCGAGTTAACGAGAAGTTCTCCTCACTCCCCCTGTTATCCTGGAGCTCTACTCAATGCCAATGGCCGGATGAGAAACAGTGCAACACCTGGCTTATGAGACTTTTGGATCGTCGCTATGGACCGCTCGCCTACCGCTCCCGGACCACTTTACAAATGGTCTCACTCTGGCGAATAGGAAATCTACTGCGCCCAATTTACATACTGGTTCTCATGGTTTTCGTCATGTTATTCAGTCTGTTGCCTCCAATCGTCATGCATTTCATTGCGGGAGAACCACTTGTTCCTGTGAACTCGGAATTCCTGGGAGGGATTTTTGCGGGGCCCATCAGCATGGGATTCCTTTTGCCGATTTTTGGGTGGTGGCAACGGGGGCGAAGCCTGGAGTCAGAGTCGTTAAAGCCGTTGTCTCGCGTTTCGCTTTGCAAACAACTCTATCTCTCCCTGGCCTTCGATCATTGGATCGTCTGGATCAGCATGTTTGGCTTTCTCGGGCATCGCACGACAGAGGCTCCCGGTGGCTGGGTGGAACTTGGCGGTCTTCTCATTCTCCTCGGTATCGCCGCCCCGCTTTGGATAATAGGGGTGAGTAGTTGTGTACTGATCTTCAAACGAGCCTGGGTTGTGCTAGCCAACATGATCGGACTTTACGCATTGACGGCAATTGGAATAGGTATTGCTTATGCCTTTGGAACATCGGCGGTTCCCGGTAGTCTTTTCGACATGCAGCTCCTGTACCTCGTCGCCATCCTGGCTCTTGTAGCCGCCATCGCACTGAATCTAATCATGTATCGAGCGTTGTTGAAAAGAGAATGGGGCTGATCGATTGCGGGACCGTCGTTCGACTCCAATCAGGACATTGAAGACAAGCACTGATTAAACGAACGGCAAAAAATTGGACGCGTCACTCCACCACCCAGTCTTTGGGAGCGGTGAACCCTTCGCGCCCCTTTCGGTACGGCGGCACTCCATCAACTCCCCATTGAACGAATTTGTTGAGTTCGATCATGAGCAATGCCCCTTCGCGTCGATGTTCCACCTGCACATCGGTCGTCTCATACGGATCTTTTTGCAAGTCGTAAAGCTCGGTCTTGATGAGATCGGGGTTGGTCGCAAATAACGCGGGACCGCGAACAATCGCTTTCCAACGATCGTTCTGAGCGGCCCAGGTTTTGTTGGCGTTACTCCCTTGGGCTTCATACGTGAACCAGGCGCGATCGGGAAGTTGCTGCTCTTCCCGCCAGGCCGCGAACACATCCAGACCATCCAGAAGCAAATCGTTCGGAATCTCCGCGCCCGCCAGACCACACAAGGTCGGCAGTAGATCGATGTAGCCACAGCGGGAGTCGATCACTTTCCCTCCCGTAAGCCCTCCCTTCGGATATCGGGCACACGCCACCACGTGAATGCCTCCTTCATAGGGAGTCAGCTTCGCTCCTCGAAGTGGCTTGTTATCCGCGACGCCGCGGACGCCGCCGTTATCACTGAAAAAGAGCACGAGGGTGTTATCCGCGTCGCCTCGCTCCTCAATAGCGGAAAGAATCCTGCCGACGCCCTGATCGAGACAATCAATCATGGCGGCCAGAATCTGTTTCTTCCCTTTGCGATCTGGATATTTCTCGATGTCCCGTTCTTTGGCTTGAAAGGGCGAATGGGGCGCATTGAACGGGACATACAAAAAGTACGGAGAGTCTTTCGGCGACTCTGTAATGAACTTCGCCGCATCGGCGGCTAGCAAATCTGTCGAATATCCTTCTTCGTGAATCGTTTCCCGATTGCGATGCCAATCGACCTCCCCTTCTCGCTCGTGGGTAAAGTAATCGATGGCACCGTTGTAATGCCCGTAGAAATAGGTGAAACCGTGTTCGAGCGGATGATATTCCGTCTTTGAATGGCCCAGGTGCCACTTTCCGATAATGCCGCGTCGCTCATAGCCGGCATTCTTCAACAACTCCGGCAAGGTCACTTCCTCCTGCGGTAAACCATAATCGCGCCAGGGAGGAATCACCGCCCGCATCAGGCCAAACCGGTTGGGATAGCGCCCCGTCAGAAGTCCCGCGCGAGTTGGCGAACACATCGGGCAGACATAAAATTTTTCCAGAGCCACTCCCTGTTTGGCGAGGGAATCGATGTTCGGCGTCTGGATGTCGCTGCCGTGATAACCGACATCAGCGTACCCCAGATCGTCAGCAACGATCACGACAATATTCGGCTTGTCATTGGCCCGAAGAAGTCCGGTACAAATCGAGAAGAACAAAATGTGAGCGACGAGCAGGGTTCTCATGTGATCTCTTCCAACAAAATCAAAACGAATAACTTTCAAAAGGAGAACTCCATCATCACCGAGAGAGCCGTCCAGCGAAAGGTTTTTTTACCTCACGCCTCATCTGGCAGGTTTTTTGGGGGCCGATCCTCGTGACGAATCAGAAACACCATCCAGAGACCGGTCGCCAGTAACGCGTAAGTTTGATACGAGAGAATGGTTACCGTGAAGGGCCAATGAAACGTGCGGATCACACCTTCGCTCGGATGTGAATAAGGATTCCGCGCCTGCACGCAGATGATCAGAATCAGCAACAGGATCCCCCAGCGACTGCCCGGACCCAGATTTCGCCAGATCAGGATCAGCGGGAACACCAGCAGGATCAAATAATGATCCCAGGCAATCGGTGAGGCCAACAGCATCACCACCCACGCCAACGCATGCGATAAATCGACCGAGGCTTTTCGACAATACCAAAGTCCCGCCAAGACCACCGTCGCGATCGAGATCCCACTCAGAATTTTAACCAGCAACGGCGAATGGATGGGGGGAATCAGCGTCACTTCAATCGCATTATTCGACGGATTAAACAGTTTGGTCCAATGTCCTCGCAACGAACAATTCACCGGGTCGCCGACGTAGTTCTGCAGGCTCGGCATCACCAAACTGAAATAATCCAGATGAGCCTCCGTTCCCAACACCATCC
>JABURQ010000074.1 GCA_014762625.1 Planctomycetaceae bacterium | reverse complement strand
GTTGTGCTGCGTTTACAGTCAATTGTGAGACCACATCAGAAGATTGAGGGATGGGGTGAGCGGGAGATGGGGGATTTTGTATTTGGTTCTTTGTGCTTGGTTCTTGGCAGTTTGGATTCCAAAACCGAAGGACAAAAAACAAAGCACGAAATACGAATCATCAAATTGCCAAAAATCGCGAGGTGTGGATCGCCGGGTTCCAAAGTCGGAAATCAGAAATCCAAAATCGAAGAACCCCGAACGCTAAATCTGGTACACCCGCGTTGGCAAGATAAGTTTAGGGAGTCCATTTTTTGGACGCGAAGATTCAAAGCAGCAAAGAAACGCAAAGAATCAACAGCAGGATTGTGTGATGTCACCTGTCGCCCCCTGAACGATCAGGTTTTTTCCTCGATTGTTGGGAGCCAGCTTGACCGAGAACCAGAAAATATGTCGTATTCGATCGAATGGCTGATTAGGATGCCTGCGAAGGAATCAGACATCATTCCTCAGCGAGATCGGACGTAAAGACATGACCAACATTCATCCGTTTGGCGAAATCGATCCCCATGATCTCGATGAGTGCTACGATGCTCAGATCGAGGTTAACGGCGATCCAATTGAGATCGATCTTAATTTCGAGTCGAAAACGATTGAGGTCGACATTCTGAAGAAGGTGTCTCAATCAATTGATGCCGTTGATGTCCAAATTCAAAAAGCATTTGAAGCATTGTCGGCAGATTTTGATTTAGGCGAAGAATCCGAAGCCGCTTTGTTCTACCTGGAGCATCACCTGGAACAGCTGTCTGATGATGAGATCCTAAAAATATTCGGCTCAACGGAAATCACGAAAGAGCTCTTCCTGAAAAAAATTGCGGTGAGTCGTATCGGGTTCTATCCAGAAGATGAGGAGTCTTTTGTTGTCGTCGATTTAAAACTTCCCGATCAGTACACCAACTATATCATGGCGGTGACATTTGACGCAGAGGGTGAACTGTCTTTCATTTCAATGGAGAGCTGACGCCGGTAGCCCGACATTTTCACAACGATTGGGCGCCCCTGATAAAATCAACATCGCTGCCCCCGGAAGGCGAACTCAATCCCAATCGAGCAAAAAAATTCAACGGCCACTTCCTTCATGAAGATGAACCAATCCGAAATTCATCCCTGCCCCAGTTGTGGTCATACTTATCAGGGAGATCACGATTTCTGCCCTCATTGTACGGTTCCGATTTCTCATCAATCGAAAACACAGCCGATGGGACAGATTTATTCCGAAGGATTTATGATCCGCGAGGCGACAAAGAATCCTCGCAAACTGATAGTCCTGCTCGGTATGTGGTGTTTACATCTGCCAGGGTTGCTGATCGGTGGATGGATCACACTCTCAAGTTTATTTCATCTATTTACCGATTCAAATTTCTGGGGTCCCGGCATGACTTTTACTGATGTGGTATTGGTGACCGTAGCGTTGATGATGCTCGGTGGACTTGCTTTGTTCTCATTTGTTTCGATTTATCGCACGACCAAAAATTACTACAGGTTACAAGCGGAAAAAGCGAACCCACAAAGTCATCACGAGAAAACCAACGACTGAAACAAGAACCTACGAATACATAAGATGTAGTATGGAAAACCTAGTCGATAAAACTCAATTGTTTCCAAGTCAAACTACTACATAACCAAACTCTGAACGTAGGGCAGGTGAAACGTAATGCATTGGTTCCGAAGTTACTAATAAATCAACACTGCAAACTTTAAACTGTTTTCACGACGAATTTTGCGGACCGATTACCGACGTCGCTGTCCCCATTCCGATTTGCCGATGCCCCCTTTGATGGGCGTTTCATGCTCGTCGGCGGGTGTCCAGCCGACGATCACATCCCAGTTGACAGCGAGTTCGCCGGTCTTCGAGCCCTCGATCGGTTTGAAATCCGCGAGAGCCAGTTTTCGCAGCTTCGGATCCTGGATGCGACGGAAGACGCCGTCCCCTTCGTTCTGTTCGTGACCGTTGATCAGCAGTTGCGTCGTCCAGATACGCTGTCCGTTTTTGCTAACGGCGAAATGAATGTGCGGCGTGCGTCCCGGATAGGGAACCGGTTTGATGGTGCGGAAGTAATAACGCCCCTGCACGTCGGTGAGAAATCGACCGTAGCCCTGGAAGTTGGTATCGCGATTTTCCAGACGAGGATCATTGGTGTTGATGTAGGCTCCGTTGTTATCAACCTGCCAGATCTCAACGAACGCATTACGAATCGGTTCGCCGGCGGCAGACAGAATCCGTCCGGACAGGTGCGTCACTTCGCCGGTCGCCACGTTCAGCGAATCATTCAGCACGAGCAGATCGTTATCGGTATCGAGCGGGAGTTGATCGGGATAGAAGGGTCCTTCCGTCATCCGCGGCGTCGGCGTCAGTTCCTCGGCCCACAAACCGGGCGTGGAGAGCGATGCGGCGGCGAACGCCATCTGTTTCACGAATAAACGGCGGCTGAAATCGTGACGATCCATAACACACTCTCCCTCTTTGAACGAATCAAGGTGACGTCAATAACGACCTAACACCACTTCAGCGAAAAAGTTCCGGTCTCCACAAGGGGAATTGTCCTATGCGGCGGAAACTTCTTCTTTCGGTTGCGTCATCAGTGATACCACCCACAAAGTAAGGAAACCGAGCGGAATGGTCACGATGCCGGGTTGGTCGAACGGCACCGGTGACGTTTCGGGATCGATCCCATATACCGATTTGAAGGTATCCCCCGACAGCAAAATCCAGCCGAGCGAACTGATCATGCCGACCAGAACCGCCGCTGTAATCCCCTGCTTCGTTGTTTTCTTCCAGAACAACAACATCACGAGAGAAGGCAGGTTAGCGGACGCGGCCACTGAGAACGCCCAGCCGACCAGAAAGCCGACATTCATTTTCTCAAACAGAATTCCGAGCACGATGGCGATGGCGCCGACGATCACCGACGTGATCTTGGCGATACGGACCAGCTCGGCATCGTTCAGTTTTTCCTTCAGCACCACCCCCGCCAGATCGTGAGCTACGGCACCGGCAGACGCGAGAATCAAACCACTCACCGTTCCCAGAACCGTCGTAAAGGCAATCGCCGAAATGACGGCGAACAACCAGTCCGCCATACTTTTCGCCAGCAAGGGTGCCGCCATATTGGAGCTGGTGACGTCCATGGCCCCCGAGGTCATGGCTCCGAGCCCCATATATAAGGTCAGCACGTAGAAGAATCCGATGGAGGCGATTCCCACGATGGTCGACTTCCGGGCAGAAGCCCCGTCCTTCACGGTGTAGTAGCGAATCAAGATGTGAGGCAGCGACGCGGTGCCGCAGAAGAGTGCCAGCATCAGCGACAGGAAATTCAGTTTATTGGAAAACTTGTCACTGCGAATACCGGCGAACTTGGGGTGTTCGCCCGGTCGGAGCACCTGGGCTCCGGGAGTCGGTTTCTGATAATAAACGGTTGTGCTGCCGCCGTCTTCATTGGTAATTTTTTCGCTGCGCCAGAGGACGACTTCACTTTCCTGTAAGGTACTGAAGAAGGAGAGGAGGTCTAACGGCCCCGATTCCTCTTTTCCTTCCGGCAGCTTCGACACGCGACCGACCGGGTGGAGATCGTTCTCTGCGGATTGAGGCTTGCCGTTGACCAGTTTCTGGCCGTCGTTGGTCATCGTGACGGTTTGGGCTTCACGCAGCAGGACTTCTCCCTCACTTGCGTCAGCCTGAGAAAAAACAAGAACCTGATCGCTACCTGCGGGGGAAAGTTGAACGAAGTTAGATCCTCCCCATTCTCCTCCCGGGGCGAGGACTTCATATCCCTCGATCGAGAGAGCCCCATCTTCCTGTTCCACCGCCGTCAGCGTTTTGAACTCATACTCATCGTTGCCCCCCTGCTTCACTTCGTATCCCCGAGCGAGCAGCATCACCACCAGCACCGTGCTGAAAATGACCAGCAGCGAGCCTTTGAGAAACTGGACCCAGGTGGTGGACACCATCCCGGCAGTCACGACAATCAGAATCACGACCGAACCAACAATCACCACGCCGACCCAATGGGGAAAGCCGAGTAACGGTTGCACCAGAACTCCCGCTCCCACCATCTGCGGAATGAGATAGAAGACGCTGACCGCGAGCGTGCTGATGCCCGCCGCCAGTTTGACACCCTTCGATTGAAACTTGGCATCCAGCGCGTCGGCGAAGGTGAATTTCCCCAATCGTTTCATCGGCTCGGCAATCACAAACAGCGCCACAATCCATCCCGCGAGAAACCCGATGGAGTAGAGGAATCCGTCGTATCCGGAGAAGGCGATCATGCCGCAGATACCGAGGAACGACGCCGCTGAGAGATAATCACCGGCGAAGGCGACTCCGTTCACGAACCAGGGGATCTGGCCGTGAGCGGCGAAGTACCCTTCGGACGACTTGGCTTTTCCGCCGAGATAGAAACTGAGTCCGAGGGTAAACGCGACAAACGCGAAAAAAATGACGACCGCAAGTGTGGAGGCTTCGTAGATCATGCGTCGGCCCCCCCCTCTTTATTCACTTCGTCTTCTTCTGGTTTGCAGACGATGCCGTAAATCAATGCCAGAACGAAGGCACCGATGATGAGAGCCATGCCGTACCAGATGGCCAGATTCACGCCGGCAAACGGCGTCTTTTCCATCGTTTCTGGCGAGAACGTATTAATGCCGACAAATCCGCCGTAGAGGAGGAGATAAACACAAAACAGCTTGAGCCCGATGCGGGCGTTCCGGGATTGCATGCGACCCTCGATGATTTCGTCAGAATGTATGTGGGAAATGTGTGCCTACCTTAACGCGGGGAGATCCGCGATTCCAGATCCGGTTTGAGAAGAATCCCGGATCTCTCTGCTTTCTTGAAATGCCAAATTTGACGCCTCGGTTGCCGACCTTCTCGGGGAATCCTAAACTGAGCGAATAGACCCACAGACACTACTGTTTCAGAAAGTCAGCCATGATTCCTCGTCGGGAAGTGTTTCCGCAGGTGATTGAGATGAATTACCAGGCGCGTCGCCGGCTCGGTTGCTGTGTGTATCTCGTCTACAGCGGGCCGGACTGGTTATTGATCGATATCGGTTACGAAGACACCGTTCCCGAGATCATCGACCTGATTCGCGGCATGGACTTTCAGCTCGCCAACTGTAAATACCTGCTCGCGTCGCACGCTGACGTGGACCACGTGCAGGGGCTCGCCAAGATCAAAGAAGTCCTGCCGAACGCCGTCACGGTCGGCCACCCAGAAGCAGTCGAACTTCTCAACAGTACCGACCGCATCAGCACTTATGCGGAAATTCCCGCACAGGGCATTTCGATCGACATGCCGCAAATCCAGTTGGAAAGGCCGGTCAACGAGGGGGATTTCATCGAACTGGGCGATAAAAAGCTGAAAGTGTGGCATACCCCCGGACACACCAACAGTCAACTTTCGTTCCGCCTGGACAACCTGCTCTTCTCGGGTGATAACCTGTTTCGGGACGGATGTGTGGGGAATATTGACGCTCACCACGGATCGGATATTCCGGACTTCATCAAGTCGCTGGAACGAATTCGCGATTGCGATGTGGAATGGCTGCTGCCGAGTCACGGTCCGATCTTCCGCAAAGACGCCATCATGATTCAGAAAACGATCGACCGTCTGGAAACGTATCTCCACATGGCCGATTTTGGGACCTGCGCTATCGACTGGCCACTGCTGGAGGAGTGGGACAACGAATTGCTGAAGGGATTCGACGAATCACAGGCGTAATAGAGGCTCTCAATCCTCTGTTTAGCGACAATTTGAGAAGCCTGGAGAAGATAGGACGCCACATTTCTAACAGGTGTGGCTTATCGCTCGGACTCCCCTCGCATCGAAATGCAGAATTGCTAGAATAGCCAGCTGTTGTCGCAAGATGTGACTTCTCAGGATGTTTTGACAATTTCGGAAAAAGCTGACAATGTGTGCGGGACCCTCTTCCGCCAGTAGAGAGGCCGATTCCCAATTGTTAAAATTAATACGAGACTCTCACACCCGAAATCTTCACCGTTCCTGCATGGAATCGCGTGGCATCCATCATCGAGAGCTGTCATAGATGACTAACTTTTTTGAACGGAAAGACCGTTGGGGGCACGGCCTGGCACTGTATGTGATAGCCGCCGTCATCTTTATCATCCCCCCTTGCTGGCTGGCCTTGAAGCAGATCCATCTCGAAAACGATGTGGAAAACTGGCTGCCGGATAGCGACGAACAGGCGATCGCACTCGACTGGTATCTCTCTCACTTCCCCGAGGAATCGACGTTATTCATGACGTGGGAAGGAAGTTCGATTGACGATCCGCGGATCAAACTTCTCGAACGTCAATTGGAGGGGGTTCCCGACGATCAGGGAATTCGACGGGAAGGCTCGCCCTACGTCCTCGGCGTCTCCACACCGACGGAGGGCCTGTTACGGATCCTCGACCAGGGAATCGATCAGGAGGAAGCGGTTCGGCGCATGACCGGGCTGTTAATCGGGCGCGGTCCGCTCAAAGTAAAGCTGACCGAGGAGGGCCAAAAGCAAAAACGTCAGTTATTGGAAGAACTGAAAACGGAAGCCCAGGAGAAATTGGGACTCGACGTCGAGATTCTGGAACCGTTCGTCCCTCCGGAACCCGACTTCACCGAAGAACAATACGAACTGCTCGCTCAAATTGAAGCAGACGAGGAGGAAGAAGCGGGCGGAGAGATCGAAGAACTCTACATCGAAATTCCCGAACACGACTTTCAGGTCACCTTTGAAGGGATCAATTATGCACCGGAAAAAGTCGCCGAACTCCAGGAGTTGATCGAAGGCTTACATTCGCCGGCTTCCCAGAATCTGCCGGAAGGACAACCGCTCGTCGATTCGGCTTTCTTCGCGGCGGGAACTCCGGTGGCGCTGTTGATCCGTTTGAACGAACGTGGGGAAGCGGATGAGAGAGACGCCATCGACGCGATCCGAAACGTCGCCTTACAAACAGGCATCCCGGAAGACAAACTGCATATGGGAGGACGGCTCGTCGCGTCTGCCGCTCTTAACGAAGAGGTACTCAAGGCGGCGTTCAATCCCGATTACCCCCGATCGGAATTCCACAAACGTTCCCCGATTATGCTCTCGATGATTGTGGGCGTCGTGCTCTCCTTAACGATGCTTCGTAGCTTGCGTCTTGCGGTGCTCGTCATCTTCTCGGCTTTCATCACCGTCTATTTTACCCTCACGCTGGTCCCGATCACGAACGGCAGCATGAATATGGTATTGGTCGTGATGCCGACGCTGCTGATGGTCTTGACCATGTCGGGTGCAATTCACGTAGCGAATTACTGGAAGCACGCCGCCGTAAAAACGCCTGATAAAGCAGTTCCGAATGCGTTCCGTCTCGCCTGGAAACCGTGCTTCCTTGCCTCCGTGACGACGGCCATCGGATTGAGCTCTCTCGCCACCAGTTCCCTCGTTCCGGTTCGCGATTTTGGAGTCTATTCGGCGGTCGGATGTCTGATCGCGTTTATTGTGGTGCTGTATGTTCTGCCGTCGCTGCTGCAATTCTGGCCGAGTCGCAACGTCAACGTGCAAAAAGTGAATTCCCGACCGTGGCAATTGTTGGGTGGTTTTCTATGTCGCCACCATCTCCTGATCACCACCGTCTGTCTGATCGTGGCTGCCGGTTCTGCTTATGGTTTGAAATACTTCAATACGGAAACGAAAGTGATCCGCTATTTTCCGGAAGACAATAAAGTCGTCCAGGATTACCACTACATCGAAGGCAACCTCGTTCACATTGTGGGTGTCGATACCATCGTGAAGTTCAAGTCATCGGCTGTCGACGATATGACGATCATCGAACGGATGGAAGTGGTTCGCAAACTGGAGGAACGGATCCGACAGCACCCGGAGATCAGCGGAACCGTCTCGCTCGCGGACTTCTTCGAAGAGACGGAGAATCCGGTCTCCAAAAAAGAACAATCCAAAGGCGGGTTCAGTTTGCTCGATCCTCGTCGCCAGGCGATTCGTCGCGCGAACGAAATCGAGAAACGTATCAAAGAAGGGCAGTACGAAGTCTCTTCGTTCCTCTCCCTCCCGGCGGATGAAGACGCGGAAGAACCAATCGAAGTTTCCGAACATCATTACGAATTGAGCGAACCGGACGACGAACTGTGGCGTATCACGGCCCAGGTCGCAATTATGAGCGACCTCGATTACGCCGATCTCACCCAAGAGATCAATGAGATGGCGAAGGAAGAGTTGAAATTGTATCAAGCCGACCATGTCGTCAGCGGTATGGTGCCGATCTTCCTGCGAACTCAGGAAGCGGTTCTGGAATCTCTGATTCGCAGTTTCGCGTATGCGTTCATCGTCATTGCGATCGTCATGATGATCGTCCTGAAAGACTTCGTGGCCGGGCTCCTGACCATGCTGCCGAATCTGTGGCCGGTCGCCGTGGTGTTCGGTCTGATTTCCTGGAACGGACTCGACGTCGATATCGGCACAATGATCACCGCTTCGGTGGCGTTGGGGATTGCGGTGGACGGAACGTTGCACTTACTGACGTGGTTCCGGGAAGGAATTGCGGAAGGCAAATCTGCCGAACAGGCGATTTCCCTCGCGATGGGCCATTGTGCTCCGGCGTTGTGGCAAACGAGTATGGCGGTCGGCTTGGGACTGTTCATGTTGTCGTTCGCCGATCTACTGTTGGTGAGTCGCTTTGGCTGGTTGATGGCGGTATTGATCTTCGCGGCGTTGTTCGCCGACCTGATCCTGTTGCCGGCGATGCTGGGTGGTTCTTTGGGAACGTGGATCGCTCGTCGTATTTCGCCGGAGGATCAGGATGCCTCCATGAATCTCGACGAAGAAGCAGCGGCTGACACCTCTCCGGAACAGACTTCCGGTAAAGATGCCGAATCGAGCGGCTCGACTCCCGAGCCTCACATTCACGCCAGTGCGAAAACAAAATCAAAGTTCTACCGCAAGGATTCAGGTCTCTCGACGAATTAGCAGATTCCACGTCGAGTCATCCCCGTGACTGGCTCGCGGGAATTTGATTTCCTCACGAGAGAAAGCGTTGTCGCGGCCACAGAAAAGAGCGGATCGAATGAGTGTTCTGCCGCATCCGTATCGCGAGGGTTACAAGCTCACACCGCAGTTAAAGAAGATCACCTCCGCGGCGATCTTCACCGGCTCGCCCGCGGAACGGGAAATACTGATTGCCGAAAAACAACGTATTCCCGCCGCTCAAATCTGGCACGTGGAACGCGATTGCCCCGCAGATTTGCAACAGGCCGTATTGCGGTTTCTCCAGGATGGAGTTCCCGACCCCGTCCCCAACGTCGCTTCCCTGCGCGAACTCGCTCCCCACATCGCAGAAGATTTTGTCATCCATCGAAAAGACGACAAGCAGGATTTTATGTCGTTCGGAGCGGTCATGTTGCCGACCGGGTGGCGGCCCGACGAAAAGATCGGGCAATCGTTTCGCGACATTCACGGCCCCATTCCTGAGATGGAACTCTCTCAAAGCGAAGCGTTGGTCGATGCCATGATCGGCGCCGGACCGTTCGAGCGTTATGTCTGGGGTGTACGGTTTTCGGATCGCAAAAACGATCATCCCGACCAACCGAAAGTCGGCTGGAACGCCGAGTCTCCCCAGGTCTGGATCAAACTCGAACGGCAGGTGACGGTCGGTTTTCCCGCTCACGCGGCAACCTTGTTTCTCATCCGCCAGTCGCTGATCCCGTCGGACGAAATCGACCGTCCCGCGCTCGCGAAGACATTACGTGCCATGAGCGATGCGCAACTCGTCTACAAAGGGATCCTTTCCGAAATCGAACCGCTGCTGGAGTGGCTCGATCGCGATTAACGGGTCGCAAACGCATTCCGTAACAGACGCTGATCGAAGTTCTGGGGGGCTTCGTGGTCCGAGGCGTAAAGATACAGGGCCGCGAGAATGATCGTATTCAGGGCGGACGATACGAGCGAGACAATCATCAGACCGATCAGCCCGATGACGATCAACGCTCCTCCCAAAGCGGTTGAACCTTGTGCAAGCAGAAAACCACCACCGAACAACGGCAGAAAACAGACGATCGATCCCAGAAAAACGATGAACCCGACACCGAAGTTAGCTCCGATTGACTCACCCCATGTTTTTCGCATCACACCCCAGGACCGCTTGACGGCATCCACCGGTCCGACGTTCTCCACCACCAGCACCGGGACCACGAAGTAAGTGGCGATGGTCCAACCCGCTCCGAGAATCGCCGACACGATCGCGCCAACTTTCTCGTTCCGGGACTCGATCGCTCTCAGTAGTATTCCGACGGTCGCCGACACCAAAGCCCAGCCGAAAATCACCGGCAGGCGTTTGCCGGCGGCGCGGAAGCCGTCGGCCACCGTCGGATCACCGCCACGAAAACGAATAATGGCACACGCGACGAGCGCCGAGTTGAAAAAGACGATCACGAAGTAATTCAGGAAGTAAAACAGGAACGTCAGGACCCAGACGAGAGGATTCTCGGCGGCGGCGTCCGGATTATCGAGCATCGCGCGAACTTCTTCGCTGGCGAACGCCGGGACGAGGAAACTGGCCATCACAATCGTGCAGCAGATTCCACTGAAGAGCGGAAAGAAGAGCAGTTCCTTGTCCAGTTTCAGGACGCGGTAACTTTCCTGCGCCATTTCCCAACCGTTTGAAAGTCGTTCGAACATGTTTCCCCTTCAATTATGAACTTGGCCCGTGCGGCAGATGTTCCGATGTTACGTCCTTCGCCACAAACTAGCCCGATCGGAATGTCGAGTCAATCTGTTCCTGGAAACCTGCCGGATAACGGGACGCATTCTCGGATGCCGGCAGATCTTCAAAACAGTAATTTTTTACTATGCCTGTCGGCGTTCATCGTGTTATCAATGAAAGAAGACGCTTCGCATCGCATTAGCCCCCGCCTCCCATTCCCCCCGCAACAACGGATGACACCATGCAACAGATCACAAGACAATTGTTTTTTTTCTGCGGACTTTTCCTGTTCGTCGCTCCAACGGCGCGCGGGGAATTACTGTTGAAACCGACCGGCGATAAATCCATTTTGCCGACCAACGCCAAACTGGTCGAAATCTGGAACGAGGGGGAATTCACCGAAGGAGTCGCGGTGAACGCAAAAGGAATCGTCTACTTCAGCGACATCGCCTTCGATCCTCAGGAAAAAGGCCGCATCCTGCGTTACGATCCGAAGTCCGGCAAAGTCAATGTTCATAGTCCCGACAGCGGAAAAAGTAACGGACTCTTTTTCGATCCTCAGGGACGTTTGATCGCTGCTTGCGGTGCGAACGGCGGGCACCAAGCCATCGTCGAAATCAAATCGGACGGCAAAGTTGCCGTTCTCTACGACAAATTCGAGGGCAAGAAATTCAATTCGCCCAACGATCTGGTCATCGACAGTCGAGGAAATATCTTTTTCAGCGATCCGCGTTACGTCGGTCCCGAACCGATCGAACTCGATCATCAATCGGTCTATCGCATCACGCCCGCAGGGAAAATCACCCGCGTCACTACCAACATCTCCAAACCGAACGGCGTCCACCTCTCGCCCGATGAAAATACGCTGTACGTCGCCGAAACGAATAACGGCAACTTCGACGTCACGAAAACACCCGACGTCAAACCGAAAATGATCATGACGCTCAATGCGTTCGAACTTCATAAAGATGGAACTGTCGGAAAGAAGACACAGCTCGCCGACTTCGGTCAGCAGACGGGAACGGACGGCATGACCATCGACACGGCGGGAAACATTTATGCCGCCGTTCGCAGTGACAGTCGATTCGGCATCGTGGTGTTTGCCCCGGATGGCACCGAACGGGCCTATATCCCGACCCCCAGCCTGCCGACGAACTGCACGTTTGGTGTCGGCGATGAGTCGCATACGTTATTCGTGACGGCGGGAGGCGGACTTTACAAAATCACGCTGAAGACCACCGGTTTTCATCCGACGTTGAAAAAGTAATGACGTCCCTGCATTCAGATCACCGACTTGGCGGTTGTTTCCAGTAAGGATATCCGAGTGAGCATTGTGATTCTCGGCGCGTACGGCCAACTCGGGACCGCCCTCGAAGCGACCGCCTATCGGGAAGTGATCTCGCTGCCCCGTCAACAGGCCGATCTCGCTCAGACGACAGATGTGTGTAAGGTGCTGGATTCACTGAATCCCGAGATCGTGATCAATTGCGCGGCCTACAATCAGGTGGATCAGGCGCAAGTCGATCTCGAAACGGCAAAGGCGATCAACACCGACGCTCCGGGAATACTGGCGGAGTGGTGCGACCGGCGAGATGCCGTCTTCGTTCACTTCAGTACCGATTACGTGTTCGGTGGGGACCTCTCGCGACGCACGCCCTACACGGAACAGGATCCCCCTGCGCCGCTCTCGATCTATGGAGAAACCAAACTCGCGGGTGAATGCGCGATCCAGGCCGCTTCCCGCAAATATTTCATTCTCAGAACGTGCGGCTTGTACGGTGCGCGGCGTTCGACCGGCAAAGGGAATTTTGTCGAGACGATGCTCAAACTGGCGGAAACGCGCGACGAGTTGAACGTGGTCGACGATCAGGAATGCACGCCGACGTCGGCCACCGATCTTGCGCGCTGGACCTGGGCGTTAATCGAAACCTCCCGCTACGGTCTCTATCACGCCACGAACTCGGGATCGACAACCTGGTGCCGGATGGCGCGGGAAATCGTTCGTCTTACCCATCAATCCACAATCGTACGACCGATCACTTCCGAGGAATTCGGAGCGGCGGCCCCTCGTCCTCATTACAGTGTGCTCGATTGTTCCCAACTGGAAGAGGTGATCCAAATTCCGATCCTCTCCTGGCAAACGGCCCTCGAAAGTTATCTGACTCAGAGGTAAACGGCGTTTTTTGGCAGAAAAATCGAAAATCTCTCGAATTTGTGCTGATATTTCGGCGTTTCAAACGACTGTGTGATCAGGAAGTTCTGCGAGAGAGGGACAGATTTTCACAAAAGAATTGGTCTTTTGACCTTCGTTTTCCGTATGATGAAAGACCCGCTCTCGCGGCTGTACCGATGGATTCCCATCGTTTGGAAAGGATTGTCATGACGTTCGACCGCTGGACTCGTAAATACCTGCACCGTTTGCTGTTTGGCCAGTTTTTGAAGACTGCGGCTGAATGGCTGGGAGCATTCCTGCTTTCCTTTGGAACGATTGTTCTGCTGGTCAAATTGACCATTCCGTCAATGTGGCCGCATGTTCTGTGGCTGGGACTGGCGGCCATCCCGGTAGCCATCGGTGCCTGGAAATTCTCCATGCGGGATGCGTTCACGAAAGGGGAGTCGGTCGCCTATCTGGATCAAAAGCTGAAAGCGGGCGGATTGCTGATGTCGTTGAGTGAAGCCCCCGACGAGGAATGGGCGCGAAAGCTGCCTCAGATGGAATCTCAGTGGTCGCAGAGCCTGCCGAAGTTCTATCCGGTTCGCTTCGCGAAAACCGTCGGCATTCCACTATTGTTCTGCATCGCCTGCGGGTTCGTTCCGCTGAGAGAGATCCCGTTACTGGAAGAACTGGCTCAGGAATCGGTCGCGGAAGCAAACGTCGAAGATCTCAAAGCCATCATGGAACAACTCGAAGAGGAACAAATCCTCGAAGAGGAAGAGAAAGAACAGATCGCACAGGAAATTGAGCAATTGCTGGAAGAGAAAAATCAACCGCTGACTCACGAAAAATGGGAAACGGTCGATGCCCTGCGTCAGAAAATGCAAATGCGGATCGATCAATCAACGATGTCGATGGCCAAAGCTGCTTCCGCCGCCGAAACGCTTTCCCAAGCAGGCGATCTCGATAATCTCACCGAAGAACAAATCAAACAACTGACCGAGCAACTCAGCAGCGGATTGCAACGTCTGAGCGAAAAAGGGAATCCCGGCTCGAAGACCGCCGGCACATTGAGCCCCGAAATGCAGGAACGCCTGAAACAGATGATGGCCAACGGCCAACTCTCGCTGCCGAAAGATCCTGCCGAACGGCAGAAGCTTCTCAACGAACTCAAGGAAGCGCTGCAACAGGAATCGCAACGTCTCGTCGAATTACGACAGAAGTGCCAGAATGGGCAATGTCCGGGGGGGCAGTGCGAAGGGAACCAAATGGGGCAAGGCAACAAACTGGCCAACGGAAACAAACCGGGTAAAGGGGGCGTGAACCGCGGTCGCGGCGACGCTGACCTGAACTACGGCCACGAAACCGACGAACAGGGGATCAAGTTCAAAGAGACGGTGCTCCCGAAAGGTTATCTCGACGATCCCTCGGAAGAAGTTTTGCGCGTGACGTTCTCTCCGCCCGAAGTGGATGTGGCCGATTCGGCTCCCAAATCCGCCGCAAGAAAAAGTGACGCGTCTACGGGTCAGGCGACCTGGAATCGAAAACTGTCTCCCAAACATCGCGGTGTGGTGAAGGAATATTTCAATTCCGGCGAGTGAGTTCTTCACGCGCCCCCCTTCATGACACATTTCATCCCAATCTCTCACTACTCAACATTCCCGACAGGAACCGATTGTGTCTACATCCGAAACCTCCAGTCCAACGCCATCCGGCTCTCTCCTCTCGGAAACCCAGGTCTCCACCGCTTCGGAACTGATCGGCAAGCTGCGCGACGGCCTCGGAAAAGCGATCCTCGGTCAGGATGAATTACTGGATCAGGTCGTGATCTGTCTTCTGGCACGGGGCCATATGCTGCTGGAAGGATTGCCGGGACTGGGCAAAACCGAACTGGTCAAATCGCTCTCTACGTTACTCGGTCTGGGATTTCGCCGGATTCAGTTCACGCCCGACTTATTGCCGAGCGATATACTCGGCTCGCCGATTCTTGAGGACTCGGGAGACGGGCAACGGAAGCTGGTTTTCCACAAAGGGCCGATCTTCGCCAACTTAGTTCTCGCCGACGAAATCAACCGGGCCTCTCCCAAAACTCAGGCCGCATTACTGGAAGCGATGCAGGAACGTCGGGCGACCGTGATGGGAGATTCGCACGAACTGCCGAAGCCGTTCTTCGTACTGGCGACGCAAAACCCGATCGAACTGGAAGGGACTTACCCGCTGCCGGAAGCCCAGCTCGATCGTTTCACATTCAAGATCGATGTGTACGGCGTCTCGCCCGAGACGCTCCAGGAAATCATCACCACCCGCCGGGCGGGAGAGCCTCCGAAACTGGAAACGGCACTGAGTGCTGTCCAGCTCGAAGACCTGTTCCACCTGACCGATAAGGTACATTTGCCGGTCGCCGTCTCGAATTACATCGCCCGTCTGGTGACCTCAACACATCCCGATCGTGAAACTTCGCCGGAGCATATCCGAAAATTCGTGAAGTTCGGCGCATCACCTCGAGCGGCGATCGCGTTGGCGGCGACTTCGCGTGCGTCCGCACTGTTGAACTCGAAACCGAACGTCGGCTTTGAAGACGTCAAACGGGTCGCCAAGAGCGTACTCTCGCATCGTATCATTCTCGATTACTCCGCACGGCTCGAAGGCTGGACACCTCCCAAAGTGGTCGAGTCATTATTGGAATCGGTCAAGGAAGTGGGTCGGGAAGTGCCCGAAGACCTCTCCGTGTAGTTATTCTCAATCCGCCCTCATCCGAGAGACGAAGTTCATGTTTTCCTCGAACTCACATCGCCTGCGAAGCCTGCTGATCCTGTTCCTCGTGAACGGGTGCTTGCAGGGATTTGTGCGGACAAGCTGGGGGGCTGGTGCGGAGTCGACGAAACGACAGAACGATCTCAACGTGAGCGTCGATACGCGCTGGGCGGGTTGCGCGTTTGGGGGATACTATCCTATCCGGATCGAAGCGACCAATTTCGGTCGCGAACGAGCCATCCGATTTACGTTCAAGCCGTACGGCTCCGGTTTGCCGGACGTGAGCAAAACCATCGTCCTGAAAACCAACGCCAAGCTCGCGTTTTCTCTCTCTATACCGATGACGGGCGCTCAATCCAACGGCACGCTGGATGTCGCGATTAACGGAGTAACCGAATCGGGATTACGAAATTCGATCAGTCTACCCGACGTCGATTATTCGTCGTACGACCGCCCTTCCCTGCTGGTAATATCGAACAAGACATTACCGCTCGATCAGTACGAGTATGGGGTGAACTGGATGGCTCAAAACTCCGCCGGCGCCTCCAGTTCAGGTGGATATTATGGATCGGGTGGATCCGGGCGCTCCAGCGATCACGAAACGATCCCTCCCACACTGTTGCCCGAACGGTGGATTGATTATTCCGGACTCGACTTTGTCGCCATCTCGCTAGACGACTTCGACAAAATTTCCAGCGACGCGCGGGAAGCGATGCTCGACTGGTGCAAGACCGGCGGCAACCTGATCCTGTTCGATGTGGGAGCACTGCCGCAGCAATCCACCAGACTGAACGAACTGTGTCGTCTGAACGAGTCGGCGATCTCGAACTCAACATCGTGGAAGGATGCCCCCCTCTGGAAGGAGCGGGTTCCTCTCGTGGAGGGGGATGTTTACTCGGGTTATACGGTCACGAATAACGGAAACAAAAATCAGGATCCGTTCGTCTGGGACCATGCCAACCTGCCGTATCAAACGTTCGATCTGCTTGACGGAAAACTGATCGCGTTTTATGGAAATCCGTTTCCCGGCACGCGACACGAATGGGGAGGGTTATTGAAAAACCTCGGCGATCATCGCATCCGGTGGACGTATCGCAATGGGATCACCTCGCGTTCCGGTCACGATGAGTTTCTGCATTTTATGGTGCCGGGCATCAGCGGCGTACCGGTCGTGGCGTTTTTGTTACTGATCACCGTTTTCTCGGTGGTCATCGGGCCGGTGAATTATTTCTATCTCAATCGGAAGAAACGACTCTATCTGCTGATCATCACGATCCCGGTCATCGCACTGGTTACGAGCCTCTCGCTGTTCAGTTATTCGCTGGTGGCACACGGCTTCAGTACCAAGTCGCGCATCCGATCCCTGGTGACGGTCGATCAACAAGCCGCCGAATCGGTCATCGATACCCGCGTCTCCTTCTATTCGGGACTGGCGCCTTCCGAAGGCTTGCAGTTCCAGGCGGATACCGCCGTCTTTCCGATCTGGCCGGAGCAAGACGACGATGGGCTTTCATCGGGCCTTGTCGATTGGACCAATCAGCAGTCATTACGCACGGGTTGGCTCAAATCGCGCACGCGAACGCAATTCAAAACGGTGAGCGTGCGGGATGAACGCGGACGACTCACGCTCTCTCCTCCGAGCGGAGGCTCCATGGACGTCGCCAACGGGTTCGAATACGACCTCGAACAGTTACTCGTCCGCGGTACCGACGGCAAACTGTATTACGGGACCGACATCCGGGCCGACACTAAAAAGACGCTCAAACTGGCGTCCACCGAACAAATCAGTTCGGTTTCCAATGTGATTCGAGAAAACCAACCCGCCCTCCCGGACAATTACGATCCCAATACGAGCTCCTATTCCAGCCGCTATCGAAGTGGAAGATATCCCGGCGGAAACCAGCTTCACACTCAATTTTCCAATAGTCTCTCGGAACGCTCGATCTCTTCGCTGGTCAACTCCTTCGAGCGGGAGTTGGGAGATCGGCAATATTTTGGAATCTTCTCGGAAAATCCCGAGGTCCCCATCGGCGTCAACCGCACCAGCGAACGAAGCAGCCTGTTTCTGTTGCATGGATATTATTGATGATTGACAACAGCGCGACGGAACCTATTTTCGACGACTCATCCGAAGAGAACGAGGATTCTCAATCGGGGACGGCGACCGCCGCGCCCGATCGAAGCGGTCAGTCCGCGACGCTGGAAGTCCGGAATTTGCATCGTTTTTTCGGACGCCTGAAAGCCGTCAATAAGGTTTCCTTCAAAGCTTACCCCGGACAGGTGATGGGCTTTATCGGCCCGAACGGCGCCGGCAAAACGACCACGATGCGGATTCTCGCCACACTCGAATCGCCGACCGCCGGCGACGCGTTTATCTGTGGTGATTCGGTCGTCGATTATCCCGACCGGGTGCGTAAGCGACTCGGGTTCATGCCGGATGCATTCGGGAAATATCCGAACATGAACGTCGTCGAATATCTCGATTTCTTCGCGCGGGCGTACGGCTTCCGAGGACAACGCCGCAAGGATGCCGTCGAGCACGTCCTCGTCTTTACCGAACTCCGTAAGCTGGCGGAGAAGCCGATCAACACGCTCTCCAAAGGAATGTCGCAGCGATTGGGACTCGGTCGCACCCTGATCCACGATCCGGAGGTCCTGATTCTGGATGAACCGGCGGCGGGGCTCGATCCTCGCGCGCGGGTGGAACTGCGAGAACTGATCCATCTGCTCGCGACGGAATTGAAAAAAACCGTGCTCATTAGTTCTCACATTCTGACGGAACTGGGCGAGATCTGCGATTCGGCGGTCATTATCGAAGCAGGCGAAATTCTCGCCACCGGAACGATCCAGGATATCCTGGCACTCCGACGTCAATCGAAAGGTCGTCAATCGCACGCCAGCATCGAAATGTCGCTGATCGAGACCGGTCCCGAACTGGAAAAGTGGCTCGTCCAGCAACCGTTCGTCTCCGACGTTTCGATTTCTCAGCACACCGCCAGTTTCGAATTCGAGGGGACCCAGCAAGACCAACACAATCTGTTGAAGACGATGGTCAACGAAGGCTTTCCAATCATCGAGTTCCGGGGCAAGATCGAAAGCCTCGAAGACGCGTTTATGGATTTGACCCGCGGACTCACCCAGTAACAGAACACTTCAGAACGACCTATTCTTAAACGATATGTCAGACGCCTTACCAACATTTGCCATGACTTCTCTGGAAGATCGTCTTCGCTCGCTGAGCGACCGGCTGAATCCTCTGGTGGTGCGCGAAATTCGACAAGTGGTCAAAGCCCGCTCGTTCGTGACGGTGTTTACATTGCTGCTGATCGGTTCCTGGCTGTACTCCGTCTTCGGAGTCATCAACAAGTTCAATGTTCTCGAATTTCAGGAAATCGGTCCGCTGTTTTTTCGCGCGTATCTCGTCGCGTTGATCGCATGTCTGATGTTTGCGATTCCCAGCAATGCCTTCTTCAGCATGGCCCAGGAGTTCCACGACCGGGCTTTCGAGATGCTGGCGATCACGACGCTCTCCCCCGGCAATATTGTCGCTGGGAAGGTTCAGGGGGCCGTGGTGATGATGCTCGTCTACGCTTCCGCGATCGCGCCGTTCATCTGCCTCAGCTATATGCTCGGCGGGCTCGGTGTATTTGAAATCATCACCAGCCTCGGCGGACTCTTCTTGGTTTCGCTGGCGTTGACGATGTTCGCGGTGATGATGGGGGCGCTCTGTCAAAAACCCTGGCTGGAAATTCTGAATCTGATCATTCTGTTGACGGTGGCTGTGATCACCGCCGGAATCAGTTACGGAGTGTTCGTGGAACTGGTGATCGCGGGAGGCTCCAGCATTTTGGATGCGATCACTGGTCTGGGGTGCTTTGCGATCTTTCTGGTCTTCGTCGGACTGATTTCGCTGGGGGTGGCGCAGGCTCAATTAACGACGACATTTTTGCCGATCGGCTATCGTCGCGATCCGAACGCTCCGCTCCCCTATCATCATCCCAACAATCCTCCGCGTCCGCAGGCCGCGCAACCAGTTCAACCATCGACTCCACAACCCGACACCAGGGAGGAACGCGACCGATGAGTACCGTGGAAAGTTCCCTGAGATGGCTGGAAAAAGCCGGAGATCGTCTCAATGCGATTCTCGTTAAAGAGACGCGGCAATCCCTTAAGAGCCGGCAGTTCGTGGCGACATTTCTGCTGCTGGTCTTTTCGTCCTGGGTGATCTCTGTGTTCGGCGTGGCCATGATGGGGGACGCCATCAATTACGGCGCTTCGGGACAACGATTATTTGTGTTTTACTTTGTGGTCCTGATGATCGCGGTGACCGTCATTGTGCCATACGGCGCGTTTCGCAGTATGCTCGGCGAGAAGGATCAAAACACGTTCGACTCGCTGCGGATTACTTCGCTTTCTCCCTGGCAGATTGTGTGGGGAAAGCTGATGAGCGCGGTGGTACAGGATTTCATCTATTACTCCGCGATCGCCCCTTTCATCGCGTTCACATCGCTGCTGGAAGGGTTTGAATTACCCTCGGTGGCGTTTCTGCTGCTGTGCGGACTGCTGCTCTCGGTCGCCTTCAGCATTATGGCGCTAATGGTGAGCACGTTCGCCCATCAACGGCATTGGCAAGGGATCCTGTCGATCATGTTACTGATCGGGTTGCTCTCCATGTTGGGAACGACCACGTCCTCGCTACTCGCGCTGTTTTCGGATAGTTCGATGCTCCAGGACTGGAGATTCTGGCTGGGGTTTGGAATCGTCGTGTTTCTGGGGATTTTGTATTGCTGGCTGTTTCTGCAGATCACGTCTGCCCAACTCACTTTCGAATCGGGAAATCGAAGTAGCGGCATTCGGCTGATCTCGACGCTGCAATTTCTGATTATGAACGCTCTTATCCTGGGGCTCGCGTTTTGGTACTCCGGTTTTGATGACGAGATCTTCTTTATCATCTGCAGCCTCACCTATATTCAACTGATTGCCGTGGGGCTGGTGTCCGTGACCGAGGAAAACTTTCTGTCGCGACGGATTCGGAAATCGCTTCCGAGTCGTCGCATCTCCCGTTTTCTGCTCGCTCCGTTTCTTCCCGGCGGGTCGCGCGGAATGGCGTACCTGATGCTGAACCTCGGCATCTGTTACGGTCTGCAGATTGTCACGATTCTGGTCATGATGAACACATCGACTCGCTCTTACGGATCGATCGACGAAGTGATCCCGTTTTTGACCGGTCTGGTCTTCTACATCATCATTTATCTCGGCTTCGCCTCCGCCTTCGGTCGCATCGGAAACGGAATGATCGAAAACCTCAAACCGAATCACGTCCGTGTGATCACACTGCTGGTGTTTGCGATCGGGTGCATCATCCCAATGATGGCAAAGGCTCTCGAGTTTCTCTCCTGGCGGAGATACTCGCTGTTTGAGATCATCAATCCATTCGCCACTTTGTACGAAATTTCGGACAGAAATCAGTGGTCGGATCCGGTGCTGGTCATTTTGGGTATTGCGGCGAGTGTCGCGTTGTTGTTCAACCTCAAGGCGATGGTCCTGAGTCTGTACGAAATCCGTGGATTTCAAACCCAACAGCAGACAGAAACCGTGGAAGTCGAGCCGTTCCAGATTCCCGAGGCTCCGCCCGCCAGTTCGCTCGAGGAGGGCTAATCGATGCGACACGATCCTGAAGTCCAGAACGCCGTCAGTCGGTATCAACTCGGGTTGCTACGGGTTCCCGTGGCGGGACAATCGGGCGAACTCCTCGGACGAGGCATCGGAAGTTCGCTCGAGTTTCAGGAATATCGCGAATACATGCCCGGCGACGATATCCGGCATCTCGACTGGTCGGCCTACGCGCGCAGCGACCAATTGATGATTCGCATGTTTCGGGAGGAAATCAGTCCCCGCACCGAAGTGATCCTCGACACCAGCCGCTCGATGGCCCTGGGAGGAGAAGAAAAACCGCACGTTTTGAAACAACTGGCGGCGATGTTCGCATTACTCTCGGGACAACTCGGAGGGCGACCGGCGTTGTTTCTGGCGGACGATCGCCGTCCCGTCGAACAATTATCGATCGAAAGTCTGAACCGCCTGGATGAGATCGAATTTGCGGGAGTCGGCGATCTCGGTCAATTGTTGATGGACGGAGCGATTCCGTTCAAACGTCAGTCGGTCCGCATCGTGATTAGCGATTTCCTCTTCCCTCACGATCCGGACAGGCTCATTCGCAAGCTGGCTGCTGAATCGGCTGCCCTCTGGGTGATCCAGTTACTCAATCACTTCGAACAAGATCCCTCCGCGCTCGGCGGTCGACGACTGGTCGATGTCGAATCGGGAGGCGAGGCCGACATGATCATCAACCAGGACCGAATCCAACAATACAAAGAACGTTTGCAGCGTCTGCAAACATCCTTGGCGCGGGCTGCGAGACGAGTCCACGCTCCGTTCGTAACGCTCGTTGCCGAACAGGGACTCACCCATCTTTGTCATGCCGAACTTTGTCAGGCAGGTCTGCTGAGAGCCGAATAAAGAATTGTGATGCCGTTTTACTTTGCCAATCCCTGGGGACTGCTGGGACTGCTGTCGCTGCCCGCGATCGCGGCGATTCACATGTTCCATCATCGCTACCCTCCGCTGCTTATTTCGGGGGCGCATTTGTGGGGGGCGGAGATGCAGGTGACCACGGCCGGTCGCAAGCGGGAACGTCTGCCGATTACTCCTTCGTTGATCCTGGAACTCCTCGCGGCGCTGCTGATTTCACTCATTCTGGCGAATCCGATTTTCGGAAACACCGGCCAAGTCACACACCTCATCGTCGTCCTTGATAATTCCGCCTCGATGCAGGCGAAAAACTCCGAGGGGCTCTCCTTCCGCGACGCGGCGCTCCAAAAACTCGAGCAACGCGTCCAGCAGGAGGATCGCGATACCGTTATCACACTGATGACGACCGGTCGCCGCATCCAGAAACTCGCCGGTCCCGTCAGTTGGCAGGATGCCCAACTGGCGTTTGCCGACTGGAATCCGATCGAAACGGTTCACGACGTTCAACCGGCGTGGGATCGAGCCGTCCAACTCGCCGCCGGTCACGGGCAAATCCTCTATCTGACCGATCATATTCCGGAAGAGGGAGCCCTCCCTCCCGATGAGATGGAAATCGTGTCGGTGGGCCAGATTTTGAAGAATGTCGGTTTCACGACAGCGCGCTGGACGTTCGATCCAGAACAGAATCAGGGCGGACTTTTTCTGCGCATCGCCAATTACAGTGACGAACCTGCCGAGATCGTGCTTACGGGAACCACCCGTAATCAGGAACTGTTCGCCCGGAAAACCAAACTCTCCGCCAAAGCGACCGCCCCCATTCAGATACCGGTCCCCGGCGGAATCGGGGAAGTCAAAATCACGCTCTCTTCTCCCGACGACGCTCTCGCAATCGACAACACCGTCACGCTGATCGAACCGCGCATCAGAACCGTCCGCCTCGGTATGCAACTCCCCGAAGATCACCTGGCCCGCCAACCTCTCGAACGGATTGTCTCGGCACTTCCCGATGCGGAATTCACCGACGGCGACGATCCACATTTGCTGATCGATACTGCGGGTGAAACTCCGGAATCTTCGGTCCGCCGGTGGTGGATCGGCATCGGTCCTCTGGACGCAACGGAAGCCGCGCGAGAAAACGCCAAGGATTTCCTGGGGCCGTATTTGATGGAGAAACAGAACCCGATACTGGAAGGGGTCGTGCTGGGGGGAGTGGTCTGGGGGGGAGTCCAGGAGTGGCCGTACGAAATCATTCCGATGATTTCCGCCGGTTCGACGCCGCTCATGGGGCGTCTGGCGGGGACGCTCACCAACGGTTACGCCTTGAACATCGACCTCGCTCGCTCCAATCTGACGAATAGTCCGGACTGGCCAATCCTGATCATGAATCTGATCGAACAACGTCGCGCCGCGATGCCCGGTTTATCCCGCTGGAATTACCGGATCAATGAAGACATTCAGTTTCGACTGTACGAAGGGCTCTCCGATCCGGCGGGAGAGGGCGCTCTACAACTGACTCTCGAAGGAGCCGGGAATACCAAACCGGTACTCCGCTCGGAAATTGTATTTATCAGCGCTCCGGAGTCACCCGGCATTTATACGATTCGCGAAGGTGAAGAAGAATTCGGAAAGTTCTCCGTCAACTTTTTCGATCCGCGAGAATCCAATCTGTCGAAGCTGAAACCAGGCCAGCGGAGTGCGACGACCAAACCGGTGGAACTCTTCGCGCTCGACGATCCTTTTTCCTGGTTGATTTTACTCGGTTCGCTGCTCGTTCTGATCGCTGTGTTGGCTGATTGGTTTGTGCTGAAACCGAAAACCCGAACGACTCGATTGTCCTCATGATTGAATTTCGTTATCCCGAATTATTCCTGCTGATCGTCCCGGTCGGAATTCTGTTTTACAGAATTGGCTGGGTGCGAGGCGTGACGGGATACTTGCGCGCGTTCCTGCTGTTGGTACTGATCACGACGCTGACGGTTCCGATGATCAATCTGGGAGGACGCGGGATCGATGTGATCGTCGTCGCCGACCGCTCTCGTTCAATGCCCGCCGACGCGGGGGACAACATTCAGGAACTGATCCGCAACCTGCAAAATAATCGCGGCACTGGAGACCGCATCGGCATTGTCACGTTCGGAGCGAGCCCCGCCGTCGAAAGTCTTCCGCGTCAGGAGGGAGTGCTCGAAGAGTATGCGTTCCGAATTCTCCCTGACGGGAGCGATCTGAATAGCGCGCTGGAAACGGCTCTCTCACTCGTCGATCAGACCCGTCCGACGCGTCTGCTGGTTTTGTCGGATGGTGAAGCGAACGGCGTGAACCCGACTTATGCCGCCCGTAAAGCCCGCGAAGATCGGATTCCGATTGACGTGCGAGCCTTTGAGCGACTTCGTATCGGGGACGTCGCCATCGACTCCCTGAACATGCCGGAATCGGTCGCTCCGCGTGAACCGTTTCAGTTCCCGGTCTGGATTTACTCGGACCGCAGCGTTCAAGGCGAATTGACGCTGCAGCGGGAAGGGGTGGAATTTGCGAAGCAGACGGTGAATCTCGACATCGGGGCCAACCGGATTCTGTTTCGGGACGTCATCGATCAGGCCGGTTTCTTCAACTACACCGCGGAGTTGACCGTCGCCGACGATCCGCTCCAGGAAAACAATGTCGGCGTCGGAGTGGTCCGGGTGGATGCTGGCCCCCGGTTGCTCGTCTTGAACAACGACGGACAGGAAGACAATTTGACCCGCGCCCTGCGAGCGGGGCGCATCGATCTCGACGTCGTCGCCGCCCTCGATCATCCGCTCACCCAGGACTCTCTCGACGAATATCGGGCGGTGATTCTGGAGAACGTTCCGGCCCGCTATCTGGGGCGTTTGAAAATGGAACGCCTCGCCCAATTCACGGAAGATATGGGAGGGGGATTGATGCTGACCGGCGGCGAGCGGAGTTTCGGAACGGGCGGTTATTTCAAGAGCGCGCTGGACGAGACGATCCCGGTTTCGATGGAGATGCGTGAGGAACATCGTAAAAACCGGATGGCGCTTGCGGTCGCGCTCGATCGTTCCGGAAGTATGTCGGTTCCCGTGAAAGGTTCGCAAACCAAAATGGACCTCGCCAACATCGGGACCGTGGAATGCGTGAACATGCTCTCGGCCGGTGACAGCATTTCCGTGATCGCGGTCGATAGCCAACCTCACGTCGTGCAGCCGATGATCGATCTAACGGACAAGGATCCGATTATCTCCCGCATCAAGAAGATCGAAAGTATGGGAGGCGGAATTTTCGTCTACGAGGCGCTCGTCGCGGCGGGGAATGAACTGGTCAAGTCCTCGCAGTCCACTAAACACATCATTCTCTTCTCGGACGCCGCTGACAGCGAACAACCCGGCAATTACAAATCCCTGCTGAAAAAATATGAAGGACTGGGAATCACCGTCAGCGTGATCGGTCTGGGAAGCGATACAGACCCCGATGCCCAGCTTCTGAAAGACATCGCAAAACTCGGATCGGGAAACATCATGTTTACGAACGATCCCGAAGAGTTGCCGCGCCTGTTTACTGAAGACACAATGAGCGTTGCCCGCAGCACGTTCGTCACCAAAGACGAGACCCAACCAAACGGGATCCCCGGCGCCATCCTGCCCGACGCGCAACTGCTGGGAGAGTTGGACTCGGGCGGGTTTCCGAACGTGGACGGCTATAACCTCAGTTACATCAAGCCGGATGCGACTCCCGTCGTCGTCACTCAAGACGAGTACACCGCGCCGCTGTCGGCGGTCTGGTATCGAGGCATCGGACGAGCGGCCGCGTTGTGTCTGGAAGTGGACGGCCAATACACCGGACAATTCGGACGCTGGGAGAATTACGAGGACTTTCTGATTACGCACGCACGCTGGCTGATGAGCGGTCATTCCCCCGACGAAGTTTACGTCGATGTCGAACGCATCGGACAGGATGCTGTCGTGCGCGTGGAACTCGATCCCGAACGCACCGATCCGGCCAACACGCAACCGCCGATCCTCTCGGTGATTCCTCCCGGAGAGGGGCGCGAGGCGGTCGTGACTCCCGAGTTTCTCTGGACTGGGCCTAACTCGCTCGAAGCACGCTTTACGCTCGATCGAACCGGATCGTTCCGGACGATCGTTGAAAATGGCGGTCGCCAGTTCACACGCGGCCCCGCGGTTTCTCTCCCCTACTCTCCTGAATTCGCCCCGCGAGCGGGCCTCCCGAGCGGACTCGATATTCTGAAAGACGTCGCGGAAACGAGCGGCGGCATCGCGCGAACCGATGTGCTCTCGATTCTGGACGATCCTCCCCGAGCCGCCAGCAAAAAAACATTGTTGCCGTGGCTGTTTTCGCTCTCGATTCTGTTGTTGATCGCCGAGATTGCGGGACGACGACTATCGCTGTGGGAGCGTCTAAAACCGGTGAGCACTTCCGCTACTGCGGAGATTGAAGAAGCGAAATCGCGACAGCCGAGAGGATCGTGGTGGTCGTCGTGGATCCCGAAACTTCCCAAACGAGCCCCGAAACCGAAGGTCTCAGAATCCGACACCAAGCCACAGCCCCCGACTCCCACTCCTCCCGCGGAACAACCGGACGAACAAGCCGATCAACGGAAGAAAGACGTGTTCGCGGCGGCGAAAGCTCGCGCCAAGAAGCGGCGGTAGTTCACACCATAAAAAAACGGAATCTGCAAGAGAGCAGATTCCGTGGGCGTAGACCTGTTGGGTCTTCGCGGGCAAATGTCGGAACTTTCTATCCTCCGGTCGTCGTGATCGGTTCGATCACTTGCGGTCCCTCGCGGCCGTCACCACGGGATGATTTCGGAGCCCCTTCGATATTAAAGAGAAAGTGGTTTTCCCCCATCTCGGAAACCTGAGCCGTCAATCCACTTTTCGAACCTTTCAGATACTTTTGGGGAAGATCCTTGGTTTGATCTTCCGGCCAGGTCATCTCGCCGGGATTTTCCCCCACGTTCGGTCCGGGACGGTCCAGTGACACAGTGTACTCGCCGACCACAATCGGCTCACCCGACTCAAAGGCGCCCGCTTCATCCAAATTGAAGGCTCCTCCTCCGAGTTTGGGATTGTAAAATCTGACGGCAGCTCCGGTGAACGGTTCTCCGTTCAGATAGACTTCCCCCGTGACTACCGCTTTGGGAAGGTCCGATTCATTGGAACAACCCGCTCCGCAGAGAAACACGAATCCGCAACACCAGACGATCAGCGTCGCGTTAGATAACATTTTCATGTGGGCACCTCTTATGAATTCTCACGTCTCGATCAATCGATCGATGAAAATGACTTAAAAAACGTCTCCCGGAGAAACAACCCAGTCTCTTCCGGGAGACGCGAGTGAGCGTTGATCAGAATTCTCCGACGACCTGGCCGTCTGATTTCATCGCCAGACGTTTGAGGTTTGTCAGGTCGATGTTCTCCGAGATAAAGCGGACGGAGCCATCGGCAAGTGCAAACTGGACTCCTCCCGTGTGTTCGGAGTTCAAGATCGCGGAATTCAGATAGGGAACTTGGCAAGCCCAGAAGTCGTTACAGGTGGAGTTCAAAGGATACTGGATCGGCGTAATGCCGCTCCCAATTCCCGTGACGAAGTTCGCGGTGTTGGTGGTCTGATCGGTTCCATGCCAGCCGCCGCGATAACCGTTACGACGGTCGCCGTACAGCATTCCTTCGTCGCGACCACTTTGTTCGCCGACCAGCAGGCAGTTCGAGGTCCCATCCACGATGTCCTTGAATCCGACTTTTTCGTTGATCAGCATCGGGCCATTGTTGCAGTGCCAGCCGTAATAACTGTTACATTTTCCGGCAGGAGCGTTGTTGGACATGGACGTATCGACCGCTCCGGCAATCGCCAGATAAGTCGCGTACTGCATGCGCTGACCGTTCGCGCCGTAGGCGTTATTCTTCAAGGGATCGACCGTGTTGGACGGGCAAATCATGGTATCAAACACCAATCCACCCAGAACCTTCGTGTTGGTCGTTACCTGATCGCCTCGAAACGTTTCATCGAAGCTCAGCTGATTGTAAGCCGCCCCTTGTTCGATAAATGGCAGGATCGAAACCCGCCAGTTGATCCGATGGACCATGCCCATCGGAAGACAATTATGGACATCGTGGTAATTGTGCATCGCTAACCCCAACTGCTTCAAGTTGTTTTTGCAGCTGGAACGACGGGCCGCTTCGCGGGCCTGTTGAACGGCGGGCAACAATAGGGCTACCAAAACCGCGATGATGGCAATCACCACCAATAGCTCAATCAGAGTAAAACCCTGTTTTTTCTTAGCGAGTAAATTCGGCATCAGTTTAAGCTCCATAAGTCGAGGGAAAAGAAAAGGATTCATGAGTTTGAATGAATTACGCAACTCACATACCGTTCCCTCTCAAGATGCGCAGACCGAAACCTGTTTTTCGCCTCTGGCTGATCCCGTTTATTCGATGCTGCGGGAGGAGGCGACGTCTGGAAGTGCTTAGTTCAACACCACTTAAGCGTTAAGATTTTGCGCACGCCAAATGTTTCAGATTTTGCGCATTGATTCTATCGATTTTGCGCGAGTAGAATAAATGCGAATTTCCTGCAATCGATTCGAGCAATTCTGAAAATTCCTTAAGCAACATGATCACCATCGGACTTTATCTCGACCGGCTCGGCATTCGTTCTCATCGTGTGATCGAAGGCATCTTGCAATACGTCGATGAACATAGTGGCATTCAACTCAAAGATTTTCTGTTCGAAGCCGACCACACACTCGAAGAGGACGATTATTTCACGTCGATTCCTCCATGGAAAAACCGGGTCGACGGCGTGATCGCCAGCGTGGGGAAGTCCGAAGGGCTTGTAGAATGGATGGAACGAGGCGACGTTCCCATCGTCATGGTTTGCGGCGATCTGGCGGACAGCGGATTGCCGAGCGTTTACACCGACGGAGAATCGATCGCCAAAATCGCCGTCGAGCATATCAAGTCGCTTCAACGTCATTACGTCGGTTATGTCGGTTATCGAGATTCGGACGGCTCGCATCACCGCCGCGATGCGCTGGCGGATTTTTGCCGTCAGGAGGAATTCCAATTTGCGGCTTACGAAATGGATATCGCGATGGCCATTTCGCACTCCGAGCTGGCCGATTCGATGGCTCCCGATCCGAAGTTGATGGCCTATCTGCAACAAATTCCCAAACCGGCGACGATCGTCACTCTCAACGATCAATACGCCATCGCCACTCTCAAAGCGATCCATACGCTGGGCTTCAGCGTCCCCGAAGATATTGCCGTCATCGGGGTCGATGATTCCGAAACCTCGCGGCTCCACTCGATCCCGCTCACCAGTATTCATCCTCCCAATCTTGAGATCGGCTACGAAGCGACGCGATTGCTCATGAGGCTAACGGAACACAAACGACTGGGCCGGAAAATCGTCGAAGTTCCCGCCGAAAGAATCTCGATCCGGGAATCGACGATCGGCCAGCAACGCGCCCCGGTCACGGATATCGACCGGGCACGCGAGTACATCCGCCTGCACGCCTGCGAGGGGATTCGCGTCTGCGATGTCGCCGATCACGTCCATATCCCCTTGAGAACTTTCCAAATCGAATTCAAGGAAGCGACGAACCGTACCGTCAGCGAGGAGATTCGAGAGGTCCGCTTCCATCGCGCCTGTGAACTCCTACAGACGACCGACTTCACGCTCGATCGTATCGCCCATCTCGTCGGCATGTCGCACGCCGCCAGCTTCAGTGAATTTTTCCGCAAAGCCGCCGGCATGACTCCCAACTCGTACCGCAATCAATACACGCAGGCCTGAGCCGCTGGCTGTTTCTCCCAAAATCTTTGCGAACCTCTTGCGCCCTGAGTGCGTCTTTCCCGGCAACAATGAAACGAAAAACGCAAAAACGGAAATCATTAAGGACCAAATCATGAGATGCGATATCGCTCAATGCGAAAATTTCAACAGGTATCCCGCCGTGGAGACATCGCGCTGAGGTTGTGAACTTCCAGAATTAATTCATAACCCGGCGTCGGAAACGAAGCCGGGTTTTTCAATGGAATCAACAACCATTGAAACAGGCGGAAGAGTGCTGCTGGCGGCGCGGAAGGCCCTCCCAAGTTGCCGACCGTGTCCCGTAAACAGTTTCGAAAACACTCCTCCGTAGCTGTGGTAGCTCAAATGGTTAGAGCGTCAGTTTTGAGAACTGAAAGTTGCGGGTTCAACTCCCGCCCACACGACGACGGTCTGTAAGACTGTCCCACCATGCAGGTGTGAACCATCTGCAGCCATGAAGCCGGAGGAAAACGGTCCAGCGTTCGATCCGCCGGGGACATCAAAGGCGCGGGAACCCTCCCGGAACGGTCGACTCGTTCGAACCAACTGGCTGGAAACCTCGTCGCGATGAAACCGGCAGCACCAAGTCGGACTTTGCAGTTCGTGGATGCCGCCGGTGATGAATTCGACAACGAGCGAACGGCTCCCACGCTTCGCAGCGAGACACGAGTCTCCTGCGGGTGACGGAAAAATTCGTTCCGACTCGATGACCTCGCCGACTCAAGCGGACTCCGTTCGACGACGTGTGATCGTCGCGGGCTCCGTTTTCCAAAGGCCTCGTTGAAAACACTCTTCTGAAGAAGAGATTTGATATTGAAAGTAGTAACGATGTAGGGGGTGAAACATCGGGGGCTTCTGTGACACAGAGCGCCCCCGCCACCCGACGCGGGAAACTCGATCTTTTTACGATCTTGCCTACTTGCATGCCCCCCTCTCCTCCTCTGGAGGAGAGGGACGGGGTGAGGAGGAGATCAATATTAACTGCACCACCTCCTCATCCGCCCTTCGGGCACCTTCTCCTCCAGAGGAGGAGAAGGACTTTCACCAACGATTATTGGAAATATTCACCGACTCATAACTTAAAAAAGTTTAGACACGTTTCGTCCCTCCCAAGACCGTCATCGTTGATTTCGCCAAGGGAAGGACCTGTTGACAAACCGCACCGGAAGGAGGTGCCCTATGATGTTTAAGATGCTGAAGCGTTACTTGATCCGTTCGTTCGAAACGGGACTGCTGTTCGAGGACGGCGACCTCGTTCGCGTGCTCGATGCCGGACGCCACTGGATCGTCGATCCGCTCCGTCGTCGCGAACTGCGCATCATGTCGCGGCGTGAGCCGTGGCTGTGGGATGAGGAACTCGACCTGATTGTGAAGTCGGGGCTGGTGGAGGATCGGATCGACTTTGTCGACCTGAAGGATCATCAACGGGCGCTGGTCTGGATCGACGGTCGCTTCGACCGCTTCCTGACTCCCGGTCTGTACGCCTGGTGGAACGACTCCAAGGATGTTCGTGTCGAAGTGATCGACGCGCGGAATCCTCGTTTCGAACACGACGACCTCGCGGTCCAGGAATTCTGGCCGAAGGCGGCGGTCGTGCTCGACATCTGCACGGTCGAACGAAACCACGCCGGTGTGCTGTTCGTGGACGGTCGGTACGTCGAAACGCTCACTCCGGGACGCTACGCGTTCTGGAAGGGTGAAGCGAAGGCAACCGTGGTGGAAGTCGACCTGCGCGAGCAACTGCTCGACGTCGCCGGTCAGGACATCATGACCGCTGACAAGGTCTCACTGCGTCTGAACGCGGTGGTGACTTATACGGTGGCCGATGCCCATCGATCGGTGACATCGAGCGACTCGGCGTCGCAGGCGCTGTACCGTGAAGTCCAGTTGGCGCTGCGAGCCGTGATCGGAAGCCGCGAACTGGATGCCTTCCTGAGCGACAAGGAAGAAGTCGTGACGGAACTGACGGACCTGGTCCGTTCGCGGGCTGACGTCCTCGGACTGAAGATCGAATCGCTCGGAATCCGGGACGTGATCCTGCCGGGCGACATGAAGGACCTGATGAACCGCGTGACGGAAGCGAAGAAGGCGGCGGAAGCCAACCTGATTTCGCGACGCGAAGAAACGGCGGCGATGCGGTCGCAAGCCAACACGGCGAAGTTGCTCGACAACAACCCGGTGTTGATGCGGCTGAAGGAACTGGAAGTTCTGGAAAAGATCGCCGCTTCAGGTCAACTGAACGTGATCCTGGGCGAACAGGGATTGTCGGACCGGATCATGAAGCTGTTGTAAGCACGACTCCCTCGGAAATTTTTTGATCACTTTTTCCGAGGGAGTTTTTTGTGCGCGAATTCCAGTCTCAAAAGAATCCTCTGGAACGCGCAAGCCGATTTTGATAACTTCAGGGAGCGCCGAAGTCTCACGATCAATGACCTCTGGAGTGTTTTATGCTGACGATTGCCGGCGGAAAAGAAGCCCCCACATCATTCTGCGACGGAATTTCACGTCGTTCCGCAATCAAAATCGGCTCTCTGGGACTGACCGGTCTCACCCTGCCCCGACTTCTCGAAGCAGAAGCAAACTCCGCACCCGGCAAACCACAGAAGTCGGTGATTATGATCTATCTGGTCGGCGGACCGCCGCATCAGGATATGTGGGATCTCAAGCCGAATGCTCCCAAGGAGATTCGCGGCCCGTGGAATCCGATTGCCACCAATGTGCCCGGCATGGAACTATGCGAAGCATTTCCGCTACTGGCGAAACAGGCGGATAAATTTACCATTGTCCGTTCCATCGTTGGCTCCCAAGCGGGACACGATGCCATTCAATGTTTCAATGGACACGATCCCAAAGCTCCCAAGCCGTTGGGCGGTTGGCCTCAATTCGGTTCGGCGGTCAGTAAACTTCAGGGACACTATCGCGAAGAGACGCCTCCCTTTATCAGTCTCTGCTACCCGTGCACTCACGGACCGTACAACGAACCAGGTCCCGGTTTTCTCGGCCCCGCTTATACACCGTTCCAGCCGATGGGCCCCACCAAAAACGACATGGTCCTCAACGGCATCACACTCGACCGACTGCAACATCGGAAAGCGCTACTCAAAAGTCTGGATCAATTCAAATCACAAGCCGACGACAAGGGGATGATGGAGGGAATGGATGCCTTCACCGAACAGGCGATGGGGATCCTCACCTCTTCCCGCTTGGCGCAAGCCCTCGATCTGTCTAATGAAGATCCCAAAATCGTCGAACGGTACGGTACCGGCGATCCGACCAAACATATGGACGGCAATGGAGCGCCGCGTGTTCCGCAGAGTCTGTTGGTGGCTCGACGTTTGATCGAAGCCGGCGCGCGAGTCGTCACCCTGAACTACAGCAAATGGGACTGGCACGGCGGGAATAACAACTCCATCTTCAAACGGGAAGCGGAAGACTTCCCCGTCTTCGATCAATGCGTGTCGGCGTTGATTGAAGATCTGCACGAACGAGGTCTTGCCGAAACAACAACCGTGGCGATCTGGGGAGAATTCGGACGAACCCCCGTGATCAGTGCTCGTGTGGGACGCGATCACTGGCCGCGACTTAACAGTGCGATGCTAGCCGGCGGAGGAATGAATCACGGCCAGGTGATCGGATCTTCCGACCGACTGGCGGGTGAAGCGGTGTCGCGTCCGGTGACGTTCCCCGAACTCTTTGCAACGCTATATCACAATTTGGGCATCGACCCCAACCTCGCGACGATCGACGACCTGAACGGTCGCCCGCAATACGTCGTCGCCGATAACGCCAAACCGATCTCCGAGCTTGTCTGAGCTATTCAGACTCACCCGATTAAGTCTTCCACCACATGGCCGTGAATGTCGGTCAGGCGGAAGTGGCGTCCCTGGAATTTGAACGTCAGCCGTTCGTGATCGATCCCCAGTAATCGCATCACGGTCGCCTGGAAATCGTGAACGTGGACTTTGTCCTCAACCACGTTGTAACCGTATTCGTCGGTCTTGCCGTAGGCGATGCCCGGCTTGACGCCGCCCCCCGCCATCCAGATCGAATAGCAGTACGGGTGGTGATCGCGACCGTGCTTTTTGGGATTGTTAATGTCCCCCTGACCGAAGGGCGTCCGGCCGAATTCGCCGCCCCAGACGACGAGTGTTTCCTCCAGTAACCCGCGCTGCTTCAGATCTTTGACCAGAGCGGCGGCGGGCTGGTCGGTATCCTTACACTGTTCGACCAGTTGCGTCGGTAGATTCTGATGCTGATCCCAGCCGGAGTGCATGAGCTGGATGAACTTGACGCCCCGCTCGGCGAGTCGTCGGGCCATCATGCAGTTGGAGGCGAACGTCCCCCGCTCCATCACCTGCGGCCCATACATATCGATAATGTGTTTCGGTTCGGTGGTGTAGTCGGTCAATTCGGGGACGGAGTCCTGCATCCGGTACGCCATCTCGTACTGCGTGATGCGGGTCTGAATTTCGGGATCGCCGACCGCTTCGTATTTCAGTTTGTTGAGATCGGAAAGCCCGTCAAGCAGATCGCGTCGGAGTGATTTATCGATGCCGGGAGGATTCGAGAGATACAAAACAGGGTCTCCCCCGCCCCGAAACTTCACCCCCTGATACCGGGACGGCAGGAAGCCGCTGCCCCAGTAAAAGTCGTAAAACAACTGGCCGCAGGTCCCTTCGCGGTCGCGGGACGTCAACACACAAAACGTCGGCAGATCGTCGTTATCGCTGCCGAGACCGTAATCGAGCCAGGCTCCCGTAGAGGGGCGTCCCGGCTGTTCGGATCCGGTGAGGAGAAAGGTCATCGCGGGGGCATGGTTGACCGCTTCGGTTTTCATCGAATGCACGAAACAGAGATCGTCGGCAATCTCGGCGGTATGCGGCAGGAAATCGGAGAGCCAGCGTCCGGAGTCGCCGTGTTGCCGGAAGGGGGCAATCGCTCCCAGACACGGCTTGCCGGCGTTAGCCGTCATGGTGGAGAGCTTTTGCGATTTATGGATCGACTCGGGAATTTGTTCGCCGCGCCGCTCAGACAGGGTCGGTTTGTAGTCGAAGAGATCGACGTGTGACGGCGCTCCGGACTGCATCAGATAAATGACCCGTTTCGCCTTGGGGGCGAAGTGCGGCAAGCCGGGGAGTCCGCCCGCCGCAGAGACGTTGCCTCCCGAAAGATGGGCGAGTGCCGCCGCTCCCAGTCCGAGCGAGGTTCTGGTAAGAAAATCTCGCCGGGCGATTTGATGCTGGAGTTGTTGAATGTGGTTCATAGGGTTAATCAATGATCAGAAAATAGATTCGATTTCAGTTTTAGCGACCAACATTCGGCGTTCACTGTAGGCCGACACTCCGTGTCATATTTTGAGCCAGGCATATCGATCTGACTCCACGCTTTCATTTTTTCAGTGTTGATTCACAGTTCCCCTGCCGACTTCCGTCGGCGGCTCCAAGTTCGATCATCGAACACGGAGGAATGCCATTCCGAGTTCAACAAATCTCCCCTGCGATCTTACGATCGCGGCTATTATTTCAACTCACTTTCACTCTCGCGTCAGGACCTCGTCGAGGTTCAGGATGACGTTCATTGTGGCGGCGTAGGCGGCTAACTCAGCGCGGTCGAACTGTTCGTCAACTGGAGACTCGCCAACGGACAACAACTCATTCACGGCATTCTCATCAGACCCGAGTTTTTGACGCACGCTTTCGAGAGTTGACATCAATGCCGCTTGTTCCTGTTCGGTCGGATGGCGGGACGTCGCCAATCGGAAGGCATAATTCAGACGGGCTTGATCGGTTTCGCCTCCTTCCGGCATCACGCGTTCCGCCATCTTGCGGGCCGCTTCAACGTAGGTGATATCGTTCATCAACGTCAACGCGTGCAGTGGAGTATTGGTTCTCGATTGTTTCACCGTACAGACCTGCCGGGCGGAGGAATCGAATAACATCGTCGGACCGACCGAGCGACGCCAGAAAATATAAATACTGCGGCGATACAGGTCGTCGCCATGATCCTGCTCGTATTTGATTTTTCCGAGCGTCATTTCCAGCCAGACCCCTTCCGGCTGATACGGTTTGACCGGATCGCCGCCCAGTTCTTCATGCAACAGCCCACTCAGGAACAACGCCTGATCGCGGAGCGCTAACGATGAAAGTCGATAACGGGGGGCTCGGGCGAGCAAGCGGTTGTAGGGATCCCGGTTCACTTGTTCGGGAGTAACCTTCGACGACTGTCGATAGGTGGACGACATCACGATCAACTTCATCATATGTTTAATATCCCAGCCGGACTCCATGAACTCGACCGCCAGCCAGTCGAGTAAATCCGGATGAGACGGCGACTCCCCCTGAGTGCCGAAGTCTTCCACCGTTTTGACGAGACCGGTACCGAACACCTGCTGCCAGAAACGATTGATCGTGACGCGAGCGGTGAGCGGATTCTCGCGACTCACCAGCCAGCGGGCCAACGTCAAACGATTCGAGGGAGCCTCGGAAGAAACAGGCGGCAGTACGGCGGGCACATTGCCGGCCAACTGGCGGGATTTGTCGGGATTGTCCCAGACGCCGCGTTGGAGACGGTAGGTTTCCCGCGGCTCTTTTCTCTCCCGCATCACCATCGTTTCGAGATAGCTTTTCAGGTGATTGTTGAGATCGGTCTTCGACTTCGCGATCTGTTGATCGAATTTGACCACTTCCTCCGCCGACTTTGCGTAATAGTCGCGAACGGCTTTCTTCAAGTCGTCAGATCGTTCGGAGGCTTCCAGAGCCAAGGCATCAATCACCTGTCGAGGGATGCTTTCTTCCTCTTCCAACGCCGGATCGACATCCGATGTGGCATCCAAGCGGAACCAGTTCATCTGGTGAAATTTGTGCGGCGATTCGAACTTGAGCGTCGTCGTCAATGTCGCCCCTTCTTTAACGGCGACCGGTTTCTCAAACAGGAACATCGCCGACCGGTCGAGTTTCATATTGCCCGGATTATTGACGGCCCAGCCGGTAGCGGGATTGCCGTCGTACGCTTTTTCGATAGTCAGGTTCCCCTGTTCGAACTCGGCTTTAGCAGACGCAATTTTCGGAGTTAGTTTTTCGCCGTCCGGTTGAGTGATGACGAACTCGACGCCTGTGAGGACGAAGTTTCCGCTGTCGGAACGGGCCAGACCGCCGTTCGTGAACGAATCGTGATGCAAGGCTTCCACACGAATGCCAGCGAGGCTGCTGACGGAGATGGTGGTGGTCACTTCGTAAACATCTTTGTCAGGATTCTTCCCGGAGAGAAAAATTGAACCGTCCGTTTTGATCTCGTGGTCTTGACCGTTCCTGGAGACGAACTGTTGGGGGATTAATGTCTTCCAGGTCGACTGGCTCTCTTGCTTGGCCAGCTTCTTTTGGAGTTGGGTTTCCCAGGCGAGAATCTTCTCGGGAGTCATCAACTCCTGGCGACTTTGTTGCAGGTCGGCGATTTGTTGCCGGAGTTGTTGTTCGCGTTCGAGTTGCGATTCGGTCGGCAGGTCGAGAACAGGATTTGCATTGCCGCCCGCATCGACGCGCCCGGTCTCGTCGATGTGATTGAAATAGTCGTAAAACTGGTAGAACTCGATCTGAGTCAGCGGATCGTACTTATGATCGTGACACTGGCAACAGGCCATCGTCAGCCCCAGCCAGGTCGTTGATGTCGTATTCACACGGTCGATCACGTAGTTGACGCGGCTTTCTTCGGCGATCCGGCCCCCTTCTCCGTTCAACATGTGATTGCGATTGAACCCGGTGGCGACGAGTTGATCGCGCGTCGGATTCTCCAACAGGTCGCCCGCCAGTTGCTCGATGGTAAATTGATCGAAGGGCATGTTCTGATTAAAGGCGCGGATTACCCAGTCCCGCCACGGCCACATGGTGCGCGTTCGTTCCTGCTGGTAGCCGTTGGAATCGGAATAGCGGGCGACGTCGAGCCAGGTCGCCGCCATGTGCTCGCCATAACGAGGCGAAGTCAACAATCGATCGACCACTTTCTCGTACGCCGAGGGAGAGTCGTCGTTCAGGAAGGCATCGATTTCTTCCAAGGTCGGTGGCAAACCGGTCAGGTCGAGCGTGACACGACGAATGAGTGTTTCTTTGTCGGCGGGGGGCGACGGCGGGATCCCTTCCGCTTCGAGTCGTCTCAGGATGAATCTGTCGATCGCGTTCTTCGGCCAACCGGGGTTTTTGACCGGGGGAAGCTGGGGACGTTCTGGCTTGATCAGCGACCAATGCTGCTGATACTCGGCTCCCTGTTTGATCCAGTCGATCAATAATTGTTTTTCGTCGTCTGAGAGGGACCGCTTCGAATCGGGAGGAGGCATCTGCTCGAATTCATCGGTCGAAGTGATCCGTTTCACCAGTTCGCTCGCCTCGGGATCTCCCGGCACAATCGCGGCGCGATCGCCGAGATCGGCAAACGCTCCTGCGCCGGTGTCGAGCCTCAAATCGGCCTGGCGCTGTTCTTTATCCGGGCCGTGGCAGAAGACACATTTGTCGGAAAGAATCGGACGGATGTCGCGATTGAAGTCGATCTCTTTCGCGTCCAGCGGCAGAACGGAAAGACAGAATGCCAGACATAGGAGATAACGCATGATGGTGAGTAACGCGAGTGTGGAAGGATTAAGGTGGGCCACATTCATTCTAATGAACTTGTGAAACAGACCCAACATTTTTCCTCAATCTTTTATCCCCCACCAATCGCCGGCAGGAAATGAACTTCGCTTTCGGGTTGAAGCTTTCGCGTTAATCCGCGGCTGCTCATCGCCCCGTCAATGGCGACCGCTAGTCCGGGACGTATCTCATCATCAACGCGAAGTCGCTCGCCGATCCCCGGATAGAGTTCTTCAAGCCGGTCGATGACTTCACCGACGGTCCGCGCTTCAACCTCGATTTCGGTCACGTCGCCGGTGACGTCTCGCAGCGGAGTGGGAATGATGACGGTAGGCATAGGCGAGTTTCAATGGCTATTCAAAAAGAGAGACGGAGGTTTCAGTTTCGTCGAACGCGACTCCAACTTCGGGAAACTTCGACTCAGGGTTTGGGTGCCTGGAGCGGTTCGTCGAGAGGCGGTATCGCGGAAAGTACCATCCTGGAATTGTAGGACATGAGCGATATTTTTTGATCTTCGTGGTTGAGATGAACGGCTTGAAAATCGTAGCTGTAGGGAGCCTGGTAATCGATCAGTTCGCGTCCATTCTTTTGATCGAGGGCCAGGACCGATTGGCTCGACCGGTAGATGTTTCCGACCCGTTGGCTGGTACGAGCCAGAAACAGTAGCACGGGAGAATCCTCGATCAGTTCCAGAACCAGATGCTGATGGTCCACTTCCTGACTCCAAAGGATATTCTTCTGTTGGGAATCGATGGCGATGAGCTGTCCGTTCACGGGAACCGAATCGAGATAATAATTCCGATAAAAGGAATTCTCGCGTTGCCCGTTGGCAATCAGGTAGAGCCGTCGATTCGATTCGACGAGAAAAGCTTCCGTGATCGTTCGGGGGAGCCGCCCGATCAAAGACACCAACGATTCCACCTCTCCGGTCTGAAAATCGAGTTTCGAGAGCGAGTTCTGTTTCTGATCCAGAATCACAATTCCGCCCCGAGTCGTTCCCAACAGCGCGGTTCCGTTGTGTTCCCACTCCCAGACCGCTTCCCCGGTTTCCAGATTGATTCGTCGAATCACAGCGACCGTTCTTTTCTGCAGGAACAGCGTCCGGTAAGTCTTCGATTCCATCGTGATCACATCCCCGCCGACGATCGCGACCGCCTGCTGGAGCCGATCTCGCTGTTCCTCTTCGAGCGGAACGCGACGCCCATCCCCGAGAAAAACTTTCCACGACAGGTCCTCTGCCGACGTATTCAGAATATACAGGACGTCACCGTCGGAGATAATTTGTGCCCCCGACGAAACTTTTTCGATCGTCCACAGCAGATCCCCCGAGAGGGGGTGAAAGGCCTGTAACTCACGCTGCGACCGAACGCAGATCAAGTCGTCGGACAAGGCAATCACCGGATCCGTTTTCTGGCGATTGACGGCACTGTATTGGGTGTTGAATTCTTCTCCCGACAGCAGAGCCGGAATGCTGCTTCCGTAACTCGAATAGGATCGTTGGTCGAGAAATTTGAGATTCGACTGTAGCGACCGATTCCACAACACCCGTCGTTCTATCGGAGAGATCGCCGTAATGTTGTTCGACTGAATCACAAACATGATGTGCCCCAATGACTTAACCAACCCGCGACGACGATTGGAAAGCATGCCCGAATCTCGAATCGGGACGGACCAGAGATCCTGGGGCTTGGCGGTCGAATGCACCTGCAATCGTTCCGAGGAACTGTTGAAGCTGTAACGAATATCGGGCAGCAGCGGCATCGGATCGCCGATCATCCGATATCGATACTGATTCATGATCTGATAACTGAGCGCTCCCAGTCTCAGATTCAAAGAGAACTCTCCCCAATCGGCCAGATCGGGAGGGGAAACCGAGGTCGGAGTCGCGGACGCCGAGTCGCTTCCTTCCCCGGTCGTCGTATTCTCCGAAGTGAACAGGTCCCGCCATTCCACACGCAATTGCCGGCGGGCCGCATGGCGATCGAACGAGCGATAAACCTCATCGAGTTCCAGGACCGCTTGCTCGACATGCGAGCGAATCGAGGATCCGAGCAAGCGTCGGTAATGATATTCGGCAACCGATAATTTGCGTTTGCTGACCGCCCGTCGAGCGAGCATGAAACGAAGCTTTTCCACCGCAGGATGATCGGGGAATAAGAGCAGCCACTGATTCACGTCCCGCGAATCGTCGAGATCGACGTCCCCCATCAGGGATTCAATCTCCTCATTCAATTCCACCCGCACCTCGGGCGGACATTCCGAGAGGATGCGCGATAATCCGCGTCTGACCAGTGTCGAAGACTGGAGCCGAAAACGGCTTTCCGGGTGCTCGGGAATCAGTAATCCCAGATCGCTACTTTCCGCAAACGCCAGATACCGGTCGAATGCCTCCCGATACTGCCCAAGTGCAACCATGCGAGCGAGTTCAAGTTGAAAGGCTTCCCGCTGCTGCTCGCGACTCAACGGCATCTCTCTCAGGCGTTCCAGGTAAGAGGAACTCTGTTCAAGGTCGTCCCGGATCAGTGTGACGAGCGATTGGTAGATCAACTGCTGTTGTTTCTCCCGATCGTGTGGGGAAAGCGCTTGTGAATCGATGGCGGAAACCAGTTCCAGGGTTGCCTCGGGCTTGGCTTCCAGTTGGGCGAGTTGCGCTTTTTGCAGCATGCCCCACGAGTCGCCAGGATCGGCATCCAGTCGGGCTCGCAGCTTTCGGTTGAAGGGGGACTTCAACTCAAAGATGGCCGTTTTCAGCGGACCAGCGGAGATCAGGTAATTCCCCGCAAAGCGCAGATTCCCTAAAGGCTCGGCTCCTGGGGGTTGGAGACTTCTCTCGATCATCGTTCCATCGGCGCGACTGATTCGCGTGAGCGATGAATCGCTCCAGGGGGCATAGAGATCGGTCGCCGTCACCGCCGGAAGACCGGAGAGAGTCGCTTGGTCGGGCGGCTGATATTCCCAGAGGAGTTCTCCTCCTTCCGGATTCAGACACTTCAAGCCGGACGTCGTCGCCAGGATCAACTGCTGCTCGTCGGCGTGGATCAGCGAAACCAGATCCCCCTTGGGAGCCTCCCATACCACATCGCCGTCCACCAGGCGCAGGCAGATCAGTTTGTCGGTTTCGCGGGGGGTGTGGAAGAGATGGTTTCCGACGATCACCGGAGACGACAGATGCCATTGTTCATCCAGACCGCGCGACTCCACCAGACCTTCTTTGGCTTGCTGATTGTTGGAATTCTGAAGGCGTGTCGGTTTTGTGAAACGGGTCTCCCAGATGACCGATTGCGTCGCCAGATCGACTCCCAACAACCAACCGGCCGTATTGGGAACGACGAGGATCCCATCGGCGAGTGCCGGCTGGGCCGTCCACCAGCGGCGTCCCAGATCGACGCCTGGTTCGTGGAGGGAGTAGCCGATGAGCGTGGACCATTGGGGATGGCCGTTCTCGGCTTCCAGGCAAAAGAGATGAATTTCATTCTCTTTTTCTCCCACGACGTAGAGGGAATCGTCCGCGATCAACGGAGCTCCGAAAAAATAATGCCCGGCCAGTGGCAGCCCGAACCGATCTCCGAAAGACGCCCCGCCAATCTCCCACGCAACCCGACCGGTGTCGAGGTCATAAGCGACCAGTCGATTGGAGGACCACTCGCGCTTCAACGGATCGCGTGACTCCATCGTCGAACGCGTCGAAAAATATCCGGGCTGATATCGCGACAACCAGGCCTGTCGCTCGGGGACGTAAAGACGCTTCTCGTCCGCACTGACGAGTCCGTACTGACCGTTGCGAAACAACAACCCCGTCAACGGATGAACTTCCGGATTCGATCCCGCATAATCCGAGATTAAGGAAATCTTCCGTTGAGTGTTGGATTCCTGAAATAAGTTTTCGTCCGTCTGGACAATCCCGGTCACAATTTGTTCGGGAGAGAAATGGTGTCGCGTTTCCCAAACTTGCCGAAAAGCGGATTGCGAGTTGTCCGGATTCAATTCAACGACCGCCACTCCGCTCATCGTTCGCACCATCAACTGATTGCGCGTGAGGATCGGCTGCACGGAGGGCAGAACAAGTTTTCCGCCGCGTCGCAAATCTCTGGTCAACTCGCGAATCTGACTTCGCACGAAGTTGGAAGTCGTAGCGGCCATTTCCCATTGCGGGACGAGAACCGGCATCTCTCCCGCTTGAATCGCGGATCGGGTAGGAGTCGCCCGGAATTGTCTCCATTCATCAACCTTGTTCGTTGACGAGTGACTCACACTCGTCAGTTCCCCCCAAAGTTCCGAGACATTTCTCGGACGACCGGCGATTTGAATCGACTGCAAGCCTTCAATTTCCTCCAGCATCCGTTCGGCCATGCTGTCGAGACCCGAGTGTTGAAAAGCGGTTGCGGCTTTCAGATACCAGAGCGGATCGCGATCCGTTTCCGGATCGAGCGTCAGAACTCGCTGGTACCAGAGAGCGGCGGCGATCCATTCACCGCGGTCGAGATGCGAAGTGGCCAGATAGTCGGCCGCTTCCAAACCGGCCCTGGTATTCAGATAACGGGAGACGACTTCGGAGACTTCCCGTAACGAGCCTTGTTCTTTTGTCTCGCGGATCGCTTCCCGCGCCACCACTCCAAATTGGAGTTCGTAACTTTCTCGAGCAGATTGTGGGAGCTGGGAGATGATCCGATGAATTTCATCCCGGGCGAGTCGGGAGACCCCCGGACCGAGACTGATCCGACGATTCGGCTGATCGAGTATTTGCTGGAGCTGCTCGACGGCAATTTTCCACGCCTTGAGTTCGAGGTTCCGCTCGACCTTCTCCAGCATTTTCTCGAGTTCATAGTCGTGTGGCGCACATCGATCGACCCAGTCTCGAAAATTACGAACGGAAGCCGAAGGAGTCTCCGAATTCTCAGTCGAGGCGGAATCCTCCCGGCTCTCCTGAGGCGGGGTCGGTTTCGGGATCAGGCGGCCCTTGGGTTTTTTCAGCAAGCCTTCCAACAAACGACCGAGCGGATTAGCGGGAGTTTCCTCTGCGGCCTCGGCTGCTTGTTCTTGATCGGCGATCTGGGCAGCCGCGCAGACGGTCCCCAATGCGATCGAAGAGACAACCATCACCACTAGAAACGTCCAGTTCACCCCGCGCTGATACCTGAAATCCTGATTGCCGGAAAAATGTATCACTCTGCGATCCTTAGAGTTACAGAAAGCGAACGACCCGGATGGCGTCTCCGACGACCTCGGCTGAGCCCATAACTCCAGAGTATGCGAAAACAAGGCAGCGATACCACAGTATTTCTGCCAGAATCACGGGATGTCATCCTTACGTCGCTCTCGACTGAGAACCGGCAGCCCAGGCGAAAAAAATCTCTCTCATTCCCGCAAAACTGCCGCTTTCGTTGAGTTGAAGATATTGCCGAGAGACGGTATCCTTGCCCGACTCACCCTGAGGATCGGTTAGTCGGAAGACGCAACCGTTCTCCAGGTTCAGCATTTTTGCTAATCCCCGGCGATAGCCGGAAATATCGCTTATATCAGAGTTTGGAACGAGTAACTCCACTATGTCGGATGCAACAACTTTATCTGCCGCCAAACGTGAACGATTGGGAACCGCCGAGTGTCGGCGTCTCCGTCGAGAAGGTATGGTCCCCGGAAACCTGTACGGACACGGCGAAGGAGCCGTCTCGTTCAAAATCGGCCACGATGATGTCTTGAAAATGGTTGAGGATGGACACATTGCCATCGACCTGGATATCGACGGCAAAGTCGACAAAGCCTTATTCAAAGAGGTCCAGTGGGACACTTTCGGCAAGCACATCGTACACGTCGACCTGATCCGGGTCGATCCGAACGAAAAGGTCGAGGTGGAAGTTCCTGTGGAAATCAAGGGCGAAGCACCGGGTGTGGAAGAGGGCGGAATCCTCGATACGCAAATGCACACGCTGCTCGTCAAATGCCCCGTGTTCAAGATCCCGTCAGCGGTCGTGGTTCGAGTGGGAAGTCTGAAGATGTTCGACGCGATCCGCGTCGAAGACTTGAACCTCGATCCCGATGTCGAGCCGCAGGCTCCCGGCGACGAAGTGGTGGTTCAGGTTGTTGAACCGCGCAAGATCGAAGAACCCGATGAGGAAGCCGCAGACCTCGAAGGTGTGGAACCGGAACTGGTCGGCGAATCCGAAGAGGAGCAGGCCGCAGGAGAAGAAGTCGTCGCCAACGAAGAAGGAGGCGAGTAAGACAACGAATTGTTGTCATTGTGAGCCTCGGCTTCACACAGATTCAATGGAGAGGAGTTGTCGGGACGATGAAACTGGTCGTCGGACTGGGAAACCCCGGCAAAAAATATCAGGGCACCCGGCATAACGTCGGTTTTGAAGTTCTCGCCGAACTCGCCCAACGATACACGGCTCCTCAGCCGAGTTTGAAATACGACTCGGAACTCGTTGAAATCATGATCGGTAGCGAAAAGGTCCTCCTGCTCGCTCCGCAAACATACATGAACGAAAGCGGACGAGCCGTCCGCAAATGTTTTGACTTTTATCAACCCGATTTGACCGACGTGACCGTCATTTGTGACGACATGAATCTCGACCTTGGCCGACTCCGTTGGCGGGCGAAGGGTTCTGCAGGAGGCCAGAAAGGGTTAAACGATATTATCCGACATCTGGGAAGCGAGGAGTTTCCCCGATTGAGGATCGGCATCGGTCGGCCTCCCGGCCGGATGAATCCCGCCGACTATGTGTTGGGGCGATTCACCTCCGCGGAGCGTGAGACGATGGATCAGGTCGTGGTATCGTCCGCGGACAGTATCGAATGTTGGATCTCCGAGGGGGTCGATTCCTGCATGAATCGCTTCAACTCCCAGGAGTTTTAACAGCGATCACGGTCCCTGAGAGTGGCGATCATCGACGCATTACAAATTATCAATCAGGTTTACATTCATCCCATTTCGGACGATCCCCCCTTCGGGCAACGATCGTCAAACCAACACCGGGAGAAATCGCGTGTCTGCTACAGCAACCGACAACAAAAACTACTACGAAGGCATGTTTCTGATCCACAGCGGTCGCTTCGCTTCCGACTCGGAAGGCGTGACTAATGAGCTGATGGAAATTCTGGAAAAATGCGAAGCCGAAGTCGCCGCCCATCGCCCCTGGACGGAAGGCAAACTGGCGTACGAAATCGAGAATCAGCGAAAAGGCCTTCACTACCTGGTGATGTTTCGCATGCCGCCTCGCAACAACACTCAATTGAATCGCCTGTGTCAGTTGAACGACAACATTCTGCGTCACCTGATCATCAATCACCCGCAATCGCTGTTCGATGCGAACGTGACCGCGATTTCTCAGGCTCCGTCGACGGACGAAGATGAAGCAGGCGACGAAGAGGAATAAAAGACGCCAATCCCCTTGCAGCAAGGAGTCGGACGCATGTCGAGTTTTAACAAAGTCATTCTGATGGGAAATCTGACCCGCGATCCGCAGGTTCGATACACTCCCTCTGGAACCGCCGTTACCGAACTCGGCATGGCCGTGAATCGAACCTGGTACGACAAGCAATCCAACTCCCGCAAGGAAGACACCACCTTCGTCGATGTCACCGTTTGGGGACGCACCGCGGAAGTCGCTGGAGAATACCTCTCCAAAGGACGCCCGGTCCTCATCGAAGGTCGCCTACAACTCGATCAATGGCAGGATAAGGAATCCGGCCAGAATCGCAGTAAGCTGAAAGTGGTCTGCGAAAATATGACCATGCTCAGCGGCGGTAGCGGAGGCGGTGGTGGAGGCCAACGCGGCGGCGGGGGAGGCGGATACCAGGGAAATCAGGGCGGTCCCCCTCAAGATAACAGCGGCCCCGATCCTTCCGAAGCGTTTTATGATAACGGTCCCGACGACGACGTACCGTTCTAAATCAAATACACCGAACACAATCGAGACGGAAACCACCATCGTTTCCTACGCGATTCCAAACAGAGACAGACGAGAGATAAAAGGAAAGAGACATGGTCAGACGAGTCAAAGGCAAAGCCGTGACCGGCTCCACCAACAGTCAGGTTGAAGTTCTGTTGGCCGAAAAGGTGCCGCACCTCGGCGATCAAGGCGAAATCGTCCGCGTCAAACCGGGTTACGCCCGCAATTACCTGCTGCCGCAAGGGCTCGCGACCGTCGCCTCCGAACACAACAAACGGATGGTCGAAGTCCACAAAGCGAAGCAGGTGGAAGTCGAGAAAGAACGACTCAAAAACCTCCGCAAACTCAAGGACGACGTCCAGAACTACAGCGTCACCGTCGAAGCCAACGCCAACGAAGAGGGGCACCTCTACGGCTCCGTCATCGACGCCGATATCAGCCGCATGCTGAAACAAGCCAACTACGACGTCGCCCCCGAGCAAATCCATCTGGAAGGTCCGCTCAAGGAACTCGGAATGTACACCGTGAAATTCCAGTTGCACGAAGACGTCAAAGGGGAAGTGAAAGTTTGGGTGGTTCCCGGAGCCAAACAGGAATAAGTCGTCGCTTCCAAAAATAAATTTCGAACACCGGTTGTCTCCAAGGCAGCCGGTGTTTTGCATTTAGAGAGAATCGAAATGTGCAAAACTCGACGGCGGATTGTCACTGACGACGAACTGTCGGGATCACTCTTTCATTCGCAAATCGAACATCGTAAAACAGCCAATTCCACAAAATGATTTCCGGCGGAAGGATGTCGGCCTTCGACCACGGAGGATCGAAGACGTCGCAAGCCGGTTTCCCGAAGGAGTCTCACGGAATGTCGTCACAAGTCCGATTTGACGCCAATCAGAAGAAAACTCTCGATCTCGAAGGACGCGTCCCGCCACAGAATCTGGAGGCGGAACGGTCGCTCCTCGGCTGTATTCTGCTCGTCAGCGAATCGCTCGACGAAGTGGGTGAAATCATCCACGCCGACCACTTCTACTCCGACGCCCACCAGAAGATCTTTCGCGCGGCGCAGGAGCTCTACGAAAAAGGGGCTCAAGGAATCGACGCCGTCACGGTGGCGGAAGTCCTCTCGGCGAAGAATCAGCTCGAAGATGTGGGCGGCCCCCCTTACCTGATCCAGTTGATGGAAACGGTGCCGCACGCGGCCCACGCCCGCTATTACGCCAATATCGTGCGGGAGAAATCGCTGCAACGGAACCTGATCTATTCCTGCACCGAGGTTCTCAAAGAGTGTTACGACTCGAACGTTCCCGTTTCCGACTTATTGGGGGTCGCAGAGTCGTCGATCTTCCGGATCCTCGAATCGCAGAACATGAATGAGGATATCGACCTCAAGGATATCCTGCTCTCTGCCTGGGATCGTGTAAACGACCGCATGCTGCAAACCGGGAAGATCACCGGTCTGCAAACCGGCTTTACCGACTTCGACACCAAAACCTCCGGCTTCCAGCCGCAGGAACTGGTCATCCTCGCCGCTCGTCCGAGTATGGGGAAGACGGCGCTCGTCTGTAACATCGCGGAAGGAATCGCCCGACTCAATATCAAGAAGGACGAAGAAGGAAAGCCGATCGGCGGTCGGCGCGGCGTGCTGATGTTCTCACTGGAACAGTCCAACCTGGAACTGGCCGAGCGGATGATGTGCATTCGCGCGCGGGTCGATGCGGGAAAAGTTCGTTCGGGAGAAATTCGCGACGATCCCGAGTCGCAGGATAAACTCCTCAATGCGATCAACGAACTCAACAACATGCCGGTCTTCATCGACGACCAGCCGGGACGCAACATGATGCAGATCTCGACAATCGCCCGTCGTTTGAAGCGTCGCTTACCCGAGACGTATCAGTGCGAGCTGGGCGTAATCATCATCGACTATCTGCAACTGGTCGAACCGGAAGACAAACGGGCTCCCCGCGAGCAGCAGATCTCCGCCATTTCCCGGCGTCTGAAATTTATGGCGAAGGAACTCGACGTGCCGGTGATCGCCCTCTCCCAGCTCAACCGGGGTGTGGAACTGCGCGAAGACAAACGCCCGCGTCTTTCCGACTTGCGGGAATCGGGAGCCATCGAGCAGGACGCCGACCTAATCATGTTCCTGCATCGTCCGGAACAGTACGACCCGGAAGACCGCAAAGGGGAGGCCGACCTGATCATCGCCAAACACCGCAGCGGTCCGACCGGAATGGTGACGCTGACGTTCCGTAAGGAATTCATGCGGTTTGAAGACTACGTCAATCGCGACATTCCCGACGACGTCTTCTCGGGACCGGAAACGAACTTCTCTCCGCCCCCGACCGATATCGAGCCCCCCGACCTCAATCAAGGATTCTGAAAAGTCGATGAGATCAATCGTCCTTCTTTTTCGAGCCGGACGAGCGTCGTTGCGGTCCTTTGCTCTGAGATGAACTCCCTTTCGATTTTTGTGACGAGGAAGAGGGGGGGCGTTTCACCTCTGGTTGTTTGGGCTCCGGTCGCTTGGATTCGGACCGTTTGGGTTCTGAATCCCTTCTCTGCGGTTGTTTGAACTCCTGCTTTGGCGGCGGAGTTTCTTTTCGTCGTGATTGAGAATTCGGTCTTCCCTGAAACCGACGAGACTCGGAGGGGCGGCGTTTGGCCTGCTCCTCAGCTTGCTTTTTCTGAATTTCCTGACGTCGCTGCATCTCTTTCTGAAGCGCTTCGCGCTGTTGGTTCTTTTGCTGGAGATCGCGTTGGCGATCCTGGAACTGTTGTATCGCCTTGCGACGTCGGTCGTCGTCATTCTTCTTTGATTTCTGTTCGGCCTCACGTCGCATCCGTTCCGTCTGGTCGCGCAACTTTTTCAACGCGTCCGAGTCTCTTGATTTTCCCTGATTGACACGTGGGTCACGATTATTCGAAGGAAACCGGCTGTTGCCGTCCGTTCGCGGTTCGCGTCCGGGAGTGATGGTGATTCCTTTTCCAGAGTCTCCCACACGTCCCGATCGTTTAAAGGACGGCTTTTGTTTGGTTTCAATCTGGAGCGGGCCGATGCGGGTCCTGTTTTCGATCGGGAAACGCTCTTTTCCGGGCTGTATTTTTCCCAGTTTCTTCAAATTCTGTTCGTATCGTTTCTGGGATTCCCGGGTGCGGACGTTCTGCCGCACAATCTCGTCCCAGCGTTGGCGATTCTGGTTCTTCTCATCGAAGTGAATCCGGGTGCCGACATTTTCCCCTTTGAGCACGTCCGAGAACCCTGTAGCCACGACCGCATCCCGCAGATTGTCCCGATCGAATTCCTTACGATCCCGCCAGCGGTCGACAAACTGTCGTTGCTCGCGCCAGGTATGACGCGGTCGAAAATCGGCGTGATCGTGATAATAGTCGTGACGATTGCGATAATGATTGAAGCGATCCCGATGGAAGGTCAGGAAAAAGAATCGCAACGGATCGTAGTAGCGATAATTTCGACTCGTCCACGAGATGAAGATACCCGGACGACGGAATCCATAGTAATCGCCGAAGCAGTAGTGTCCGTAGTTGCGATAGATAAACAGATGCGTCGGCAGATAATCGATCCGCGTGACGAGGGTCGGGGAATAGCGATAACTGGGAGGAGGAATCTGGTTGAACGCCACCGGGGAATAGAGCACACCCCGATCTTCCAACGCATAATCCCAATATCCGTTCAAGGCGAGATATCCCTGCGGCGTCCATTGATAACGGAACGGGATCCAGACGCGACCTTCATAACCTCGCGACCAGAAACCGGGATTCCACGTGAAGCCGCCCGACGTTTCCAACCAGTGACCGGGAACCCAGAAATGGATCGGGGAAGGCGGTTCGCCGGGATTTTCCTCACGCGCATCGGGCGGGATCTGCGAAATCAGATACGCTTCCCCTTCCTTGATCCAGCTTCCGGAAACCCAGGTAAATCCTCCCTCGACCTCGACCCAGTAACCCGGATTCCAGATCCGTCCTTCGGGAGCCCGACGCCACAGACCGCTGATCCAGACGAAACGTTCTTCGTCCGGTTCCCAGCCCCAGTAGCCGCCCACCCATTGAAAATCGGGACTGGCGGGAAGTTCCATCGGCGGCACTTCATCGATCGGTTCGGGTGGAACCTGTGTGACGATAAAGTCTCCACCCGATTTCATTTCGTAGGGTTGGGCGAATGCTTCGTGGACCGGACCGCGCGTCAGCTCGATCGCTTCCTCTTGAGCCGAGGGGGGAGCGGGAAGTTCGGGACGGGGTGGAGGCGGCGGCGGCCAGGCCGACAGAGAACTCTCCACCAACAAACAGGAAACAGTAAGGATGAAGAATACTGATGATTTCAACATGACAAGAGTCCCTTCGATGCGCAACGCATTTGACTTGGATAACAGTGTCCTGACTGTCTATCCGCATTGTAGGCAAGTCCGGACACGAAAATTTGGATTATCCTGAAATTGGTGGATTCCCCCGTACGTGGATCAGAGGTGCCACATCTCAGGAAAATGCCTGGGATTGCGGGATCAACGTGGCGAATGCCATTTCCTGATTGCACCCTCTCTCCGATTTCAGCACTATAAATCAAGTCGTCAAATCATTTTGCCAAAGGGGCTCCCATGTCGCAGCATTCATCGACTTCTGAGTCAGGACGACACTTTCTGCAACAGCATCAAACACTCACGCGACGCTATTTCCTGCAACTGGGAGCGGCCGGGGCGACGGCGTTTTCCTGTTCGCCTCTTTCGGCTGTGGATCCGGAACGAGAGAAAAGCTTGCAGCAAGCCATCGCTGAAATCGAATCGTGGCTTACTTCTCCCGCAGACTTTCGGGATGTGTCTCGCGGCAAGCCGGTTCCTCATTCCCTCTCCGAAGAGATACGGAAGGAAGTCGGCCTGACGCGCGACAGTTGGAAACTGGAAGTGATCAGCGACCCGGAACACCCCGCCCGTTTACGGTCTCCATTGACGAAAGAAGAAGGCACTGCACTCGACTTCTCCGGCTTAATGAAGCTTGCCGAGACTCGCAGCGTCCGGTTTCCCAAAGTCATGACCTGTTTGAATATCGGTTGCCCTCTGGGAATGGGGATCTGGGAAGGAGTTCCTTTGCGTGATGTCGTCTGGCAATCAAAACCGGTGAAAGATTTACGGCGAGTCTTTTATTACGGTTTCCACAATCATGACGAGAAGCAAATGTTTCGCAGTTCCCTCCCTGTGGGACGCATTCTGGAAGATCCGTTCGACTTACCGCCGGTAATCTTGTGCTACAAACTGAACGGACAATGGCTCAGCCCGGAACGCGGGGGACCGGTGCGAATGGTTGTTCCCGAGGCCTATGGATTCAAATCAATCAAATGGTTGACGACCGTCGTGCTTTCCAATCTGGCAACCGCCAACGACACCTACGAAAAAGGAAATAACGATCTCGACAGCCCGCTCAAAACCTTCGCAGCGACGCTTTCCGTTCCTGAAACCATCCGACCCGAGACACCATTTGCAGTCACGGAATACGCACAAGCCGGCATCTCCGGACTCCAGAAGGTCCAGGTCCAGATACTCCCTCGGGATGAACAGCAACTCTCCGAGGAGGGCGACGCCTCAGAAGCGATGTGGCGAGACGCGGAAATTCTCCCCCCGCCCGCTGAATGGGGAGGCGGCCTACCGGGGAACGTAATTCCGGCTCCCACGCTCGGCTTCACAGCATCCGGGCAACCGAAAACCTGGCCGTTACTGTTGAGTAAAGCGCATTGGGCCATCCTACTTCCAGGACTCCCCGCAGGACAATACATTTTACGAAGTCGAACCATCGACAAAAATGGAGCGGCTCAGCCGATGCCTCGACCGTTTCAGAAATCGGGACACGCGGCGATTGAACAGATCGATTTTCGCGTAGGATCCTAAACATCAGAGTCTGATTCAGCACTGGAGAGACTCCTCCCCAATTCCCTGTAAGTCCGGAAACAGCTTGGTTTTCTTTTGACCCGGTCGGTCTCGACAATCTAAACTGAAGCTCCACACCACTCCCCACTGATCCGCCCGCCTCGTCGTTGAACACTGGATGAATTCACCATGCGAATCCTTCTCGCCACCTGCTGTGCGTTGTTGGTTTACTCCTCGGCTTTGTTTGCACAAGTCCCCTCCCTCACGAAGCTCACGCCTCAAGGCGTTGCTCCCGGAGCCACCACCACCGTGAAAGTCGCCGGTGCGAGCTTGGAGAACCCTCAAGGATTTCAGGTCACCTATGCGGCAAACGACGCGGTCAAACTGACGCCCGAGACTGAAGCCAAAGCGAACGAATTGACGTGCGACTTCACCGTTCCGGCGAACGTCCCCAACGGCATTCACGCCTTCCGTGTCCTGACCGAAAAGGGGGTTTCACAACCGGCCCTGGTTGTCGTCGACTCTCTCCCGGTCGTGGCCCATACGAACCAAAACAAATCGCGCGAGTCGGCGCAATCGATTCCCGCCGCCTGTGCCGTCGAGGGGCATGTGGACAATCTCTCGCGACTCTATTTTCGTTTTCCCGGCAAAGCGGGTCAGCCGTTTGCACTCGAAGTCCAGGCGCGGCGACTCGGCTCACCGCTCGATCCGATCGTGCGTCTGTTCGATCCCAACGGTCGCGAAATCGCATGGTCCGATGACGAACCGGGCCTCCAAGGAGATTGCTACTTCCGGACCACCCTGCCCGCCGATGGCGAATACACGATCGAACTGACCGACATTCGCTATCAGGGAAGCGGCAATCATCGGTTTCGCTTGCGGATCGGAAACTTTTTCGTCGCCAACACGCTCTACCCGCTCGTCCTGGAACGGAAAGCGGGAGCCACATTCGCTCTGGCAAGCGAGACACCGGCGGCTCCCTGGTCGGCTGAACTGAGTGCCGAGAGCCTGGCATCCTTATCCCCTCAGACTTCGTCGCAAATCGACTGGGTGATCCCGATCCCCTCGAATCCATCAGAAGTTCCGGAAGTCAAAGATGCCATCTGGCCCGCCGTGGGACTCAGCCCCCATCCTCAAATCACTGAACAGGAACCGAACGACAACGCCGAACAAGCACAGCGCGTCGAACTGGGATACGGCCTCAACGGTCGCAGCGATCAACCGGGCGATCTCGACCGCTTCGTCTTCACCGCCAAAAAGAACCAGAAATTCACGTTCAACGCAATCACTCGCTCTGCCGGAGCGCCGACCGACCTCACAATGCGTCTGCTCAAACCGGACGGAGGACAACTCGCCGCCGCCGAAGATAACGGTCTCACCGACGGTCGTATGGAGGTCACCTTCCCCGCCGACGGCGACTACACATTGGAAGTTCGCGACCTGCACGAACGCGGCGGCCCGGAATTCACCTGGCACGTCAGCGTCACTGAAAACAAGCCGAGCTTTACCCTCACCGCCTCTGAAGACACCCTCAACATTCCCGCCGGCGGAACCGTCGCGGTGCAGGTCAACGCTCAACGCCAAGGGTACGGCGGCCCGATTCAAGTCGCGATGAGCAATCTGCCGGACGGATTCACCTCGCATCCCACCGTCATTGGTCCCGGTCGGAACGATGCCATCCTGACGATTAACGCCGCCAAAGAAGCCAAAGTCACTTCGTTGGGACAACCGCAGATCATCGGCACTGCTGATGTAGGCGGCGAAACTCTGACGTCGGTCGCCTCTTTGCACGATCATCTGAAAGCAACGATGAACAACGCCCCCTGGCCTTCGCGTAATCTGATCCACTCCTACGCCGCCGCCCTCACCACTCCGGCTCCCGTCAATCTGCGATTCGAGCCGGCGGAAGTGGTCTTCGGCCAGAATCTCTCCGCCAAAGTGAAAGTCATTGCCGAGCGGACGGAAGGCTGGGATGCCGACATCGCGTTGGCTCTCAATCCAGCCAAAAACGGCTTGCCGGGAAATATCACCTTCGCCCCGCAACCGATCAAAAAAGGGACGAACGAAGTCGAGTTGACGATTTCGGCCAACGACAAAGCCGCGCTCGGAGAATTCACAATCGGCCTGAACGGGACCATCAAAAGAGACAAAGCGACCAGCGTCCAGCCCGCTCCGGGGCTGACCATCAAGCTACAGGCCCCTCTAACAATTAACGTCGAGCCGGCGGGAGGGACGATCACGAAGGGAGACGAATTGAAAGTCAAAGTTGCCATCAGCCGGAATCCGGCTCTCGCGGGCGACGTCGTCTTAACGGCGGTCAACCTGCCAGCCGGAGTCACTGCTGAGGCGGTCACGATTCCCGCCGATAAGAGCGAAGCGGAATTCGTACTGAAAGCCGCCCCCGACGCCGCAAACGCCGACGTCAAGAACCTGAACATCAAAGCCGATGCCAAGTTAGGCGACAAAAAATTCAGCGTCAGCAGCGGAAATCTTTCGCTGAAAGTGGAGTAATCGCAAACTCTTGTTCCATCAGCGTTTTTTTACGTTACAATTGAGGACGTAGATATGTTGATGCGTCCCGCCTCAGACATCCTCAATCCTACCCACCTAACTTGCCATCATTGGAGTGATCCTGATGCGTTTGATGACTTTCCTGGCGACCCTCTGCCTGTCAATGTCCTCCGCTGTTCTTTCGGCCGCGGAAACCGCACCGACCGAGCTGTCCCTGTACCCGGCGGAATTCGAGTTGCTGGATGCCCGTAGTCGGCAACAGTTGGTGCTCACCGGAATTTACTCGGACAATTCATTCCGCGACCTGACACACGACGCCACTTTCGTCAGCAGCGATCCTGCAGTCGTCAAAATCGAAGAGGGAATCGTCATCCCCACAGGCAACGGTTCCGCCACCATCACCGCGGAAGTCGGAGCCCTCAAAACAACCTCTACCGTCAACGTCAAACAATTCGAAGTTCATCGTCCCATCAGTTTCCAGAACGAAACTCTCGCCGCACTCACCAAGTCCGGCTGTAACATGGGAGCCTGTCACGGTTCTCCTTCCGGAAAAGGCGGCTTTCGACTGTCGCTACGAGGTTACGACCCGCCGCTCGATATTCTAACCCTGCGGAGCGAAGCGTACGCACGTCGCACGAACGTGATGGAACCGGACGCTTCCCTGATCTTACGCAAGCCGTTGATGGAAGTTTCGCACGCGGGCGGTCGTCGCCTGAAAGCGGGCGATGCGTCGCATACGACCTTACGCTCGTGGATCGCGGAAGGCTTGAAACTGGATCGCGACGAAGAACCGACCCTGGAGAAAATTGAAGTCTTCCCGCGGCAACGCGTCTTGCACCAACCTGCCGAGCAACAGCAACTCACTGTCACCGGCACCTTCAGCGACGGCTCGAAACGGGATCTCACCGCACTCACCGTCTTCTCGTCGTCGAACGAAAACGTCGCCGGAGTCAACGAAGAGGGACTCGTCGAGAAAACGGGACGCGGCGAAAGCGCCATCCTGGCCCGCTACCTCGACAAAATGGACACCAGTTATCTCACCTTCCTCGAAGAAGTTCCCGGCTTCGCCTGGAACAATCCCGAACAGAACAACTTCATCGATGAACTCGCCTTCGCCAAAATGAAGCAATTGCAGATTCTTCCCTCGGAAATCTGCTCCGATGAAGAGTTCCTCCGACGGGCTACGCTCGACTGTATCGGTCGTTTACCGACTATTTCCGAAACACAGGCCTTCCTGAACGACGCCTCTCCCGACAAGCGAAACCGTCTGATCGACAAATTGCTGGAGTCGGAAGACTACGCCACCTTCTGGACCCTCAAATGGTCCGACGTCCTGCGAGCCAACTCCAAAAAGCTCAAAGAGACCGGCGTCCACAAATTCAATCGCTGGCTGTTTGAATCGGTCCGTACCGACAAACCGCTCGATCAGCTCGCCGATGAACTCCTGACCGCACGCGGCAGCACGAACATCAATCCCGCCGCCAACTACTGGCGCGCCAGCCGCGATCCGCAGGACGCCACCGAAACCACGGCCCAACTCTTCCTCGGCATCCGCATCCAATGTGCGAAATGTCATAACCATCCGTTCGAGCGCTGGTCGCAGGACAACTACTACGGCATCGCCGCCGCGTTCGCCCGTATCGGTCGCAAGAACGGCCCCGGTATCGAGGAAGAAATCATCTTCACCCAGAACTCGGGCGAAGTGAAACAACCGCGCACCGGCGAAACGATGAAAGTGCATCTGCTCCTCAAAGGGGATGTCGATGTTCCCGCCGAAGAAGATCGCCGCGAAGTGTTCGCCGACTGGCTCACTTCGGAGGAAAACCCGTTCTTCGCGAAAGCGACCGTCAATCGCATCTGGGGACATCTCCTCGGACGGGGGATCGTCGAACCGGTCGACGACTTCCGCGATTCCAACCCGCCGTCGAACGCGGAACTTCTCGATACCTTGGCGCAGAAGTTTGTCGAGAACAACTACTCACAAAAATGGGCGATTCGCACCATCATGCAATCGCGTCTCTACCAGTTGAGTTCCAAGAAGAACGAGTTCAACGCCGAGGACGAAATCTACAACTCCCACGCCTCGACGCGCCTCCTCTCCGCCGAACAATTGCTCGATGCCATCTGCCAGGTAACCGACGTTCCGGAGAAATTCCCCGGCGTCCCGGCCGGCATGCGAGCCACGCAACTCGCCGATCCTCCCAAGAATCACTACTTCCTGAAAATCTTCGGACAACCGCAACGGGAAATGGCGTGCGAATGCGAACGGTCGGACGAATCGAACCTCTCGCAGGCACTACAGATGATCAACGGCCCCGTCGTTCATAACAAACTCCGCGACAGTAACGGCCGCATCGCCCAGATGATCGCCGAGAAGAAGACCGACGAAGAGATCATCACCACGCTCTATCTCGCCGCCGTCGCCCGACCTCCCGCGGAAGCCGAAATGGCCGCCGCCAAGGCACACATCGCGAATTCCGACGACCGAAAACTGGCGTTGGAAGATGTCGGCTGGGCGGTTCTGAACTCGAAAGAGATGTCTCTTAT
>JABURQ010000195.1 GCA_014762625.1 Planctomycetaceae bacterium | reverse complement strand
GTGGTCTCACAATTGACTGTAAACGCAGCACATCGGGCCATTCCCAGACAGACGCGATTTCAGATTTCGCGGCGGACGAACCCAAAACCGGGCAAAACCATCGAGTTTCGTTCGAAGATGAGAACTTGAGAAGTTGAGGACTTGCAAAAAGCTCATCTTTGAAAACCCTCGGGGTTCAGCCATGAAACAATGAAATTTCTTTCAAACGCAGGCCAGGAGGAGACATCACGAATTTCTGAATGCTGATTCATGGGATTCACCTGCGAATTTCTTCCTTGTGCTCCTCTCAAAACTCTCATTCTCGCGGACAAATCCGTTTCTCACCACGCTGTTAAGACCAAGTCGCTGAGCCTGAGGATACGCCTCCTGTCCGGTATTGTGGAGAATCCGGAAAAAAATCTGCAAGTAAACGACCGGTCAGACGTACTTATTGATGTCACGAACAATTAACGAGTAAAGGATCAGTCGAAGATCACCTGATTCGACATTTTGGCCCCCCCACCCGAATGCATTTCGCCTGGGCCGACCATTGAGCTGTTCGACTCGTCATATCGCCCGATATGCCCCGCCCCAACAGCGTGCCGCAATCGCACGTGGATCGCGACTGTCAACGAACTTGCGTTGAGACCGTTGTCCGATGCTCATCCATCAAATCGAGGAGAAACAACATGTCCGGCAACAAAGTCCCCACCATCAAAGTGCCCGAGAGCAGCGCACCATCTTGTGAAGATGCCAATGCCAAAGACTCACTTAAGGTTGAAGTCAGTTACGACGGTGTCGCTCAGGCGAACAAGAAGAATAAAAATCCGTCCCAGTCAGATTTGGAATCGGCGAAACGCGAGGCAGAATGCCAGACGAAGATCGGCAAATATCGAGAAGAATATCAGCAAAAGGTAACACTCATTGAAAAAGACCATCAATCAAAAGTTCAGCAATTTCAAAAAGACCATCAGTCAACGATTGGGCGATATGAAGCAGAGTGTCGGTCAAAGGTTCAGAAACTTGAGACCGACCATCAGTCAAAAATGAAGAAGCTTGATGTTGAGATTGAGAGTGTTGATGCTGGAATAGCACAACTTGATACTACGTGTCAGTCAAAGATGAAGGAACTCGATGCTCAGATCGAAAAACTCAATACCGAGATAAATAGCTTTAAGACTGAGATAGAACGAATGAAAGCTGAGCAAGACCAGCTTACGGCTCAGCCTAAATGGGGTCAGCTAATAGATGGTGGTCTTTATGAAAGGTGGAGTAAACTTCACGATGACAAAAAAAGTCTTGATAGCCAGAGAAAAGCTGCCGAGAAAAAAAGATATTCTGCTGAGGACGAGAAAGAAGAGGCTGAGAGAGCGCTAACGGAAGCAAAAGACGAGAAGAATGAAGCAAAAGAGGAGCTCATCAATCAAAAACATGCCGCAACTGAAGAATTAAAGACTCAAAAAAATACCGCAGAGAGTCTGTTCCAGAAACAGAAACAAGAGGCAGAAAATCTGTTCCAGAAACAGAAAGCGGAAGCAGCGAGAGAGTGCAAGAAACAGATTACTGAAGCGGAGAAGCACTTGCAGAAACAAAAAAGTGAAGCAGAGCGTCAGTTTAGTGAGTGGAAAATCGAGCACGAAAAACGGATAAGGCTCAATGCACGGCAACGAAACTCGGAAAGATGGCATAGCAACGCCGATCAATTAAAACTGCAACTTCGTGACCGCAGGTCCGAATTGATCGCCGATGCAATGGCCACAAACGAGCAGGGTGACTTGGAAAATGTTGATACGGGGGCATTTTTAACGCTCAAAGACAAATACAGTCAGGGAAAACTGAAGAAGGAAGAGCTTCGCCAGTTCATCAACGCCCCCGTTCCAAGGAATGACCAAGAGGTCCAATATCAGGATCGATCAGTGCTAGAAAGGGCAAAACGTCGGCTTAAGAATTGGTCGAGCGCGGGAGGACGATCATCGGCTACACAAATTCCGGAACACGAGAATTTCACGGAGTCCTACAAGAACCAACTGATAGATAATCACTCGTTCCAACCGATCGAGGACGACAATGTGTCTGAGAGCGAAGCAAAACATCAGCGAACGGTTTCGAATACCTCAACGGCGACGACGGTGATCCACGAACCGACCGGTACTGATGAGACTGTGACCAAAGAGGAGCTTCAACTCAACGACAACAACTTTATTATTCCGCAAATTCAACCGAATGCTGATGATGATCGTCATTCGATTGCCAGTGTCAATCGTAAAGCGACGACGGACACCCCTCGGGTCTCAGTGACAGAGAAGCCGGAAGTGAATCGTGCGACTACTCCAGCGGTCAGCCCAACCCAAAAACCGACTCGCAGGGAGACCGACACTGATCTGAACCGGAGCCCGGTCTCACCCAAACGAGTCAAATGGCCAAAACTCAAAGCGGCCATCGCCACTACCTTCGGGGGTGGCGCCATCCTAGCCGAAATTCTGGGCCTCGTTGGAGTGATCAACGCCTGGAACCCAGTCGGTTGGCTCTGCCTGATGGCTGCTACAGCGATCGGGACAGGTTTGGTCTTGGGATATTACTCCAAGAAATCACATTAAGTGATCGTTTTCAAATCCCCAATTGGCACCTCGGCGGCGGTCGCTGCATGCAGGAGTATGAAGCGACCGCACGCGTTGAATAGCCGGTGGTTTTCCAGGAGAAACTGCGGTAATGGAAACTGAAAGAGCAGCCGAGATGAACTGTTGAAAAATGCTGGGAATGTTACTCTGCGTCGATATCTTCGAGAATTTCATCTTCGGCGCGAGCGAGGGATACCCAATGAAATCAGGCTGTAAGTCTACGCCGCGCGGGAGGAGGTCGGGTTCCCGAATTCCGGTCCCATCCAGCGGGGAATCGACGCGACATCGACCGCCTCTCCCTTACGGGCCAGGAGGCCGACTTCGCCGCGCCGGAAGAACGACAGCGTTCTCAGGGTTCGCAATTCAAAGCGTTCCGCGAACCGGGACAAGGTTTTCGGCGTGAAGGCCCAGAGCTGCTGCGGGTCGCTTTCGGGAGGACGTTGGCGAGAGCCGCCGGGCATCACGGTGAACAGGAATCCTCCCGGCTTCAGGATGCGGACCAGTTCCAGCATCAACTGTTCCGGATTGTGTAACAGGACGGGGGCCCGGAGTCCGAAGACGAAGTCGAAAGAATCGTCCGGATAGTCGAGTGTTTTCAGATCGGTCAGATGGGCGTCGTAGCCGTGGGTAAGGGCGTACTCCACCGGTTTTTCGCGCCAGTCGAGCCCGGTCGAGCGGAAGCGGCGGTTCTGTTCCACCGCCTCCAGAAACAGTCCTTCGTTACAACCAAGTTGCAGCGTATGAATGACCGGCTGCTTGCGGCAACAGCACTGGATCACTTTACTGAAGGCCCAGTATTTGAAACGTCTTGCGAGGCGGCGTTGGGAGTGGAAATCACCACAATGATTGCGCGGGTGGGCGGCCTGGCGTTGTTTCAGAACGTCGAGATCGGGGATCTTGCGGGCATAGACGAACTCGCACTGGCGACATTCCGCCAGCGTCCCCTCGCCGAGTATCCGGGGGTGTTCCGCACGGCAGACGGGGCAGACGTGATTCGTGTATTCAGCAGCGTTCTGGGACATGACGCGTCCTGCGAATTCGGAGAACTCCGAGAGACGCGATTTTTAACCGACGCGGCATTCGAGGGTCAAGATCAAGCAGGATGAGTATTTCGTGAGGACCGTATCGTCATTCACTTCAACGACTTATGGTTATCGGCCAATTTTGAGACATTGAAGTCTGCCGCGAACATCCTTGCAGAGAATCCGGTCCCGGGCGACGACGACGTGCGACCACAGATCGTCCTTCGTGAGCGTATTTCGCAGAGCGAGTTCGGTGTAGTCCGATTGTCGATGACCGGCGGTGTCAATCAAACGGAGCTTGCCGCGATTGCCGAGCACGATCAAGCGGTCATCTTTCGTGAGGACGCACGAGGCTCCGTAATCGAATCCGGCTCCTTTCCAGATTGTTGTGCCGGTATTGAGATCGAGGCAACGGAGTTCCGGTCCGGCGATGTAGATGCGATCTGCTTTCACGACCGGGCTGCAGAGATGCGAGCTGACAGGCTGCTCCCAGAGTTTTTCGATGCCTTTCAGAGTCACCCGGACGCGGTGTGTGGTGGGATTGTTCTTTTCACCGAAGCTGTGCCACGAACTGAGAAAGGCCGTGTCGTCGAGTACGGTGGGAGTGAGGAGATTATTCGCATACGCGGAGGGCCATTCGTAGACGCCGACGGTTTCTCCTTCGTGTCCCGGATCGAGTCGCATCACCAGGAATTCCTGGAACGACAACGACGCCTGGCAGGGGACTCCCTCCACGTTCATGACGACGAGGCCTCCGCTGTGCCCGGCAAAACCCTGATGTTCCGAAGCCCAGACCTGCCGACCCGTCTGCTTGTCGAAGGCGCAGATGGTTCCTGCCTTCCCGCCGGTTTCGACGAGCAGCCAGTTTTTGTAGATGCGGGGAGCGGTGATATAGCCGTAGTCGCGCTGGTTCCGGTTTCGCTCCCCTTCCCCTGGTCGCTGTTCCATCTGGTAGATTTCGTAGAGATTCTTACGCCAGACTTCTCTCCCCTGCTCCGCGGCATTCCAGCAGGCCAGTTCGCCGTCGCAACCGAGGGTAAAGACCAACTTCGTTTCAGGATCGTATTCGGGGGATGCAGTCGGACCGAAGTAGAGTCCTTTATCGCCGACGGCGTAGCGACCGTATCGCGGGGCGGGATAGGACTGTTTCCAGAGCGTCTTTCCGGTTTCGATATCGAGTGCGACGACTGTTTCTTTCTCGTCCGCATAGCCCATAGTGATGACCTGACCGTCGGCGACGATGGGAGTCGTGGAGCCTTCGCCGACTTCGATCTGCCACTCTTCGGTTAATGGCCAGCGATCGCCCGACCATCCTGAGTGGGTGGCGACGTGATCGTTCCGATGGAGTCCACGCCAGAAGGGCCAGTCCTCCGCGGAGACCGGAATCAGAGAGCATTGCAGACAGATGAGAGAAATCAGAACACGTAACATGAGTCATTCTTTCGCAATTGGGTAGGATCTTTACAATAGTCGTCGATCCTCCCTAACCACAGTCTCTTATTCAAAATTCAGACTGACGAGCTTTCCCCATGAAAAAACTTGTCCTTCATCCGCCCGTTGATCCGGACCGACTCGAAAAAATCACAGCCGCCGCCGGCGCGATGCAGGTCGTCAACGCCGACAGTCCCGAACAGGCGTTACAGGAAATCGCCGACGCGACCGCCTTCTTCGGCAAGATGACTCCGGAGTTACTGGCTGCTTCGGAGAGGCTCGAATGGGTGCAGTCACCGACAGCCAGTCTGGAACATTATCTGTTTCCCGACTTGATCGCTCATCCGTGCCGGGTGAGTAACATGCGGGGGTTGTTCGGAGATGTGATCGCCGATCATGTGTTCGGTTTTATTCTAATGTTTGCCCGCAATCTGCATCGGTATCTGCGGCACCAGATCGCCCACAAATGGGAGCCGGTGGGGGATGAATCGACACGGCAAAGTTACGAAACCGGTCCCGGATTCGTGAGCGAGATCGACCGACGCCATCTGCATCTTGCGGACTGTACGTTGGGTGTGGTGGGAGTTGGTGATATTGGAGCCGAAATCTGTCGACGCGGAAAAGCGTTCGGGATGAAGTTGTGCGGCGTTGACGCGAAGCGGAAAACGGTCGAGGACATCGGTTTGAAACTCTGGGAACCGGAACGACTCAACGATCTCTTAACGGTGAGTGATTTCGTCGTAATCGCCGCGCCGCATACGCCCGACACTGAGAAGCTATTCCGTCGCGATCAGTTCCAGCAGATGAAAACGTCCTCGTTTCTGATCAACATCGGACGGGGGATTATCGTCGATCTGGCCGATCTGACTGCCGCGCTTCAGGCGGGAGAGATTGCGGGAGCGGCCCTCGACGTCTACGAAACGGAGCCGCTTCCGGAAGATCATCCCTTGTGGGAGATGGAGAACGTGATTCTGACGCCCCACATTGCGGCGGCGTCGCCGCGAATCGCCGAGCGACATCTGGAAACGTTGCTGGAGAATATTCGTCGTTACGTCACGGAGGAAGAGTTACTCACACCCGTCAATAAAGAGAAATGGTATTGAGGTCAGACGGAATCGGTCAGGCGTTCAATGACCACATCGACCAGTTTCGGATGTAACCCCAGGTGTTCGCAGACCTCGACCGTCACGCCGGGGTACTGTTCCTGAAACTGTTGCTGGAATTCGGTCAGGTCGTTGCGGACGTGGACGCCGGCGGAGAGGAAGTAGGGCATCATCAGGATTCGTTCCGCTCCCTGGGAAACGCAGTTCGCCGCCCCGGTCGGGATATCGGGTTCCGCCAGTTCCAGATAAGCGATTTCGACGATCCCGAAGCGATTCGTGGCCCGGACCATCTCGGCCAGTTTGACGAGATCGGCGTTCGCTTCCGCACGACGGGAACCGTGGGCGATCAACAGGGCGGCGGTGCGGGAAAGGTCGCTACTCGGGGTCTCCATAATTATCCTCAACGTAATCGTCGTACTGGTCGGTCATGGCTTTTTGCTCGGCTTCCTCCCAGGAGAGGTTTTGTCCGATGCGGGATGCCTTTATCATAGCACGGATGGCCAATTCGACGTCAGCACCTGCGCGATAAGCGCTTTCGATTTGATACAGTTTGATTTTCAGGCCGGCTTGAGACGCCATGATGTAGAGTTCGCACAGATATTTGACGGGACTGCGTCGCAATTTCATGCCGACCAGTTGGATCAGTGTGATTTGAGCCCCCGCCAGCTGGCAGGCAATTTTTGAACCAAGCAGCGGTCCCAACAGAAAAATGGGGACCAGCAGCATGATCCCCATGATGCCGACCATGAGATACAATAGATTTGCCGAGTCCATTTGATCGTCCTGTCGCTATGAATCATCCCTCGTCAGAATCCAATCAGACAGCGAGTTCTCTGGGCGTGATTGTACAGGCTCCCGCAGCCTGGAAACAGAACATTCAATCGTTGCTCTCTGCTTGTGTGGAAAGTGTTTTGTGGAAAGAGCCGAACGCTTCCCACATGGCGCCAAGACAGAACCATGTGCAAGCCGAAGAAACGCTCTCCTTCGCAACTCGAGCCGCAGACGACTCAAATACGATCGGGCTGGGATTGGTTCTGGAAGAGAATTCGTCATTGATGCTGGGGATACATCACCCGGACCGAACCGAGTTGCATGTCTGGAAACCGGGTTCGACAACAGACGCTTTGGAACTTTTGAAGTTTCTGCTCGAACAATTGGACCGTCGGCAGTTTCGGTTCGAGGCGACGACGTCTCGGCAGATCGGGGCGACGGATCTGTTCGAAAATTCTGAGCAGTCGTGTGGATTATGGAGGTTCGAGAAATCGCAAACTTTCCATCCTCTCGCACAGCCCGACGCGGGAGGTCTGTTATGCGGATCATTCAACCCACTCCATCGCGGACACCAATGCATGCGGCAAGCCGCCGAGGAGATTCTGGAACAACCGGTCGCCTACGAAATGACCTTGTTAAACGCCGACAAACCGCCGCTCGATTTTCTCAGTCTCGCCGCCCGGGCGAAACAGTTTCACGCAGGGGAATTATTCCTCACGACGGCTCCTACCTTTACGGAAAAGGCGGAATTATTGCCGGGTCGTACCTTTGTGATCGGCTGGGATACGGCGATCCGTGTGCTCGACCGTCGTTTTTATCCGGACGGTCAGTTAGAATCCGCTCTGGAAAGATTGGCGGAACGGGAGTGTCGTTTTCTGGTGGCGGCCCGTCGTCAGGCAGGAGCGTTACAGCGTCTGGGAGATCTCGAAATCCCGGAGAAGTTTCGTGATCTATTCCTCGAAATTCCGCCGGAGTTATTTGAGGAAGACGTTTCGTCTACCGCGATCCGAGAGGCCTGGTTACGGGGAGACTCGGAGCTCGGGCCCCCTCTCCACACACTATTGGATATTCCACACAACGATTGATTAATTATGCACTATTTGCTGGTCGTCCTTGCTTATCTGATTGGTGCGCTGCCGTTCGGATTTATCACCGCCAAACTGGTGAGCGGTCAGGATATCCGCATGCTCGGGAGCGGGAACATCGGAGCGACGAACGTAAGCCGCGTGTTGGGGGGGAAGTGGGGCTTGATCGTGCTGTTGCTCGATGCGTGCAAGGGGCTGCTGCCGGTGTGGGGGTTGCCGCTGTTGGCGATGTCTCCCGACGATCCCAACTTTCTGCATCTGAAGGTCGCCTGCGGAATGGCGACGATCATCGGTCATATGTTTCCCTGTTACCTCGGCTTCAAGGGGGGCAAAGGAGTGGCGACGTCGCTGGGAGTTGTCTTGATGCTCGGGCCGTGGGCGACGTTGACCGCGTTTGTCGTCTTCGCCTTGACGGTCGTGTATACCCGGTATGTGTCGCTCAGTTCGATTCTGGCCTCGCTCGCCTTCGGCGGCATGCAGCTCTATCAGTTGCGGCCGAATCCCTTTTCCGCGGAGACCTGGTCGCTGGCGGCGTTTAGTCTGTTCATTCCCGCGCTGATCATTCTACGGCATCGGACCAATATCGGTCGCCTGATGCGAGGCGAGGAACCGCGTTTCAAAACCAAAAAAGAAAAACAGGAGGGAACTTCCGGGACGGAATAAGCGTCTGTTGCAGTGGGATTTGAAGACTCACACGACTCGCGAGGTGAATGATGGGACGCTGGTTTGGGGGATTGGTTTGTGCAAGCGCGATGCTCGGTTGTTATCAGGAAGCGAACGTCCGTTCGACGTCCATTTCTTCAGCGCAGGAAGAGCTCCGGGCCATCCGCAGGACGCTGTCGCGACAACTCAATCGCCCCACGACGGAATTCAGGAATGATGTGCCGACGAACGAATGGGAGCCTCCGTTGAATGCGTACCAGTTCGTCGATCTGGTGACGGCGATCGAACAGAAATACGATATCACGCTGCCAAGAGAGAAGCTTCTCGACTCTGAGAAAACGAACCCGCAGCAGCGGCTATTGGAACGCAATACGCTCAACAGATTGGCGATCATCACGTTCGAGGAACGTCACCCCGATGAATAGCTACCACGGACTTCCCGGTCCGCCCCGGCCTCTCGTTTGTTCCAGGAACTGGTAGTTATTGAAGGCCAGGAATAAAAACATGAGTGCCATGTACGTCTGCCCCATGCGCTGCCAGGCAAAAATCGCGACAATGACTGCGACGATGATTCCCAGTTTGAAGGTGTTTTCCATCCCGCGATAAGGATTGATTTTGCGGCAAACCTGTTCGGCCACTTGTCCTCCGTCCAAGGGGTAGATGGGCAGGAGGTTGAGAAGCCCCCACCAGAGATTCACAAATTTGAATTGGACGATCAGATAACCGACGACGGGCGTCACCGCTACGTGGTTCCGGATGAGGTATTGCTCGGCGGCGTATATGATCCCAAATAGAACAAAACCCGCTCCCGGACCGGCCAGAGAGATCAACACACGACGCGCCGGCGTGTAACCGTAGGTTGGCTGATAAGACGCCAAACCGCCGAAGTGATACAGAGTAATGTGCGGAGGCCAGCCGAATCTTCGAGCCGTCACCGCGTGTCCCAGTTCGTGAATCAAAACGGATACGAACACGACAATCGTAAACAGCAAGATGGGCATCAAGAGATTTACATGTAAATGAGACGCCCAGCCGGGAGAGTATCCAAGGATGGCTGCCAGCAGGAAAAATCCGGGGTGAACGCGTACTGGGATCCCGATTACCTCGAAATGCAGGTCGTAGGGAGTATGGGGGATTTGCCCGAACATGGTTTTGCTAACGATGAGAGAAGAGATCAACAGGACAAGTGTAGTCAATTGCTTTGCAGCCGACAATTGCTCGTCCCTCGACCTCGGCGTTACGTTCCTTACAATAGAAGCGACTTTTTTCCCGTCGATGAGGCCGACATGTCACAACTCGAATTTTACCAGACGGATCGCGGATCAGCGGCCATGTTGATTTCGCTCGCATTAGCCGAGGACTTACGCGACATCGGTGACCTCACTTCCGACAATCTGATCGATCCCGAACTGACGGGGGAAATCGATGTCGTCGCCCGTCAGTCAGGAGTGATTGCCGGTCAGCCTATTGTGGAGATGCTGTTCCAGCAACTCGATCATTCCGTCTCCTGGGAGTGTCAGGTGCCCGATGGATCGGTCGTCGAACCGGGAACGGTGATCGCCGCCGTCAGCGGCCCGGTCGTTTCCCTGCTCAAAGGCGAACGGACGGCTCTCAACTTCCTGACGCAACTTTCGGGCGTCGCTACTCTCACGAAGGAGTACGTCGATCTGATCGCCGGAACGAACGCCCTCATTCTCGATACCCGCAAAACGTGGCCCGGATTTCGGCATCTCGAGAAATACGCGGTACGGGCGGGAGGCGGGACCAATCATCGCATGGGACTCTACGACGGCGTGATGATTAAAGACAATCACCTCGCCGCCTGGAACAGCAGCGGCGCGGGAACCATTGCCGACGCGATTGAGGAACTGCGTGGGAAGGTCGAGGAAGGGATCACGATCGAGGTAGAGGTCGATACGCTCGACCAACTGCGGACCGCTCTGCCCGCCAAACCCGATTATGTGTTGCTCGATAATATGGCTCCCGATCTGTTACGCGAAGCGGTCGGAATACGAAACGAAGAGGCTCCCGACGTTCTGCTGGAAGCTTCCGGCGGAATCACGAAACAGACTGTCCGCGCGATCGCCGAGACGGGCGTCGATCGAATCAGTATCGGCGCGCTCACGCACTCCGTCACGGGGCTCGATATCGGCTTCGACTGGAACTGACAGTCGTCGGTAGCCGCTTTCGAGTTATCCCCCGATGCAGTACAGAGTATCGACCGTGCGGAAGAACAGCGCTCCATCCGCAATCGCGGGCGTTGACCAGGTCTGGGCCGGGATCTGATTTTTCGTGAGAATCTTAAACTCGTCCCCCCCGTCCAACACGTAGGTCGTACCATCCGCAGCGGTGCAGAACACTTTGCCGTCGCACGATAACGGCGACGACCAGAACGCCCGAGCTCCGGGGAATCGTTGTCGATAGACGGTCGCGCCGGTTTTCGCGTCGATGCAGTGAATCGCTCCACGACGACGTTCGAGGAGGTAAATCTTCCCCTGACACAGCACGGGTGACGCCATCTGCATACCGGAATCGCGAACCTTCCACTCGATGAACTCGCTGGAGGTCTCGCCGGCGGGAGGCGAAATATCACCCGCTCCCCCCGGTTTCACCGAGAAGAGAAATCCGCCGCCGTCATCCGATCCGCCGCGGTTGCGGAATTCGGTGCCGACGTAGAGTCGATCTCCGACCGCGAGCGGCGTTGCCGAGCTGCGACCTTTTTCCATGTCGAGTTGCCAGAGCAGCTTGCCGGTTTCGGGATCGTAGGAACGGTAGATCATGCCCCCCGCGATCAGTTCGGCGCGGCGGCTGTTTTTCCAGATGATGGGAGAGGAGTAGGAGGACTGTTCGTCGCGAGCGACCCGCCACAATTCGTCTCCCGTCTTTCCATCCAGAGCCACCAGAAACGATTTTTCTTCGTTATCGACCTGGACGAACAATCGACCGTCGAACAGAACCGGCGAACTCGACGTCCCCCACCCGGCACGCATCTCATAGCTGCCGAGGTCTTTTTTCCAGACCGGTTTACCGTTCATATCGAAGCAGTAGACCCCCATCATGCCGAAATAGGCGTAGACGTAATTGCCGTCGGTGACGGGAGTTTCGGTCGCGTAGGTGTTGGTGGCGTGACGCGGGAGCGTCGGATTGCCCTGGCGAGCCGTCGATCGCCACAGCTCCTGGCCTGTTTTCGCATCGAGACAGAAGACCTCCCAGCGATACTCGGCCTGGAGATATTTCGACTCGCTACGTCCTCCCTGATTCGTGTAAGGCTCCGGTTTCGCGGTGCCGCCGTCCGTGCGAACGGCTGTGGTCAGGTAAACTTTGCCGTCCCAGATGACGGGAGCCGACCACCCTTCCCCCTGCATGGGGACTTTCCAGGTGACGTTTTTCTCCGCCGTCCATTCGGTGGGACAGCTCGATTGCGCGATCCCGTTAAATGATGGCCCGCGAAACTGGGGCCAGTTATCGGCGTGCAGGTTGGCAGTGAAGAGGGCGATGAAACCGAGTGTGAATAATTGTGCTCGAAAGGCCATGCGATACATGAGAAGTCCCCAGTAGGTCGAAAAAAACGGGCGAGATTTCACACTAATACTTTATCACAGCCGTCAAATCGGGGTGAGCTTCGAGAATCGTGGGATGCATGTCGCTCGCCCACGTCCAGCGAATACTTAGCAGCGTGATGGACTGCTAGGCCTCTGCTTTTAGTGACTTCCAGCCCAGCAGAGCTGATAAGAGTCCCGAGACTAGAAACAGAAATGCGATCGGGACAAGTTCAATGGGAACGATCAAACAGAGCAGAAACGCCAGAACGGCGACGACAAGACCAATCTGTCGCATCGAGCAACTTGACCACCGTCCCGATTTCACTCCCTGGAACAGTCCCCACGAAGCGAGCCCCCACAACACGGCCCAGAGGAGACGTCTCCCTGTAGAGAAGGAATCTTCAGGTTTGATTTCCAGGGCGAGACGAGGTTCTCCTCCGACCTTCGAGAATGTGAGCGGTTTTCCAAAGGTCGGCAGATCGAACTTGAGAGATAGCCCCGTACTTTGGGAAGAGGGGAACTGTCCGCTCTGAGCTTTCTCGGCAACCCCTTGCTCAGTTTGGGTAAGCCCCAGTGCTTGCTCCGCATCCTGAATCGCGGGAGTCTCCAAAGCGTTCATGGCGCCGGGAACCTGTGAGTTCAATCGCCCGCCTCCGAAGCCACCGCCCCCCGCAAAGCCTCCCATCTGAGCGGGAGGGGTTGGAGCATCGTTGAATAAATTAGGCTGGTTTTGGAATCGTTCCAGTCCTTCGGCAGAGGGACGCGCCGATTGCTGCCCTTGATTGTAGAGTGGGACAATATTTTTCGACGGGGCGCGATTTCTCTGGAGAGCATCCAGAGCGGGACGCTGTGGATCGGACTGTCCGGCTTGCCTGCTTCTCAGTGAGTCGGGGACAGCATCATTGGAAAGGCGTTTTTTCAGTTGTTGTTGCGGAGCTGTGGGTTGTTTGGTTTTCGATTCTCCCTTTCTCAGCGATTCTCCGGCTTGCGGCTGAATCCCGAAGTAGAAATCCTGTTTGGTGTCGGCGGCGACGCCGTTCGCATTCTGATCGAAGAAACCGTTGTTCCTGTTCAGGATGGTATTTCCTGAGATGACCACGCCGCCTTGAGATTGAGCATCCAGAGATTTGAAGTTTTCCAGCAGATACTCGTAACGGTCTTCCTGGATCGCTTGTTGTTGCTGTTCGTAGTTCCGTTGCAATCTTCGTTGATTATCTGCCAAGGCGCGTTGTTCCTCGACGAGCTTTTCTTTCTCGAATGATTTTCGCTTGGAAAAGCTCAGATACTTTTCTTCCTTGGCTCGTTGTAATTCAATGCGTCGATTAAGTTTGTCGACATTATAGAACAACTTCTCCTGCAAGGCCGCCTGCTGTTCGGCGTCGACGGACGACAGCATCTGGTTGATTTCTTTGAGTTGTGCGACTTGCAGATCGACCAGCGCTTCTGCCGAATCCTGAGGGCTGAGGTTGGTGCGATTCAGATCGTCGACTTCCTCCGCTTGCAGTGACTCCGGCAGCCAGACGGTCCATGCGGTCCGCGTGACCGGAATCCCAAACTGCGCGCTTTCACGAGTCGTGATGACTGCCGGGGCGGGAAGATCGATATCCTCGGCCCAGGATTTTAAGCCGCTGACCAGATCGCCTCCGGGGAGACGACCTGAGAGGATAATTTCCACGAAGAAGGAGAGATCCGATTCGCTGGTTTTCGGGAGTGGAAGTAAGGTGACCGGAGTTTTGTCCAACTTGGTGACGACGGGACGCACCGGTTGCTCCTGAACGATGGCGGTCAGCAAGCGGCAACCCTCGGGGATCTTCAACGCCAGAAACTGACGGTTGGAGTTCCGCATCAAATACGATGCTTTGGTTCTCCAGCTTCCATCTTGTTCGAGTACGGTCGTTAACTCGGCGAAGTTGATAATCGCGGCAGCACCGCGTCTTTGTTCGTAGGAGCGGAGGGTCCAGGAGGGAGGTGTTTTCTCAGCACGGATCCGAAACAGTTCGGTCGCTTTCTCAACGAGCGTCCCTTCCGAATTAATGGGGAGTTCCGATTTCTGGATACTCTCAATCACGGCCCCATCCTGGGCTGATAGCTGGAACTGTGATTGATTGACTAACGCCACAAAATGTCGCTGTCGTTCGAGGAGAGAAAACTCCTCTTCTTCGAATCCATGGGGGAATTGTTCGACCGACAATTGGGGAACTGTGAGGACGCCGTCCGCAGGAAGAGGCAATGTCGCAATCGGGCTCACGAAGTAGCCCTGCGTTTGCGGTTGAGTGAGAAACAGTTTCCAGCGAATACGTCCGTCATCGGTTACTTCGGACGTGTAACTTTGCAAATGCGGCGCGTCGCTGAAGTTGAGTTTCCCCGCCAACGACTCGGGAGTGCTGAAAACGAAACGGTCAGTCGTGCCTTGTGATATTTCCCACTTGATCGCCAACTGATAAATGACTGCGGAGTCGGTGACATTCACAATGGCAACCGTATCGGCTTTCAGTTGCGGCTTCACTTTCTCAATCAAGAGAGCCAGATAGCGGTCTTGAATTTGTGTGGCTTCAAAACTGAATTCCGGTAGTCGGTTTTGAAGTTGCAATAATTCCTGCGGAAGATCCTGAGGATTGACGGCGTTCCACCCGTCCGCCTCATCGACCGAGAGACGATCGCTTCCCGTCTGCCAGATTGCCAAGTGAGTGCGGTCCTCACTCATCTCAAGCAACGTCGGCAGGATGATTTCTGCGATTTCATCCATCGGTTCTTTGCGGAGATAGCCTTGGAGGCTGATTTCCATTTTTCCTGAGAGAACTCGTGGAAACTCCACGATCAAAAGCCGATCGTCGTCCACGGAATACGTTTGATACCAGTCCTGTAATTCCGTGGCTTGGACATCGAGCAGAACATAGTTTTCGGGAAGCAGAATCGCGACGCGCGATCGAGGTGTTGACGCCAGATCGATCACATGTTTCGTGGCGACCTGAATACGCGACGATTGGACGATTAATCCGTGGTTTGTTTTCGCGGTGGCGGCGGGATCTTTGCGAACAATGGTGACAGATAACTGATAATCGTTACGGGCAAACCGAAATGCGTAATGTAAGTCGTCCTTGTGGATCGGCTTTTGGGAAGTCGCGGGGAATTGTTCCGTTTCAAGTTGCGTCAGGAAATTGAACGACTCGGGACGAATGCGAAGTTGCTCTTCCGCGAATAAACCGAGCAGTCCTTTCTCACCGGTGACCTGTAGCGGCGTCAAATGCGGATAATCGAGTTCTAACGGTTCTTCGTCAAACTCCACCGCTCGAAACATTTCGAAAACAATTTTGGTTTCGGAATCGACTTTTCGTCTCAGGAATATTCTGAGGAGACGCTGTCCCTCTTCCTCATTCAATTCCCAGCCTCCCACATCCAGCCCCTGAATCGATTGCAATTCCCATCCTTCCGGGAGTCGAAACAAAGCCTCTTCGATGCTTCCCTGAGGGACACTGTACGAAGCGGTTTGGGTCAATTTTAATCCGCTATCAGTTGCACTCAGAGCGGAGGTGGTGTTGACGTGAATGATACGATCGAAACCTGCTTCTTCCTGAGAAGGAGCCCAAGAGATCGAGATTTCCCCTTTCGATGCCAGCGGAAGAACGATCGATTCCCCATCATTCTCCTGCACGCGACGATAGATGGTTGTCGTGCCGTTGACTTGCACCAGCAAATTCGCTGCGGGAAGCCGAACCGTCAAACGTCCAAGTGTGGAATCGGTGAGCGGGAGAGTAAAGCGTCCACCCGTCCCGATTTTTTGGTAAGGCAGGCGAAAGACGATCTCCAACAGGTGTTGGCCCGGTTGGTTGAGAGTCACTGTGTATCCTGGACCGTCTTTCGTCGGCAACGGAGTGAGCGAAACAGGCTCTCCGTTCAGCGAGGCTGATTCCAGCGCCACACGGCGAAGAGGGATTGTCGCTGTTTGGGGGCGATCCTCGAACGACTGCAACACAAATTGAGCAGAGATCTTCATCGAGGCCGACTCATCTTCTCCTTCCACTTCGGCAAGGAATGTCGCCATGGAGACGGAACTTTCACCCGGAGCCGATTCTCCCAACGGATCATCGGGATGAGCCCGGTTCCAGAGTTCTCGATATTGTCGTCGATTCAGGAACACTTTCTCAGCCGCGAGAGGGTCGTCTCCCTTTTTGTAAGGAACGATCACGGACCAATCGAGTGCAGCCATCGTCTGTTTTGCGGATTGCGCCACCTGTTGCGAGGCGGGGGCTTGTGTGTTCGGCGGTGCTGCTGAAACCTGACTGCACAGGGACATCGAGATCACGAGCAGAGCGGAGGTTGTCACTGTTTTAGGCTGACAACAGCGAGCCAGACGCCCCAGGATTGGCAGGCAACAACAGCGCCAACAGCAACTGATCGCCCAGACGAAGGAAGCGATGATGCTGGCGACGACAATTCCGTCGAGAATAAAGAGTCCATAAGCAGGCCAGAACGGCATCACCGCTAGCGGAATCGTCAACGTCAAACCGTGCAGAAGAAGTCGTCGACGCAGAGACCGTTTGCGGAAGAGATACAAGACAATCAAAGCGAGAGACACCACCAGGACAGTTCTCCCGCTGGCTGTTTGACGTTGCAGATATCGTAATTCCAACGGAGATGTTGAAAACTCCGCTTGAGAACCGTGATATTGGAAGACAGTTTTGCGATGGTTGTCGGGTATTTGCAATTCGACATCGACCGAGAGTCGGGCGCCTGTGGCCTTTTTCCCGGCAATCAGGCGGGCAACCTCTTCTCCTTCTTCAGCCGCGGCGACTCCTTCACCCAGGGTTTGATTCCCCTCCAGTTGTTGTCTCGCGGGAACTTGAGTTGTTGCTGCCGAAGGAGGTTTGGAAACGGGTGGGCTTTCCTGTTTCGCATCCCCGTTCTCAGAGAGTTCCATTTCGGAAAGCATTGCCGCCCCTATTTCTGGGGTCATCTGTGGTTCTTCTTCGGGAGTCATGGAGGAGTCAGCGAAATCAGAGTCGAAACCGGCTGTAAAGTCTCCGGTCGATTCTGTCCCAGCGCTCATGTCTATAGCTGATGCCGGTGCCGATTCATCGTGATAGACAGCGGCCTCACGCGCGGATTGAACGGCGGGAGAGATCAGGATGGATAAAAAGCTGACGGCGATGACCATCACCAGCGCGATGGTCAAAATCGTGGCTCCCAATCCTTTCGACTTGACCCTGAAGATCAGCCAGAGGAACCCAATCAGCAATCCTGTGACCAGACTCACCCCCAGCAAACGCGACTGGCTGATGCTTTCGATTGATGCTAGGAAACGGGCCACCAGACTGTCCGCGTAGAAGCTTGTCTCGGATTGATAGATTCCGGTCGAAGCGACGAAATCGAGACTCTGCGGCGAATAGACTTGCCATTGTGAATTGAGAACCTCGATTGGCTGTTCCTGCCCATCGACTTCAATCAAGAGTTGCGGGGGCGATTGTTCCAGTTTGCCCGATGTCCCCAGAGGTGTACTTTGCGAACGGTAGACCAATTTCAGGGACCGCGATGAGGCGTTCTGAGAGGAATTGACGAGAGGGATCAGGGCGTGTGTCGAGGTCCCACGCACTTCGATCGGTGTTCCATCGAGAGTTGCCGACCATAGTTTTGAATCTGCAGGAAGTTTCACCAGCAGATTCTGGACACCCGATGCCAAAAATTCGATGTTCGCTTCGTGTTGCCAAAGTCCGGATTCCCCGATGATGGAGGCGATGTCCATCTCTTTCGCGATAGCCAGGGGAACCGACGTGCGGTCAAACCTTTCCGCAGTGAGTTCGACGGAATAATCGGGGGTCACAAACTGGTAAGCCGCCACAATTCGTTCCTGGGGACGGTAGGAAAGACTTTCCATCGGTATTTCGCTGGGATCGACCTCTCGTAAAGGAGTCGCCGACAGACTGGCCGGCTTGACGGTCATGTTTTGTTCGGGGCCGGCTTCGATGGCAATGAAGCCATATTGGCGTTCCGCTTGATTGACTAACAGTCTCGGCGCGAAGACCGACGCTTCTTCGGCCACCTCTTCTGAGGTTTGCACCGCGACAGAGACCGTTCCGTACAATCGACGGTCGAATGTGAGAGTCCAGGTGATATTTCCCGCCTCGGGAGCGGAAGGAATCTGTTCCACAATTCGTTGAGGCCCGCCGGTCGTCACAAAACGAACGCGGTTGCCGACCGCCTCGGGAAGTCGGAACGACAATTCACGAACCCCGGATCCCTCGACCGTTACATCCGCATGGAGATAGGTTCGAAGGGCACGCGGATCTTTACGGACGAATGAAATCGTTTGTGCGGACAATTGTGTCGGACGACGACGGATTGCAAAAATGGCGGAAAACTCGGTGTCCTGATATTCGTAGGCCAGACGTTTCTCCCCGTTTTCCAGCAAGACGCGATTCAGGCTGAAGGTTTCAATGGGGCGAACTTCAAAATCAGGATGCGCCGAGAGCAGGTAGCGACCATCGAACAAATCAACTTGCGGCAAGATCAATTGGGGAAGTTCGATCTCGGTCGCTTCTTCATCAGGATCGATCGGTGGCGGCCAGGCATCCAGTTCCAGATGAGCTCTGAGACTGACTTTGAGTTCTTGCCCCGGCATGACAGGCTGAGCAAGTTTGACTTTCAGTTGGCGAGTCCCGGCGGCTTCCGAATCATCTTCCCACTCCCGCGGTTGACCATTGACAGAAATGGAGGTCGGCAACCACTCAGCCGGAAGCTCCATGTGAAGTTCAAACAGAGGTGCATATCGGCAAGCAAGCGTGATTTCAGCCTGGTATTGGATCGTTTCGTAATTCAGTTCCAACAGATTTTGAATGTTGGCGATCAGCTCTCGATCTCTCGTCCTCATCAACAATTCGAGTGTGTAATCCTGTCGGTAAAATTCAAATACCTGGGGGCTCACTCGATCCGGAATTTCCGAGACGAATTTGGGGAGTTGCGCTTCTCCAAACAGCTTGGCTCGTCGTAAACCTTCCTGCGTCACAAATTGCAGCCGGACGGCCGCCGGATGCGTGAGAATCAGATGTCCGACGTGCGAATCGATATTTTTAATGGTGAGTTGAGGGACGGGCCACTCTTCGTCGGGCGGCATCGAGAGTACTCCTCTGAGTTCGATGTTTTGAGCTCCCGTTCGGGGTTGCCGGTATTTCAGAGTGAGTTGGGTGAAATCATCGTCGTCCGGGTCTTCGTTCATTTCCCAAGCGTCGAGTCCCCCGGAAATCACGTCGGCGATTTCCAGACTTGAGGGGACGGAGAACTGGACCTGATTGAGTGACTGTCCGTAGATTTGTAAGCGAGTGAGCGATCGCCAACGAATTTCACCTGGAACCGCATCCACGCCAATCAGGGAGTTTGCGAAAACCAGTGAGTCGGTGGTAGCTTCGTTTTGTTTTCCAGTTACCTTCAGAGTCAGATCGTTTCCGTTGCCGACCGGAAACGTATAAGTTGTCGCTTCCTCGATGGGGTTACGGCGATTGAGCGATCGTCCCCCCAGCAGGAGATGCTTTCCAGAGGGAATTTTGACCGACATTGTGGCAGCCGGTCCCGCCAATAGATTGAATGACGCCAGGCGATCGCTGCCGATCGCTCCCAGTCGCGTTGCTAATTCGAGCGTGAGTTCAAATTTGCCGGCTCGATCGTGGAAGAACCGGAGTTCTCCTTGAGAGGTTCGACCGAGTCGCGCAGGTTGGTTTCCGACTTTGGCGCCTTCGATCGCGATATTATTGAAGTGAAGCGGAACGGAGTTCCAACCATCGCGGAATTGTCGCAGGCTGATCGTGGCGGTGATCATCAGCGAGTGTTCCTGAAGTTCCGCCTCGTAGTTTGCCCCCGTGATCACCAGGTCCGCGGAGTCAGCTGGAGCCGTTTTCTGGTTTTCTTTCGCCAGTTTCCATAAGGCCTCGAACTCATCGTTATCCAGCAGGATCCCCTCGCCGTCCCGATGTAGAACGGCTTGGAACTGATCGATAGGGACATAAGTTCGCTCGACCGATTCCGGCAGAGGTTGAGCGATCGATGGCCTGGCACCGACAAGGAAAGACGCGACTGCGCACGCCAGAACCAGGTTCTGCATCAAACGCTTGTGTGGTGATCTTCTCCGCTGTCGCATATTCTTGTTTCCGAAGGTCGCGAAGTACACATCCCTGTTCGACTGATGATGTCGAACAACCTCAGCAGGCCGATCTGACATCATGAGTCCTTCTCCTGTTCTGGATCGGGTGGCTCGTCGGAAGGCTCTTCCGCTGCCTCTTTTTCAGGGGAGAGATTTTCGGAATCAGAAAGGTTTGCTTCCTCTTCACTAGCACTCGACGGGGATCGTCTGAGTTTCGTCAACCAATCCGTTCCGCAGCAGGTTTGAATCCCCCACAACACGGCCACCGCGAAAATCCCAAATCTTGCAGCCGCGAGAATATGCGCGATCGTGTCGTCATCTTTGACCGCATAGATGGATGCGAGGAATACCAGGAGCAGAACCACGCCTAATCGATTCTCCCAACTGGTGTTCTTCAGTAACCAACCGATGGCCAATAGCGCCCCGGAGAGCACCCAGACCATGTAGTGCATTTCCCACCAGGCGACTCGCGTCGATTCGATGTTTCCCATCGACTGGAACGAGTAGCCGATTCCCTCTGTGGGAAATTCGATCGCCCCCGTGGGAACCTCGTTGATCCATTGGTTTAAATCTTCCGGGGAGACTGCTTGAGAAGTCGGAAAACCGAATAATGCTGCCGAAATTTGAGTGGTCTGGTCATCATTAAATCGGGAAGGCGTACCGACAAGGTGAAATTTGTCCGGGACCCAAATTGCCAATCGACATTGTTGAACGGCTGCAGCTCCCCCCTGGCTTCCAATCTGAGGGAAACCGAGTTGAAGTGTTCCCAACGGCCCTTTGAATTGGGGAGGGTTAATCGGCCACAGAAATTGAATCGTCAGCGTGAGTTCTTGCTGCGAGACATCGGCCCTGGAGATGTTCACGTAGTAAGCATCATACTCATCAGTGCTTTCATCTTCTTCAGCCTGTTCCAGATCAACTCGTTGACCATCGACCAGAACACTCAGCGGATCCGCATTGACGGGAAGTTGAACGAGCAGTCTCTGGCGTTCGCTGGTATTAATTAAATAGCGGCATCGATAAGTGGCCTGAGGGTCGTAACCGATGGCGATTTCAACGAGAGCTCGTGAAATCACCGTTTCCACCACGGACTCGATTTCATATTTTCGGGAACGGATGGAAAGTGTCACAGGTTGAGTGAAGTAACGATAAGCCTGATCGCTCGCACGAGCCTCCATCGAAAGTTCCCGAGGATCAAGAGTTTCGCTGCGATCGGATTGGAGTTCAGAAGAAATCGCCAGCGCGCGGTCCCGTGCGATCCCGATCTCTCCCACGGTTCGGACCAGAGAAATTTCGGCACCATCCTCAACATCGGTTAACGCCGGCATCGCTTTCGGAAGGAGAATCTCGACATCAGAAAGTTGTTCGTCTCCTTCGCGTTCCAGCGGGATGTCGTAATTAACGTTGAAGGTTTGCTGGCCGAGTGCGTCCTGGGTCAATTCGATGGTCCACGTGACCCAGCCATCCACCGCTTCTTCGGCGGGCGTCTGACTTTGAATGGACTGTCCGCCTTTCGCGGGAACCTCAATAGTCACAAGGTCTTTCAGGGATTCGGGAATATCAATCTGAAAAACTCGCACCGGAGCGTGTTCCACTTCATACAGGACTCTGGTTTGGCCCGCGGCTTGATCTTCATTGACTTCCAGATAGGTCTCCACGCGAGCTGAGAGACGCGTCGGTTTACGCACGGTCCGTACCGTCACAGCCATCGGACGAGATTGATACGACCAGCTCGCGATCAAACGGTTTCGGCCGTTCTGCGGATTCCCGGCATCGACCGGGATGACGCCGTTGGTCTCTTCTTCGACCGTATCGATTTCGAGCGAAGGGGGAGCGTAAACAGAAATCGTTCCTGTTTCCTGAAAGACTTCCAAGGGTTCGGGAACCGGTAACTGCAGTTCGTTTTCGTCGGCCTCTTCCAAATCAATGCGCCCTTTCAAACGAATTTGAACAGCTCCCAGTCGCTTTTCATGAAAGGAGACCGTCATCGTCCCTGTGGCATCATCAATCGTGTATTCTCTCAGGTTTTCCGCCGTCACTGATTCAATCGTCAGTTCTGAGGGAAGTTTGATTTGTAAGTCAAAGACGCCGGCTCGTTCGATCTGGTAGAAAAGTTGAGAATTCAACACCAGCGCGTTCTTCTCAAACACGTGTTGTGTCTGATGTTGCACTTGGATACGGGGTTGGACCGGTTGGATTCCTCCGATCAGCGTGAACACCGGGCTATAAAACTTGAAATGAACCTGAGCTCGATTTCGAACCGCTTCGGGAACGGATGGCCCATCGACTCGAATCAGGCCTTCTTGTTGTTCGACGATCAGGCGAGTTCCCTGAGCATGGGCAATCGAGAGCGTGCCGCTTTCACGGATCGCTCCGCGAACGTGAATGCCAAAGACTTCTCCATCTTCGTTCGTCCCCGCCAACGGGAAGTTCCCCTCCGGCATCGCTTGCTCCGAATGTACTTCCAAACGAAAACTTTTGGAGATCGCTTGGAGCAGGGTGATGGTGATGATTTTGGCCTCCTCGGTTTCTTCGACCGTTTGTCGCTGCACGTTGACCGTCGGAGAAGAGACTCCGAGAATCCGATGCGACTTGGGGACGAGAACCTGGAGTTCCGATAGCTCTCCGCGCAAGACATCAATGTCCAGCAGAGCCTCTGTGTGAACCAGGCCATCAGCCAGCGTCACCAGCGTTTGATTCTGGACGCTGGTGAGCAGTTCCATTTTAGGTTTTGTACTGGCCTTGGGTGTCCAGGAAATTTCAATGTGGTCGGTCGCACCGAGATTCACACGGGCTTTGGTCAGTTCTCCATCAGATGCCATGGGAGTGACAATCGATTCAGGTTTTACGCTGATGGTTTGGTCGGCAGAAGGAACGGTGACTTCGGCGGTTGTGATGCCTGCGAGAGGAGTCTGGAAGGAGATGACTTTCTGGTCGGGAGAGGCTTGAACGGGAACGAGTAATTCCAGCGTTAATTGATAATCTCCCTTGGCGGGAAGTTGTACGAGATAGGCTCCATCACCGGCTCCGCGAAAAAAGGCCTCTTCGTTATCCAGTGTGGCTTGACCGACGGAAGCTCCTTTGAAAGGAAGTCGAAGTGAAGTCCAGCCCGCGCCGGTGGATCTCAACGAGAGTTCGGTCTGGATACGGGCGACCTCCTGCTCCACGGATACTTGGTAAGACGATTTTGTAAGTACGGCCTGTGGGAGCTGAGGACGGTGATCTTCCAGTAATTTCATCAGCTTTTGCAGGTCGGCGTAGGGGAGGATCGCGGACGCCCCTTTTTTGCCAAAAACTTCCTCAAGTTTTTCGTAGGGGATGAAAATTGAGGGGGCCTCGCGCGATTTTTGCTCCTCAGAATTGGAACTTGGAGGAGCTTCCTCCTGAGCCGACACATTGCTATGTGCGCCGGGGAGGATCAACAAGACCCAGGAAAAAGCCAATGTGAGGAGGGTAAACCTTGATGCAGGCATGATTTATGAATCCTGTCCTTCAGTGTGTGCAGCGTCCCTAGATCGCCTCGATCCTTATCCTTGACGCAATGACTCCGGCAAAAGTTGCCGAAAAATATGATAATTGGGGACTCCTTGAAATGTCAAAACAGGAAAAGATTACATTTATGGGGAAATGCGTGGTTTGGGTGTGTCGGGAGAGTCGCCTCATCTGCTCCATTTTGACTGAAATCTCTAGAGAGACTCTCAGGCATTGGAGAAACTTGAGTCACTCAGGGAGCCGATAGATATGAAGAGTTCGACTATTCCCAGAGCCTCCTATGATTCCAGCTCCTCAAGCCCCAGAACTTCCTAAGGCCAATCAGGAACAGCAGGAACAGCGTCCTCTCCTTTTTTGGGGAGGGCTGATTCTGACGATGGGTTTGTACGCCCTGATTTTGCTCTCCCCAAGGCTGGCAGAGCGGGAATTGATTTTGGCGGATCATGAATCGCTACAAAACCAATTGATAGACGATCAAATTCGATTGCGGCGATTGCGGGAAATCGAACATTCCTTAAAGCAGGATCCCGAATTATCTCATCGCATCCTCAACGGGGAAAAGCTGATCCAACAGGGAGATCGGGAGATCATGCCTCTCTCCCAGGGAGATTTACACTCGCGCGAGAGTCGGCAAGAGACGTCTTTGCCGGCTGGTAGCGAGAATATCGGTACCGTTCGATCGCCGCACTGGTACGCACCCATTGTGATTTTCATCGGTCAGCATGGAACTCTACGACTGATTCTCCTGCTAGCCGTGATCGTTTCAATTCTAATTTTGTTCATCTGGTTTCCACCTCGGAAAAGAGTCGTACAGACGAATGAAGAAGAAATTCAAAACGATCGGGAGCCACCTCGCAAACCCAATTTTCTGGAGCGATTCAAGGATCGCTACCAAGATTCCTCAGGGGAGGATATTGACCAGGATCTCGAACGCCAATTACTTTTGCTGACCGGCGGGGATAATGAATGGGAGCTCGATACGCTTCCCGTAGACGAGGACGAACAGCAGGCAGGTGCCGCGACCGACTCGGAAAAGCCACCAGCGAAATGATTCGAAGACGAGTTCGTTCAAAGCACCTGTGGCAACATCGTCAACCGTTGAACGGACCTGTAAGGACCGGCATAGTCTCCCGATCGATCGATCAGGATCGATTTCAAACCCGCTGCTTCAGCAGCGATCACATCGTTTTCCAAATCATCCCCCACCATCAGCATGTGGGATGGGAGAGTCTCGAGTCGCTTTGCCAACTCGGCATAAAAGTTGAGAGAGGGTTTTCGATAACCCAATTCCGCGGAAGCAAAGGTGGCATCGACAGACCGGAATTCAGAGTGTCCTTGGCAAACATCATACAGCCTGTGGTCAAAATTGGACCCAATGGCCAGGCGGTATCCCTTGTTCTTGAGCCCCTGAAATGTCTCCTCCACATCGTTGAAAACCTGCCACGCTCCCGGCTTGGAAAAATGCCGATGCACTCTTTGAAAACAGAGTTTCTGGTCGCGTACATCGTCGAGAACATGTCTCACGATCGCTTCCCAGCGCGCTAACTCAATCGCTTCACTGGAAGCATGCTCGGCGTCAGGTTGTGGGTTGGAACTGGCAAACTTTTCCCGAAACCGACGCCCAACTTCAGCGAGTGAAATTCGGCTACCCAGTTGTTGTCCGATCGACCAGTATGCTTCGGCAACGGAAGGTGTCGGCTCGATAAGCGTGCCGACCGCATCGAAGATGATCCAAGGTTTTGTAGGTGCAAGATTCACGATTGAGATCAGTAGCTCTCAGGTTTGGTGTCGTTGGAATTATTGTGCCTGGTGCGCACTTTGACGAGTCAGTTTCCGCGCATAAAAAAAGAGCGGCGTCGAGGCCGCTCAATGGATCATAATAGAATCTGGCCGAGGCTCAGTCAGTGGAAACATCCGGATTGGCGGCTTCCTTTTGCTCGGCTTCCTTTTGAATCAGATCGTAGATCTCTTCACGATGCACGGAGACCTCGGGAGGTGCTTTGATCCCGAGTCGAACTTTGTCACCTCGGATATCAACAATTGTGACGACGATATGATCACCAATGATGATGCTCTCATCGCGCTGTCTCGAAAGTACTAGCATGAACGAACTCCTGTTTCGCTTTCCGCAGACGGGTCGTCAGCCTCGATGCCGGGACCATATCCCTGTCTGGCGGATGGTTTTTGATGGAGGAAAAATCACAATTTGGCAGAAAACTGCCACCGCAGGATCCAGTCCTTCAATGATCGCGGAACGGATCGTGCCGCGGAACATTATCCCAGAAAACCGAACTCATTGCGGTTGGTGAAGAAGCTCATCTCTTCTTCCTTTGACAATGCATGATCATCAGAGAGAAGTTGTGAGATACTATTCTGAACGGATCGGCCTCGTTCGGAGGAACATCAACCATTTGGAGATTTTCCGAACAATAACCGGTTCGGACCGATTGAGTTTCTTCAGACAGTCAGCTCTTTCGACGAGTAAGATCCGTTATCTGGAGATAACATCCGTTCTTACGCCTCAGTGAAGCCAACTGTGAAGAAAACATCGGCTGAGTTGAAAGTATAACAGCATGTCAAAGCGGGAGATCCGGGAATAATCGGTGAGCTATAGGGCACATTATCGATTATGACGACTATTCAGCCAATCTGTCTCAGTCACCGATCTGCTTGACTGTTTGGGTGACAAACTGAAAGTCAGGATCGGTCCTCAATTGATCGAAATCTTCTTCCTCGGAGATCAGTTCCCGTAGTTGTGGTTCCATGCGTAAAGAACGCCCCAAACATTCAATCGCTTTGGGCTTGTCGCCTAACAAGGAAAAGTAACAGGCGAGGTTATAAATGACGATCGGTTCTTCGGGATGATACTCTCTGGCACGCTCCAAAGCAGAGATCGCTTTGGTTAATCGGTTCACGCGTTTAAAACACCAGGCGAGGCCCAAATGGGCTTGCAGATTCGCAGGATTCAATTCCAGTGTTTTTTCAAAATACGGGATCGCCTCTTCAAATTGGCACAGATCTCGAAGTGCTTCTGCTTGCAGGAGTAAAGAATCGTATCCACATAATTCAGGGTGTTGAATACGTCTAAGCTCTTTCAGGGCATTCCGAGGCATACCCAGAATAAGATAGCCGCGTGCAGTTTCCAGTCGCCGTCGACGAAATGTTGAGTTTTTTTCAGGCATTTCAAAGCTAACAGACGGGAGGTTTTGATGGTTTGGTGAGGCCAATGAGAGCATTTCGAGCTTCACCAACTCATTCAAAATAGCAGTCCAGCCCATGAGCGTCCAGAAAAGGCACTTTCCGAACGACTTCTGAAGCGAAATCTCTCTGCCCAATCCCTCAATACTGACCTCAAATTATGAAGAATTGCGTTTTGACTCGAATCGCCGACAATGACGAATTGATGGATTGACGATAGAGTAATATATATTCAATGTGAAGATTGTGTTAATAATATTCACAATTTCAAAACATCTTGCTCAAAGGTGTAGTGTCTATTCGGGGCTGTAAATGCTTTCATAGGTCGGCGTGTTTGTATAGGAAATCAGGTTATGAGCAGACAATCGATACTGACCATCGTCATAGTGATTGCTTCAATCTGGTGTGGAAGTCTTGCCTGGCTCTCGGGTTACAAACAAGGTTACTCGGAAGGTTCCGAGACCGCGTGGGAAAATGCCCGCAATGCTCTGGGAGAACCGATTCCCGTCCTGAATATCGATCCCGTAGAAATCTCATCCGTCGAGTAACCGGCACAAGTCATTTGACAGAGATTGTTCGAAAAAAAGCCCTGCGACACTCAAGGTCACAGGGCTTTCACTTTTGTGAGGCAGGATCAATGAGACTCATTGATCAGCTCTTCATTTTACTGTCCCAGATAGACAATTCGGCTGCCTTGCTTGTTTTTGACGGTCAACACAAGGCCATTGTCGGCATCAAATTTCTTCAGAGCTTGCTTGAGTGATTCAACGGAATCCACATCAACACGCCCCACCTTGACGATCACATCTCCCGGTTCGAGACCGGCAAGTGCCGCGACACTCCCGTTTTCAACCTGGGTCACCAAAGCTCCTTGGGAGAAGTCCAGCCCGAGTTGTTGAGAGATTTGCTGGTTCAATTCTTTGACGCTGAGGCCCAGATCGGAAAAATCCGAAGAGCCGGATTTCGCGTCATCATGAAAATCGGCAACCGTCAGGTCGCTCGGAAGTTCTTCAATCGTGACAGCCAACGTCTGAGGCTTGCCATCTCGGATGATCTTCATTTGCTTTTTCGATCCGATACTGGCACGTTCCACGACTCGTTGGAGATCGCTCGGTTGAGAGATCTTTTCACCATCGAACTCAAGGATCACATCTCCCACCTTCAGTCCTGATTTTCCGGCGGGGCCGTCAGGTTTGAGTTCGGTGACCAAGGCTCCTTTGACGGTATCGACTCCAAGTTGATCGGCAATGGAGGAGTTTACGGATCGGATGATGACTCCGAGATAGGCTCGTTTCACTTCTCCGTATTCCTTCAACTGCTCGACCACCCATTTGGCAAGATCCACAGGGATGGCAAACCCAATCCCCTGATATCCACCACTGGTTGAGGAAATCGCGGTGTTGATGCCGATCACTTTTCCAGCCAGGTTCACCAAGGGACCACCACTATTACCAGGGTTAATGGCCGCATCGGTTTGCAGATATTCTTCTCGATCGTTGATTCCGATCACTCGAGACTTTCCACTGATGATTCCCGCGGTGACCGATTCCTGAAGTCGGAACGGAGCCCCGACAGCAATAACCCAGTCTCCAATGTTCATCGACTTGGACTCTCCGAGATGCGCATACGGCAGGTTTCCCGCCCCTTCGATTTTGACAATCGCGAGGTCAGTTTTGGGGTCGGCAGTGACGTCGGTTGCTTCGAACTCGCGTCCATCGTGCAGCTTCACGACCACTTTGTCCCCGTCCTGGACGACATGATTATTGGTTAGAATGATTCCTGCCGGGTCAATGATCACTCCGGAGCCCATTCCTTGCCGACGAGGGCGAGGAACCTGTCGCTGTTGGTCCGGCATATTTTCAAAGAAACGTCGGAAAAAAGGGTCGTTTTTCAGCGCGTCGGGAACTTGCTGTCCGCGATTCATGACCTGTTGCTGTTCAATTTCCGTGCGGATCGTGACGACAGCAGGCAACACGCGACTGGAAGCAGTTCGAAATGCTTTGGAAAGGCTGTTGGCGTGCCCCAAGTCTTTCAATTCCGCATCCGTCAGAGGGGCAGGACCGTTGTCTGCAGAATTCTGTGCAACGGCAAATCCCCCCCAGTAACTGGCGGTGACTACCGCCATGCTGAGAGCGATCATTGCCCCCAGAGTCCATCGTGATTTGATTTTCATCGTGTTTGCTCCTTGAGTTTAAGAGGCAGCTTGTATGTGGGTTTGAAAGAGAAATTGGTGATTTTCTCAGTCTATCCTTACGAGCAACCAGCAGGATGTGTTGGAGGCCGATCAGTTTTTTGTCGTTTCGAATTCACTTCAATTACTCTCGGAAAAGGATGAATTGTGCCAAACAAAAAGTCGTGGAGAGAGTCGAACTCGGCCAAAATTGATCTTTATGGATACAAATTGGAGTGTATACTTAGTGAGTGAGAAAGGGGGCTTTTACCGTGCGAACTATGGCGCTACAATTTCCGTACAAAGCTGGTGACTGTGTCATCTATCGAAAAACAAAGCATAGTACCCAACCGGGGCCGCGCGCACGCAGTATCAACCCGAATCCCAATGGGGACGAATATACTTACCTCGTTGACAAATTCTGGGTGGTCGAAGAAGTTTTATCGAATCAAGACATTATTCTCAGGACCCGGCGCGGGAAACGACATACGGTTTCAATGGATGATCCCAATCTGAGAAAAGCAAACATTTGGGAACGCTTCTGGCATCGCGATCGCTTTGAGTCGATGCTCGAACAGGTTGCGGAAGAGAATTAAAATCTCTCGGGCGTTTCGTTGATGTGTGCCTGCTATCTGAAGCTCTGTTGGACGACGAATTCCCTGATTGTGCGGTTCTGCTTGTTGGCTCGTTTTTTTGTCTCACCAACTCTGAACGCTGGTGGGTATCTCGTTCTGCAGCGGTGACATTAGAATTCCCTTCGATGCCTTAAAGCGATGACTCTTTCGGGATAGACTTCGGTTGCCTTCCGGGGAGTACGACTGAGCTTGCATATCGCTCCTCTATCTAACCAGCTTCTTTCTCTTTCCGATCACGGGCAGTCTGTAGCGGCTCTATGCTTCCGTGATACAAGCAAGTTTCAAGGGGAGCGAAACGTCGCCTATTTGAAGATCCCTCTTCAATCGAGTGCTGTGAGAGGGTATTTTAGAGAGAAGTGAGCACTCGAATTCCACCCACTGACTCATGAGCAAGCGCATCGGCAATAAGAAGGTTGAACCTAACCACGTATGAGAAATCTTTTCCTGACGAACTTTCCTGGGTTGATCTGTTGCCTACTCGCTGTCTCACCCGCCCTTGCCGACGCTCCTCCGCTCCTGTTTGAGAAAGACGTGCGGCCGATTCTGCAGGCGAAGTGCGCAAAGTGCCACAGCAACACCGTTCAGAAAGGCGCTCTCGATCTTTCATCCATGAAAGGTCTTCACAAAGGGGGCGAATCGGGAGAGTCGGCTTTGGCCGATTCCGTGGAAGAGAGCATGCTGTGGATCATGATCGACGGCGGTGGTATGCCGCCGGAATCAGAACCTCAATTAACGGATGATGAGAAACAGACAATTCGACAATGGCTCGGCAGTGGAGCTCATGCGACCGATCATGTGGAGCGTCGCGAAAAACAAATCACTCAACACGATGTGTTGCCGATCGTATTACTCCGCTGCGTGACGTGTCACGGCGCACGAATTCAGCGGGGGGGACTCGATCTGAGAACTCCGACTGCCATGAAACAAGGTGGGGAAAACGGCCCGGCTCTGATCCCCGGCGATCCAGACCAGAGTCTTATGATTCAACGTATTGAAAGTGAGGCGTGTCCGCCACGAGACCAACTGTTGAAATATTTTGTGAGACGTCCGGGAACTGCGGAAGTGGAAACCTTGCGTCAATGGATTGCTGCAGGGGCGCGGGAATTTGAAATTGATCCTGACAATAATTCTGTTTCGCTGGTCACCGACGAAGACCGCCGGCATTGGTCATTTCAGCCGTATCAGTCTTCCTTTGACCGTGATTCGATCGATGAGTTCATCATCGCGAAATTAAAGACCGAAGAACTGGCAATGTCAGCACAAGCCGATCGGGATACTCTGATTCGGCGGGCCTATCTGGATCTGATCGGCATGCCTCCCAGCCTGGAAGAATGGAAACACTGGCATCACAGCGACGATTCCGACTGGTACGCCAACATGATTGATGAACTGCTGGATTCGCCGCACTACGGCGAACGCTGGGGACAATATTGGCTCGATCTGGCGGGATACGCGGACTCCGAGGGTGGAGTCTCGGCAGACCCCGTCCGCAAAGTGGCCTGGAAGTATCGAGACTACGTCATCGATGCTTTCAATGAAGACAAACCTTACGATCAATTTCTGACCGAACAGATTGCCGGCGACGAGTTACTCGATCACGAAAATGCGACCGAGGTTACTCCGCAGATGGTTGATAACCTGATTGCAACCGGATTTCTGCGGATGGGGATCGACCAAACAGGTTCCCGGACCATGAACTTCGTTCCCGAACGGCTGGGCGTGATCGACGGAGCCATCAATGTGTTAGGCTCTGCCGTGATGGGACTGACACTGGAATGTGCCCGCTGCCATTCGCACAAGTACGATCCACTTCCGCAGCGTGACTACTATCGGCTCAAAGCGATCTTTCAGGGAGCCTACGATGAGCACGACTGGCTCACTTTTAAGAACAGATATCTTTACGTTGATACGCCGGAGCGTCGTCGGCAAGTGGCCGACGTGAATCCTCCTCTGGAAAAACAAGTCAGGAGCCTCAGCCGAGAATTGAAGCAGGCTGAAACAGCCCTGCGACTCGAGCTCCTACGACAACATTATCCAGAACAGTCTGAGGAGGATCGGAACGAAACCTTACGCGCCTTGGGTATCGCCGATAACAACCGATCTTTGTCGCAACGCATCCTGGTCGAAAAACTGCAAACAGCCGAACTCATTCCCGATGAGAAACAGCCGGTTTCCGTGTTGGAAGCGCGCCAACACGTGGCAGACCTTCAGGAGGAAATCGAATCAATCCAACAGGAAATGGAACCGTCGCTGGCGATCCGAGCTCTCTGGGACCGCGGAGAGCCTTCTCCCACTTATCTGCTACGGCGTGGCGAACACGATCGGCCAGGACCCTTAGTCAGCCCGGGAGTACCAGCCGTATTGACCGATGGTCAGACGCCGTTCGAGGTAACTCCCCCCTTCCCGGAGGGAACGCCCAAAAGCGGACGACGTCTGGCTTTTGCGCAGTGGCTCACGCAACCGGATCATCCGCTGACAGCTCGCGTGCTGGTGAATCGAGTCTGGTATCACCATTTTGGCAAAGGGCTGGTCAAATCACTGCAAAATTTTGGAGTGAACGGCGATCGTCCGTCGCATCCTGAACTGCTCGACTGGCTGGCGATGACGTTTGTCGAGAGTGGCTGGAGCATCAAAAGCCTGCATCGCACGATCATGAATTCACAAACCTACAAGCAGTCCAGCCGCGTCACCGAGGAAAGCTACCGTCGCGATCCCAACAACAGATGGCTCTCGCACATGCCGATGCGACGATTGGATGCGGAAGCGTTACGAGATTCCTTACTGTTTGTAGCGGGGAGGCTGGATCAGCGATTTGGCGGTCCTCCCAACCCGATCTCTGTGGATCGCGATGGGCTGATCAGCGTAAAACCGACGGCAGACGGTCAGTGGCCGCGGAGTGTTTACGTGCTCCATCGCAGAACCCAGATCCCTTCCTTTATGGCGACGTTTGATTATCCAGTCATGGGCCCTAATTGCGTGAGCCGGACTGTCTCGACCGTGTCGTTGCAGCCGCTGATGTTGAAAAACGGCGAACATGTTTGGGAGCTCGCCCGTTCGTTAGCAGAACGCGTCACATCGCAACTCGGGGAGAGTGCCGGGGACGCAGATGCAGTCGATCTCGTTTACAAGCTGGCACTCAGCCGCATGCCGGATGATCGCGAGCGTCAATTGGGAATCGACACGTTACGAGAGTTCCGTGCCGAATGGCAGGATCAGCCTGATTTAGCGTTGATCACTTATTGTCACACCATTCTGAATTCTGCCGAGTTCATTTACATCGACTGAATAATGATTCATTGAGTATAAAGCTATCATGACCATTCCAACCGACATCCCCAATTCTCGCCGCGATTTCTTCGCCCGTACGAGTGACGGCATCCTCGGCGCTGCGATGACCTACCTGCTATCGCGAGACTTCTTCGGAAAATCGGTCCTTGCCTCAGAAACCGAGTCGCATGCTGCCGAATCGCGGCAGGCGTTCAATCTGCAAGCCAGGCAACCGCATCACGAGCCTCAGGCAAAATCGGTCATCCAGCTGTTTATGAACGGTGGGCCGAGCCAGATGGATTTGTTCGATCCCAAGCCGGAACTCAATCGCCGGGACGGCAAACTGTTTCCGGGGAACGTCGAAGAGATCGGCAATCAGGGGACTGACGATATCGGTGTCATGATGGGAGGGCGATATCAGTTCGACCGACATGGTGAATCGGGTATGTGGATGGCGGATGTGCTTCCGCATACAGCGGCAATGGCCGACGATCTCTGCCTGATCAACTCTCTCTGGACAGATCATCCGAACCACGACAATGCGCTCTACAAGATCCATAGCGGCCGGTTGTTTATGGGATATCCAACGCTCGGTTCGTGGACGGTTTACGGCCTGGGAACCGAAAACCAGAATCTTCCCGCCTACGTGGTTCTGCAGGATCCTCTGGGTCCTCCGAAAAACGGAACGCGAAACTGGACCGCCGGTTTTCTCCCACCGCTCTATCAGGGAACGCCTCTTCGCCCAACCGGATCGCCGATTTTGAATCTGAAACCGAAGTACGAGCAACCTTCGGCCGTCACAGAATCTGCCGCACGATTGCTTTCGACTCTCGACGAACTCCATCGACAGAAGCGACCTCATGCTCCGGAACTGGAATCCCGTATCGAATCCTATGGGCTTGCGGCTCGCATGCAACTCTCGGCGACCGAAGCACTCGACTTGAATCGCGAAAGCAAAGCGACTCATTCTCTCTACGGTATCGGAGAAAGATGGACCGATTCCTACGGACGCCGCTGCCTGCTGGCCCGTCGGCTGGTCGAACGGGGTGTGCGGTTCGTGCAGATATTTATGGAAGAACAACCCTGGGACAGTCATGCCGACCTCGCGGATAACCATCGCGGGGCGTGTTTACGGACCGACAAACCGGTGGCTGCGTTGTTACGCGATCTCAAAGAACGCGGGTTGCTCGATTCCACGCTCGTCGTCTGGGGGGGAGAATTCGGTAGAACTCCGACCACTCAGAAATCCGCCAACGGTTATTCCGGGCGGGATCACAACATGCAGGCCTTTACCTCCTGGATGGCAGGGGGCGGCATCAAAGGGGGAACCACTTACGGGCAAACCGATGAATTCGGTCACAAAGTCGTCGAAAATCCCGTCAGCGTTCATGACTTCCACGCGACGATCCTGCACCAGTTGGGACTGCACCACGAGAAACTGTACTTCGAACGGAGCGGATTGGAAGAACGGTTGACTGGAGTTACCCCGCCGAGAGTTGTCTCTGAAATTTTGAGCTAAATCCTTCTTGAATCGGAACACAGACATGTCCTCCGAAGACGATTTTTCCAGGTTCAGCCGACGCGAGCTTTTGACGGCATCAGTGGGAATGGCCTCTCTCGCGATGATCTCGTCCGCAAGATTACAGGCAATGGAGGATGATTCCTCCGAGTTTCCGATCATCGACACCAACGTCAGCCTCTTCCGATGGCCCTTCCGACGTCTGCCGCTCGATACGACGGCGGCACTTCAGAAAAAACTGCAATCGCTCGGTATCGTTCAGGCATGGGCCGGTAGTTTCGAAGGTCTCTTCCATCGGGATCTGGTGGGAGTCAACTCACGTTTGATTGAGGAATGCCGTCAACACAAGATGTTTGTTCCCATCGGATCGGTGAATCCAACCCTTCCGGGCTGGGAACAAGACCTGCAACGTTGCCTTGCAGAGGAGAGTATGTTGGGGATAAGACTCCATCCGAATTATCACGGGTACACCCTGGATTCGCCGAACTTTAGCAGGATCCTGAAACTGGCTACGGAAGCGGGACGCTTTGTGCAGCTTGCCGTGGCGTTGGAGGATACCCGTACTCAACCCGAACAATTGCAGGTTCCGGACGTTGATCTGACTCCGCTGCCGACGATCGTGAAACGAATCCCGCAGGCCCGCGTCCAACTTCTCAATGACCGCCCGAGAGGATCACTCATCAATCAGTTGAGAGCGGTCCCCGGAATTTATTTCGATACGGCTCGCGTTGACGGCACCGACGGAATTCCCAATCTCGTGCAGAGCGTTGAGCCTGGACGTGTTTTGTTCGGCACGCATTCTCCGTTCCTGATTCCAGAAGCTGCTCTGATCAGAACTCACGAATCGGGGCGTTTCAACCCCTCAGCATTGCGGTCCGTTCTGGCGGAGAACGCGGAACGCTTCCGTGAAGGGAACGTGACGTGAAAGACGACATCATCCAACTTGGCTTGCCTTCAGCCCAGCGATTGAAAGACTATCGGATCTGGGATTCCTATTTCACTCCGTCGCACTCGCGGCCGGGTCGAGACGGCAGCGAACTGATCATCGCCGACATCGAACGCTCACTGCCTGCGATCGAAAAGGGACAGTTTGAAAAGTTGTGTTACTTCGCCCACGTCGGACTGGGAACGACGACGGACCCTGACTTTGAAAAACTGGCGCAGTCAACTCCCGAGGTTATTCTGAAACCGCTGCAGCGTTGGCCCAACCTGCTGCTGGGAATGATCATCCTGAATGCCTCGAAAGTTGAGGAATCACTGGAGGCACTGGATCGCTGGTTACGCGACGGCCCGATGCTGGGTGTCTATTTTCCCGGAGGCGGGCCGGGAGCACTCCCTTGCTCTCACCGCAATTTTCACCGACTCGTGGAACGCATCGCCGACCTGGGTGGTGTGATCATGCAGCACACCTGGTTCAAAACCGGTGGGAAGCAGGGGGCCGGAGAGTCGACTCCCGCGGAACTCGCCCAACTGGCCGCCCATTATCCGAACCAACCGTTTATTTGTGCTCACGCCGGCGGCGAATGGGAGCAAGGCAATCGAGCGGTGGCCGAGTCGCCGAATATTCTGGTGGAGACTTCTGGCTTTGATGCGACTGCCGGATTTATCGACATGGCCGTTCGCGATCTCGGCGCAGAACGCGTTGTGTTTGGAAGTCACCTGCCGTCCCGTTCTCTGGGGACCGAGTTGTCGAAGGTAATCGCGGCGGATATCTCGGAACGTGACAAACGGATGATTCTCGGCGAAAACTACCGCCAACTGCTCCAGCCAATGCTCAAATCCAAAGCGGACTGAAGCTCTGCATCAGCGAATCACGACATTGTCGTTTCAGGGATTCAATGGCGAAGGATTGAGTCCGCTTCGCGTCGGACTAACAGCGTGTTGAGAAACGGATTTGTTGGCGAGAATGAGAGTTTTGAGATGAGCACAAGGAAGAAATTCGCAGGTGAATCCCATGATTCATCGAGAATTTGTGACGCGGTGATTCAGCTCAAAAATCCATTCGCAGTAAAATTGAGTTTTTCAACGGGCTGCTAAAGTAGACCTCGAATGTTGTGGTTCCATTCTGACAGCCGACTGCTGAAAGCTGATTGCTGAAATTCAAATTGTCAAAGATCGAACTCTCTCTACCTAATGCCGGATTGTTGTCAGACAGCGGAGCGGACATCGCGAGCCGTAGGGCCGGTTCCACCGGCCAGCAGATCTGAACGAGTGAATGTTTCTCAGGCCGGTGGAACCGGCCCCTCTCTCTCTGTTGGCGACGTGAGGCGTCAGGAAACGGGATTCGGGAAACAGGAAATTATGCTGTTGCCTTCTCGCCGCGTTTGAAAGAAATTTCATTGTTTCATGTCTGAACCCCGAGAGTTTTCAACTTGACGGTTTTGCGAGTTGTCATCTTGTCAAGTTGTCATCTTCGAACGAAACCCGATGGTTTTGCCCTGTTTTGAATCGCCTCAACTGAAAATTCCAAATCACGTCTGTCTGGGAATGGCCCGTTGTGCTGCGTTTACAGTCAATTGTGAGACCACATCAGAAGATTGGGGGATGGGGTGATCGGGAGATGGGGGAATTTTGCCGGGCCAATTGATGACCGCGAATGACTCGAATCACACGACTCCTTCCACTCAAAACTCAAACTGCCCCCCCACATCTGGTGTGACACGCTGTTTCATTGATAACTGTCGGATTTTCTCGTATTGAGCACTTTTCCAAGACCTAAATACGAAATACGAAATACGAAAATACGAGAATCGTGCTGCTATACCAGCCTCATATCGCGTTTTCGACTTGAGGCCGGGGATGTCTCAGGTATGACATCGACAGCCCCGTTGTTTATGAACAGGCGAACGAAACCACGACATCTGGTGGGTGGTCCGTTGTCAGTAGTCAGTTGAAATTTGTTTTCAACAACTGACCACGAACCACTGACGACTAACAAAAACCAAATTGCCAAAGATCGCGATGTGTGGACCGCCGACTTCCAAAATCGGAATTCGAAAATCCAAAATCGATCAACGCTAACTCTGGTACGAGTTCGAGTGCAAGACCAATCATGGGTGCCACTGGCGTCCCGCCAGTGTTTGAGAGGGGGACAGAAAAAAGGGAATGCCGATGACGTCGATTGAAACGGATCTCCGCAGAATGGAAAAGATTCTGTCGCAAAGACACAGAGAAACGCCAAGAGATGAAGGAACACGGATGAAACAGAGGGCGTCAGCACAGGAGGCCAGGCACCGTTCCAAAATCAGGAATCAAAAATCCCAAATTGAAAGACCGCGGATTTCGCAGATGAATTCCCGACGACACGAGCGAGGGAGAAATAGAAAACACACGCAGCGGCGCGGCGACGCCGCGAAAAAAGAAAAGGAACAGTCATTCTCGCTAATCATTACTGATCAGAAAAAACTGGTCCAGATGAGCGATGATCAGTGTTCCTGTTTTTTGAATCTTACTGAAAACTCAACACTTCACACGGAAAACTATTCCCCAACCACGAATAAGGCGAATCGAAGCAGACACGCCGCCAAGACTTCGCCGCTCCCCAGGATTTGAGGGAGGGGCGTCAAAACCAGGGGTTGTCAGACCTGGTCGAGCAAGTCCAGAATGGGGGTAGGCCGTTTGACGCTTTCACGCTTTCACACCAGGAGGATCATGATGCTGGCGAGGTTTCAACACCTGCTCGTGCCGCTCGACTTCACGAATAAGAATCAGCCGGCGTTGGAGATTGCGTTCGAGATCGCTGTCCAGAATCAGGCGCGCGTGACGCTGTTACACGTGATTGAGACGCTGAGTGAGCTGGAGGACCGGGAGTTGACGGCGTTTTACGATCGTCTGGCAGAGCGGGCGAATCGCGAACTGGAAAGTTTCGCGCAGCGATTTCAGGAAGCCAAACTGCCGGTGGACTGGAAAGTACGTTACGGCAAACGGCTGACCGAGATCGTGGACGACATCGAGGAGCGGGCGATCGATCTGCTGGTGATGTCGTCTCACAAGGTTTCCCGAGAGGAGCCGCTGAAAGGGCTGGGGAGTCTCAGTTATCAGGTTTCTCTGTTGTGCGAGTGCCCCGTCCTGATGGTCAAGTGAGCGACCGGCTGGTCGATCGATGGTCGTCCTTCTTGCAGCGCCTACGCACTCGAGGGACTTGTGCACGCTTGCGTATGATGTCTTCGACGCGTCGGAACGCGTGATTCTGCTTGATTCATTGTGATGCCTTCCCGCACAATAGAGAGCCCACCCGATTTCACACACCCACCAGGAAGTTCTCATGTTGCGATTTCGATGTTGTCTCCTCGTCGGTCTGCTGGCGTCCTCCGTCACGCTGCACGCCGAAGTCTACGAACAGGTTCCCGTGATTGCCGACTCGGTCAGCGATTCCCCCGACAGCGGGAAACCGGCCGTCAATCCGCTTTCCTCATTGTTGCGGCAAGGTCCCAAAGCGAAATGGATCTGGGGAGCGGATAACAACACGCCGTACACATTGACGAAAACGTTTGCCACGGACGCGAAACAGGGCCGCCTGATCGCGACCTGCGACAATCAGATGACGTTGTTCCTGAACGGGAAACAGATTGCCGCCAGCACGGCTTGGGAGACGCCGGTGGACGTGGACATCTCGCGGCATTTGCAGGAAGGCCAGAATACGCTCACCGCTCAAGTGAAAAACGCGGGGGGCATCGCGGCGTTTGCCTGCAAGCTGGTGCTCTCTTCGCAGGGAGACAAGCCGGGCTATGTTGTTTCCGATGAAGCATGGATGGCAGTTGCAGGCGAGCAGGAGCCGGTGAAAGTTTCAAAGCGGGGGACGATGGGAGACAGTCCGTGGGGAAATGTTTTCGCCCAACAGAACGAGAGTCGCATCCCGCCGAACACCTTTCTGACGCAACCCGGCTTTCAGGTCGAGGAACTGTTTACGGTGCCGAAGGAAGAGCTCGGTTCGTGGGTCTGTATTGCTCTCGACGACAAAGGTCGCATCCTCGCCAGCGATCAGGGGGGCAAGGGACTGTATCGGATCACTCCCGGAGCCATTGGCTCTAAAGAGCCTACAAAAGTCGAACCGCTCGATGTGAAGATGACCTCCTGCCAGGGGATGCTGCACGCGTTTGGTTCGCTCTATTGCAGCGTGAACGGCGGTCCCGGCAGCGGACTGTATCGACTCACCGACACCACGGGTGACGACCAATACGACAAAGTCGAAAAGCTGAAAGACTTCCGCGGCGGCGGCGAACATGGGCCGCATGCATTGCGATTGTCTCCCGACGGGAAGTCGATCTACGTGATTGCCGGGAACCATACCGACCCGCCGTTCAAATCGGGTGAAGATGTGGACAACCCCGATTTGTCGAGTCGCATTCCGACCAACTGGGGCGAAGATCTGCTGTTACCGCGCCAATGGGACGCTCGCGGACACGCCCGGGGGAAACTGGCGCCCGGCGGCTGGATTGCGAAGACCGACCCGGACGGCAAGACCTGGGAAATCGTGAGTATCGGCTATCGCAATCCGTACGACATGGACTTCAACGCGGACGGCGAACTGTTCGCGTACGATGCGGATATGGAATGGGATATGGGCTCGCCGTGGTATCGACCGACGCGCGTCGTGCACGCGACTTCGGGGAGCGAGTTCGGGTGGCGGAGCGGAACCGGCAAGTGGCCGACCTACTATCCGGATACGTTGCCTCCGGTCGTCAATATCGGTCCCGGATCTCCGGTGGGAGTCAGTTTCGGATACGGCACGCAGTTTCCCGCGAGATACCAGCAGGCGTTGTATCTCTGCGACTGGACGTTCGGCACGATGTATGCCATTCATCTGACGCCCGACGGTTCGTCCTACACGGGCGTGAAAGAAGAATTTCTCTCCCGCAGTCCGCTGCCCCTGACCGATGTGTTGATCGGTCAGGACGGCGCGATGTACTTCACGGTCGGCGGTCGTAACACGCAGTCGGCCCTGTTCCGGGTAACGTATGTGGGTGACGCACCGACGGCTCCCGTCGATGCCCGCGATACGAAGTACGCCGACGCGCGTCAGCTTAGACGACGGATTGAAAAATCGCACCAGGCAAAACAGACGCCGACCGAGTTGCCGTTTTCGTTTCTGCTCGGAGCGTTGAGCGAGGACGATCGCTTCACTCGCTATGCGGCACTGATCGCGTTGACCCAGGCGCCCGCCGATCAATTGACCGAGAAGGTGTTGTTCGACGAGCTCGATGTCGATCGCTGGATTCTGGGATCTCTCGCGGCGGCCCGTCATCCGGAAAACCCGATCGCCCAGAAGACGCTTCTGAAAGTGCTCCAGCAGATTTCTTTCCCGTCACTCGATGCACGCCAGCAGATCGACTATCTCCGGGCATTGAGTCTGGTTTTCATTCGACTCGGAGAACCGAGCGATCAACAGAAACAGGCGATCCTGGAGAAGCTTGATGGACAGTACCCCACGAAATCTGAAAACGTGAATCGGGAGCTTGTCAAGCTACTCGTCTACCTTGATTCGCCGACCGTCGTCGCCAAAGCGATGGACATCATGCGGGAAGAAGCGATCAACGAACCGCCGGACTACGGCGAATTGCTGTCTCGCAACCGGGGCTACGGCGGGACGGTTCGTCAGATGCTCGATAATCATCCCGATCTGCGACAGTATCACCTTGCGTTCGTGTTACGAAACGCGACCGAGGGCTGGAGCAACGAGGATCTCATCGACTATTTCGACTGGTTCAACCGGGCGCGTACCTGGTCGGGAGGAGCCAGCTATCAGGGATTCCTCGAAAACATCAGCAACGAGGCGTACGCCAACATCAACGAGAAGCAGCGTCTCGCTGTCGAAGTGGCCGGCGTCCGCAAGCCGTTTACTGTTCCCGAACTTCCCAAGCCGGAAGGACCGGGGCGCAAGTGGTCGCTGGGGGATTTGCTATCTCTGAAAGGAAAACTGAAAGGTCGCGACTTCGAGCACGGTCGAAAGATGTTTGCCGCGACGCGGTGTGTGATCTGTCACCGTTTCGCGGGAGAAGGAGGGGCGACCGGTCCCGACCTCACGCAACTGGCGGGGCGTTTCAATCTCAAGGACTTGAGCGAAGCGATCGTGGAGCCGAGCAAAGTGATCTCGGATCAGTATCTGGCCTCCAGCGTGGTGACCGAGGACGGCGATGTTTATAACGGTCGCATCGTGAATGAGACGGAGTCGAGCATCACGATTCTGACCGATCCCGAAGATTCGACCAAAGTGGTCGAGATTCCGAAGAAAGAGATCGAAGAGATGCAACCGTCGAAGGTTTCCATCATGCCGGCGGATTTATTGAAACCGCTGAATGAAGAGGAAGTACTCGACCTGCTGGCGTATCTGCTCTCCCGCGGCGATAAAGGCCATCTGATGTTTCGGAAATGATCAGGTCGAAATTTTCTGCGGTTGCTGCGATTCCCGTTCGACTTGCTCGGCCTGTTTTCCGATATTGCGGAGCATGCCGGCAAAGACGAACTGGTGCACGATATAAAGAGAATACCAGTAACAGAGTCCGAACAGTCCGATGGGGTCGAACATCGCCGTCTGGCGAATCGAACTGCGGATCGGGGCTTCGCTGTCGTCGCGTTCGACGGCGTTCACTTCAAACTCCAGCCACGCCCGGCCCGGCACCTTCATCTCGGCCCGCAGGCGCAGGAGTTGACCCGGTTCGTAGACTTCCACACGCCAAAAATCGACCGTATCGCCGACGTGTGGAATCTCCGGGTCGCGACGACCGCGTCGAACCCCCACTCCTCCGACGAGGAGATCGAGAAATCCTCGCAATCCCCACAGCCAGTTGCCGTAATACCAGCCCCGTTGCCCGCCGATCTGGCGAATGGGAGTCATGGCAGAATCGGGTGACGCCTCGACCACGATCTCCCGCGAATCCACCACGCGCGAGAGAAAGCGTTGCCCGCCCCAGGAGGGAAGTTTTCCACCCGCAGACATCGCGTCGGACCAGCGCGTCTCGGCGAAACGGCGATCCTCGTTGACCAGAGCCCGGGCGATGGCCTCGCTCAAGCCTCGCGGCTGGATCTCGAATTTGTCCCGCGCGGTTGTGTCTTCGACGACCGTTTCCGACTTCAGGCTATCGACTAGCTTGCGTCCGATCCGGGCGTACACGGGAGTGATCAGACCGAGCCACAGACTCGACAGTCGCGGCGTCAGCACGGGAACCGGAATCATCCAGCGTTTCAGCCCGCGTTGCCGGGCGTATTCCTGCATCATCTCGCCGTAGGAGCATTGATCGGGACCGCCGATTTCAAACACCGTCGAGTCCTCCACTTCGACGGAGAGAGCCTGTTCGAGGTAATCGAGCAGGTCTTCGACGGCGATCGGTTGGGTTTTCACCTGCACCCATTTGGGGCAGATCATCACCGGCAAACGCTCGACCAGCGCCCGCACCAGCTCAAAGGAAAGAGAACCGGAGCCGATGACGATTCCGGCCCGGAACTCGATCACGGTCGCCTGCGATTGACGGAGGATCTCGCCGGTTTCCTGACGACTGCGGAGATGTTTGGAGAGATCTTCGGAGCCGTCCCCCAAACCGCCGAGGTAGACGATCCGCTCGACGCCCGCTTCATCGGCCGCGCGGACAAAATTTTCCGCCGCCTGCCGGTCGAGGTCCTCGAAGTCCTGATCGGTCCCCATCGAATGCACGAAGTAGTAAGCGGTCTGCACCCCTTCCAACGCTGGAGGCAGGGTGTCGGGCTTCAGCAGGTCAGCCTGGACGACCTCCACCGTCTCGTCGATTTGATTGGCGAGATTTTCCGGACGTCGCGCGAGACATCGCAGTCGAACGTCGTTTCTGTCTCTCAGTTTCGAAAGCAGACGACCGCCGACGTAGCCTGTCGCCCCGGTGAGCAGCACTAGAGGTTTGTTGTCATCGAGTGATTGATTCATTGGTGTTGATAAAAAGAGAGACGCTTCTTTAACCCAGTGTCCATCTCGTACGACCTTTGACAACCAGAGAAAGGGTTATTTCGCTGGCTTTGAGAAGGCGATGCAGTTTAACGAAGGAGAAGACGTTCATCCCCCCCTCTCGAAACCGACCGACCAATCGCCAGAGACAGAGCCAGTCCGGGACCGAAAGACAATAATGACCGTCTCGTCCGCTCACCATCAGGCAGGTGCCGGGAGCCGACACCTGCATCTCGATCTCGTAATCGCAGCGCTGCAACGCTTCGGTAACAGCTTCCCAACTCATGACGAGACGCCGTTACGGGTGGTAATTTTGAGCTTACCGTTCATTTTCCACGGAGCGTGGACCGCGGAATCCTTGGCGGCAGAGGGGACGCTCAGTTCGAAGTTGTCAAAATCGTAAACGATCTCGGCGTTTCGTTCGTTCAAGCGATCGTACAAACCAATCGCCAGCTCGGGCCAGGATGTGGTTTCTTCAGCGTTCGACATTTCAATTCTCCTTCTGGAAGTCATGAATACTGTTTGTGAATTCATAGGAGAAAGTTCTCTTTTGTCGAACCGGTTCTTGAAAATTGAATGTCGAGAGCCGGATCATGGAGTCACATCGAGAGGAACGCGCTCTCGTAAAATCGCTGTAGGAGGTCCAGGCTGTGAAGAAACTGATTTATGGTTGTCTGATTTTGATTTCGGCGGTTAATAGCCTCGACGCGGGAGATCTGCGCGGTGGAGCAGCGGCGGTCGATATCACGCCGTTGAAGTTACCGGTTTCGATGACGGGTGGGTTTCAGGACCGACAGGCGGAGGGAGTGCATGACCGCCTGCACGCGCGATGTATGGTTCTTTCCGACGGCGAGACGACGATCGCTCTCGTGATCTGCGACAGTTGTCTCATCCCGCGCGAGATTTACGATGCTGCCAAGCAGTCGGCATCCAAGAAAACAGGCATCCCCGTCAATCGCATTCTCACTGCCGCCACGCATACCCACACCGCGCCGACAGCGGCTCCCCTCGCACAGTGTCATCCCGATCCAGATTACATTGAGCATCTCACGAACCAGATCACTCGGTCGATCGTCGTCGCTCACAAGAACTTACGGTCGGCGGAACTCGGCTTGCAAACCGCCGACCTGCCGGAGGAAGTCTCGAACCGTCGCTGGTTCGTGAAAGAGTCGGCGATGACCGCGAATCCGTTCGGCGGGACGGAGGATCGAGTCCGCACCAATCCGCCGCGCGGGATCGATGTGTTGATCGAACCGGCGGGTCCCGTCGATCCGGAGATCACCTTTCTTTCGCTTCGATCCCAGGACCACCAGCCCCAGGCTCTCCTCGCCAATTACGGCCTGCATTATGTGGGTGGGATTCCCGGCGGTCAGCTTTCGGCGGACTACTTCGGCGAATTCGCGCGACAGATTACCGATCATCTGGATGCGGATGAGAGTTTCGTCGGGATGATGTCGAATGGAGCGAGCGGCGACGTCAACAACTACCGGTTCCTCGAACCGCGCGAACGCCAACCTCCCTTCGAACGTATTCGCGAAGTCGCGGCAGCGGTCGTACAGAAATACGATTCTGTCGATGAAAAGATCGTCTATCAAAATGATCTCACCATCAACATGCTCGAACGAGAACTGACTTTGGGCATTCGCCAACCGGGAGCGAACGAACTCACGCGCGCCAGAAAGCTCCTGAAGAACGCGGCCGACCCGAAGCGTCTGACGATGAACGAGCTCTACGCCCAGGAATCGGTGCGTCTGAGTGAAGCGGACCCACAAGTGACAATCAAGCTGCAAACCATCGCCTTGGGCGATCTCGCCATTGTGGCGATCCCGTGTGAGGTGTTCGCCGACATCGGCCTGGAAATCAAGCAGAAGTCGCCGTTCAAACAGACCTTCGTCATCGCTCTCGCCAACGGCTACCACGGCTATCTGCCGACTCCCGAGCAGCATGCTCTCGGCGGCTATGAGACCTGGTGTTCGGGCTGGAGCTATCTGGAGACGGAGGCCAGCGTGAAGATTTCGGAGCAGGCGCTCAAGATGCTGGGTGAAATCAGGAAGTGATGCTACGTTGCACGGAAACCGAGGATGAGGGATTCTTGGAAATTGCTGAAAACCTTATTCCGTACGTTCCGTCCAATATCGAGGGTGTCGACTGGTGTGAGCCACTGCCAGAATCAGAATTCGATCCTGATCCAGTTTTTCAAAGATGAGGCGGTATGGAAAACGTCGTACCCGAATCCAGCGATAATGTCGGTACTCAAGTGGATGAGAGTCGGGATCTTCGACAATCCGTGTGAGACAACTTTCAACTTCAGAATGAAAACGTTCCGTGACCGAAACATCTCGCTCGGCGTACCAATCGGTGACTTCCCGTAATTCCCTGGCAGCCTGTTGTTGAAAATTGATCTGGGTCATTTTGTCTTTTTAAGCTGTCGGCTCAGTTCACTCCAGGGAATGGAGTTTTCCCAGTCACCTGAGCGACGATCCAACTCGGCCGCCAACGCCGGATCGTCCAACGCGAGACCGGGGACATCAGCAGAAAGAGTGTCCAGCAATCGATTGGCGATCACCAGACGATCGGCTTCCGAGAGTTGTAAAGCCGCGTTGAGGATTTCTTCTCTTGAGTCGAGCATAATCGTTGCTTCTGCGGATGAATTGTGGGTCACATCATTGGAACGGGGCGATTACTCAATCTACCATGCACCAGACGACTCGTCGAGATCGATCATTAGGCAGGGGGACTATTGAAAATGCAGATGATTTTGTTCTGCATCACGCGGGGTGGCCCAGCCGGACTCCGCTGGGTCGCGACAGCGACAAGAAACTCACATCATCATCGTGCAATCAAGTGAGTCAGATCAAGAGCAGTCTGCACTCGCAGGATGGGAAGATTCTTGTGACTGAAGTCACCCAACCGATCCACGGATAGGTCGGGCTACCCTGCCGCGCCGGAAGAACGACCGCGTTTTCAAGATTCACAATTCAAAGCGTTCCGCGAACCGGATCCCAAGCGAAGAACGATAAAAATTTATTTGTTGCTGACGTTCATTCCTACTAGCATGAACAATATATCAGAAGTGATGTTCTGTGTCTCAAAGGAAAGAGCTGATGAAAAAAATATTGTGCGTCTCGATTTTGTTTCTCTCAGCGTTGCCGGTCAGGGCTGAGGATAATGAACCGAACCGACCGGAAGTGAAGCTCTCCAATCGCAGTTGGACGGTTCTGCTATTGGTGCCTGATGGGGAGATGATGGAAGCGATTCCTGATGATGCTCCGATCTGGAACTTTGAGAGGAGGTACAAATTCAGTGGTACCGCTAAGGGTCAGCATCGACTCGGAAAGTTTTCCATTGATGGGGAGTTCGTCCTCAAGAATGGCTGGTTATTTCGCGCGTTCGGCGATTCTGCATTGCTGGGCCTTCCGAAGGCCGAAGACTTCGAGCTTGAGGGGCGTGCCTTCATCGGCGGTGAGGCAGGGGGGTGGTTGATGCTGGTGGGGTGGGACATGGAGAGTAAGAGCGGTTATGCAATTTACGCGACCCGTTTGAAGACGATCGACTGTCAGTGGTATATCGTCGAAATCAAAGACGGCAAAGCGGTGGCGGGCACGGAAAAGATGATGGTGAAGCGGAATGCAGAGGGAGACGGTGCGTTGCGAGTGATGGTCGATAACAAAAAGCTCTCACTCCAAGCGTCAGGAGTTTATCTGATCCGCGATGTTCCGATGCCCAACTACTAAGCCGGCCACGTCGCGCTGGGGACATTTGCTCCTTCCTATGGAGCCAAGGCGTTTCGCCTGAAATCACTCAGAATGAGACTCAGATGAAGGGGAATTGAGACCCTGTCTTCAAATTCCCTTTTGAGACACATGGCGTCGCGCAGACCGACCAATCGATCATCCGGAGTGCTCAACGGGCTGTTAATCGGAATCCTCGGGAGCTTCGACGATCGATCCCTTTCCACTGAAGACCGAAGACGGTTGCGCGGTGTCGGAGTCAATCGATTTGTCCGTGGCAGAATGCAGGCGGTTGATACCCGCGTAGCGCGCGAGCGGATCGGAAAACGTCTCTCCCAGGTCGGGAGCGTGATGAATCGGAATGCGGATGCCGAACGTCGAGCCTTTTCCAAATTCACTTTCCAGAAATGTTTCGCCTCCGAGCAATCGCGATAGCTCTTTCACAATCGACAGGCCGAGTCCCGTCCCGCCGTGTTCTCGCGTGATGGCGTTTTGTTGTCCGGGGATACTCTTCCCCTGCCGGAATTTTTCGAACACCTGTTCCTGATCTTCGAGACGAATGCCGACTCCCGTATCGGTCACGGTAATCTCCATCAGATCATCTTGATACGGGACGGCGCGGACCGAAACCCGGCCTCCTTCGGGAGTGAACTTTAAGGCGTTGGAGAGGAGATTGTTCAGGATCTGTTGGAGTTTTCCCCGATCCTGAAAGACTTCTTCTAATGACGGATCGACGTTGTGGGTCAGTTCGATATTTTTGCGATCCGCCAGCGGTTGCATGGTTCCGACTTGTCGGTCGATGAACTCGGCGAGTTCGAACTGCACGAGCTGCAAGTCCATTTTGCCGCTTTCGATCTTGGCGAGATCGAGGATGTCGTTAATCAGAGACATCAAATGTTTCCCGGAGGACTGGATGTTCGAAACGTAACGACGTTGCTTATCCTCCAGATTCTCCGCTTCCGCCAGAACGTCGCTGAAGCCGAGGATGCTGTTGAGGGGCGTGCGGAGTTCGTGGCTCATCGTCGCCAGAAACTCGTCTTTGAGATTATTCATCTCATAGAGTTGCAGGTTGACGTGCGCCAGTTCGTCAACTTTGCCGTCGAGGTCGTTGTTCACATTTTTCAATTCATCCTGCACCGTTACCAGGTGCCTCAGCATGCGGTTGAAGGCGTGGCTTAACTCTTCAAATTCATCACCAGTTCGGATGTCGGCGCGTAAGTCGAGGTTGCCGCGGGCAATTTCATCCGAAACGTCTTTGAGGTGCAGCACCGGTTTGACGATCACGTACCGCACGATGGCGTACGCCCCCAGCATGGCCAGAAATGCGGTGACGAGCGCGGTCGCGATCAGGAAGGCTCGCTGGAGTTCCAGGTCCGCATCCATCACGCCGAGAGGAACTTCCATGGACGACATCGCGATCATCTCGCCCACTTTCGATCCTTTGTGGTGATGACATTGCCGGCAGGACTCTTTGATCGTGACCGCCTGATGATATCGGAACAGGTCGTCATCTTCGTTGTATTCGACGAATTCCGGAATCTCTTCGATGCCCCGTTCGACGAATTTCAGCTGTTTCCGCTTGAGGTGTTCGAGAACCTGATAATGTTTTTCGCCAAAAGCACGCAGGTAATTCGCCGTCTCGGCGGGATTGGAAGACGCACTGATGACATTGATTTCCGCTTCTTTCAGCGATTCGGGACGCGTCTCGGTCCACAGTAGCTCCGGCGTTTGCTCAGATTTCTCCGCTTGATCGTTCTGGGCCCACACCCAATGTTTGTGGGCCAGATCCTGGCCCACCATCGTGCGCGCCAGCCGAAGATTCTGCTCGTAAATCAATTCGGAATTCAGATACGAATAGAACCAGAAACTGGAAGCGATCAGAATCAGCATCCCCGCCCCCAGCAGGAAACGACATTTTCGCTCCAGGCTGGTTTCGCCGAGAATTCGTTTGACGCTACGATAGGACATGTCTGCTGAGCGATCGAACTAAGGAAAATGAGAAAGAACCTGATCGGATCTTCTCACATCTTACAGATTTCTCGAGAATTCGACGAGATAAAATCAGGTCACAGGCTGGAAATCATCGCTTGCGGCGGCGTTTCGACTGACAGCAGGGGCAGAAAAAAGTCGATCTCTGCGCTTGAACGATTCTCTGAATCGTTGCCTGTTCGCAGGTGGGACAAGCTTCTCCCTCTCGCGCATAGACGCGATGCTGGTTCTGGTAGCCTCCCGATTTGTTGAGCGCGTTTCGATACGTGCCGTCGCTGAGAGTCGATCCCTCGTAACGAATCGCTTCCCGGAGGACATGCTGCGTATTCTCCGCGATCCGTTCGATTTGCTGTCGGGTCAATTGCCGGCAGCGCGTTTCGGGATGCACTTGAGAGACGTGGAGAATCTCGCTGGCGTACAGGTTACCGATTCCCGCCACCGTTTTTTGATCGAGCATCGCCACCTTCACAGCACGACGGGAGAGTTTGATCCGCTCACGCCACTCCTCCGCGTCGACTTCCAACGCGTCGGGGCCGATCGTGCCCGACTCTCTCCATTTCCGCCAGTCGGTCTCGGAGTACAGACGACAGGTCGCCAGACCGCGTCGGTCCCAGAACCAGACGTTCTGCGGCTGTTTTCGTCCCGTGAACGTCCACTTCAGGCGGAGGTGGTCGGGATCGGGGGGATCGTTCAACAGCATCAGGCCGGTCATTCGAGGCTCGATGACCAGCCGCTCTCCGGTCGAGTGGACGATGACAATCCGCTTGGCAAAGCGTTCGACGGCCAGAATCTTCGTTCGCGTGAGCCTCTTCTGGATGGTTTTCAGCGTCGGCGAAAGCTGAATCGGTTTGCAGTCGCAGGGAACCATTTCCAATGATTTCAAGGTCCGCCCCGTCATGGCTTCCCGGACGCCTCGCACCATCGTTTCAACTTCGGGAAGTTCAGGCATCAGAACGGTTTTCCGCGTTTTCGGTGGCAAATTGGGTGAGCAGGGGACTCAAAAGCTGGATATTCTTCCTAAACCTCTTACAAGTCAGAAGATACGCAAATTTCTCATTTTTTCACGGGAGGCATCACAATCGGACTCATTGTACCGCCTATGCACATTCTTTCGAGTCAGACAGGGGGGTTGGGGGCAACTGGAGAGATTTCGTGAAAACTTCTTGACGGATGCTGTCCAGAAGACGATTCTAAGGAATACGTTGTACTCCCTTTCAGAAAAACATGGGGCAAATCGCGCCCACAAGGAGTTGCATTATGGCATTCCGCCAATTCGCACAATTCGGTCGTCTCACTCGCCTGGTCACTACCGCTGCCGTTCTCGGCGGATCGATGATCGGAAATTCGTTGGTCTCTGCCGAGGTGACCGATTCCGTCGAATCTCAAGTGGAAGCCCATTTGGCAGCCGGCGAATTCGCTCCCGCACTCGAAAGTCTGAAAAACGTCGAGGATCAGCAACGGCGTAGCGAACTCCTCAAGCAGGTCGCCAACGCTCAAATGCAGGCCGGCGACTTCGACAGTGCCTACTACGCCATCCGCCAGATGCCGGAACGCAACTCCCGCAACGAAGCTCACCGCGAACGTTCGCAACAAAACGAACTCGCCGGGGGGGCGTTGATTCCTGACTTTTCGCGACTGATCGGCCTGATTCAATTGGCGGTTCGCGACCCCGATTCTCCCTGGGACGACGGTTCTGGTGTGGACGAAAACGTCGGGACGATGCAGGGGGACTTCACCGGGGTTTCTGTCGATCCGAACGGATTGATGCGAAATCTGAGCGAAGTCGATCGAGCCGGTCGTCTGAAAGCGCTGGGACTCAAAGCTCGAGAAGCTTCTTTCAACGGCGATCTGGCTCAACCGAGCCAACTGCGACTCGTCTCGCTCACGCGACTGGAACAAGAAGTCGCGCGTCTGGCGGCTCAAGGTCGTCCGGCGGTCACCTCCATGAAACATCTCGCCGGTCTGACGAAAATTCAGTACGTCTTCGTCTACCCGGAAGAAAACGAAATCGTGATCGGCGGTCCCGCCGAACCCTGGAAATACAATGCCGAAGGCCAACCGGTTGCCCAGACGAGCGGTCGTCCGATGCTGCAACTCGATGACTTCGTCACCGTCTTCCGCACCTTCTCGAACGACGGAGCGGGAACCTTCAACTGTTTGATCGTGCCGCGTCAGGAAGGCTTGAAAGCGGTTTCTGAATTTGTCGCCGCCTCGAACGCTCGCGGACCTCTCGCTCCCGGACAAGTCAAAGGCTGGACCGAGGAATTGCAAAACCGACTCGGACTCCAGGATGTCGAAGTGAACGGCATCCCGGTCGATAGCCGCGTGGCTCGCGTAATCGTCGAAGCCGACTATCGGATGAAGCTGATCGGGATCGGCAAACTCGACCCGGTCGATTCGATTCCGAGCTTCTTCGACCTGCTCGCTCAAACCCGCGAACAGAACAAAACCTCCATCGACGCTCTGCGTTGGTGGATGACCATGAAGTACGATGCCATCTCTCACAGCCCGGATCGGGAAGCCTTCGAGATCAAAGGCTCGTCGGTTCAATGTCTGTCGGAAAACGAATTCGTCACCGCTCAAGGAACTCGCGTTCCGACTCGCAAAGCGGAAAAAACCAACTCCCTGTTCGCGTCGCTGTTCACCGAGAACTACAACGAACTCGCGCAAGCCGATCCCGTCTTCGCCGATATGCAGAACATCTTCGACCTCTCACTGGTCGCCGCTCTGATTCGCAGTGAAGGCCTCGATCGACGTGCCGACTGGGACGGCGGCGTCTTCGCTCCGGGTGGAAACTATCACACCCGCATCTACGACGCTCCGAAAACGGTGATGTCGGCGGTCAACCATCGCGTTTACAACAACCGCAACATCGTGGTTCAGGTCGCCGGTGGTGTGAAAGGGGACTTCCTCCGCGTCGCCACCAACCCTGAAATTCAGGCCGAAAACAAGGCGCTCGAATCGATCGAGCAAACCGCCGCGGCTCCTGAGTTGCCCGCCGGTCGCTGGTGGTGGGACGCCAAGTAGTTTTCTCTTCGATCACCCCAGATCGACATCGTGATTGTTCCAGACACGGCTTTTTCGGAGGCCGTGTCTTTTTGATTGGCCGGGGACTGGGGCGGTAAATTCGAGGGGTCGCGATCGCGGAAACCCCCGAACGTCGAGAGGGGAGCGAGTTTGACAACTCTCCTCATCGCAGGGACGCCTCTTGAGGTTTCTTTTCCGACTGCTGCTCGACCCTGGTGGCGCGGACCACATAATCGAGATTGATCCACATTGTTTTCCATTCGTCGATCCCCTGCTCCCATTGGGCTAAAGTGGTCTCCAGATCGACGTCCCGATCCTTGTGGGCCTTCGCTGCCGGACCGAAGATCGAGAAGTGCTCGTCCCGGTCGGCGGGAAAGGTGATCTGCACCCAGGAAGCATGCCGCTCGCTCACTTGGACGATCTTGACGGCACGCACCGCACGCTTCAGCGGATCGTTGGCCTCGTCACAGTAGAGGTTCCACCATTCGCCGGGCTGGAGAAAGGAGGCGGCGGTCTCCGTGGCCTCACTCGCAGGCGGGCCGCAATACCCGGCAGTGGAAGGGACGAATAGGCTGACGACGGTGAGCGCGATGATGGATAGACGCTTCATGATGGCTCCTGGCGATTGAATTTGGTTTCAGGACGTTTCCGGCGGTCTCCTTAGCGGCATGTTGGCGATGGCGAATACGTTCGCCGCGTACGATGTCATGTTTTGACACGTATCCACCCTAACAGGTTTTGTTACCTCTGTCACATTTTGTCGAGACAGACGGGACGTTCTGTTGTGGGAAGGCCGGTTTCATCGGCGACGAGTGGCGGTTGCGCTCTGCGTCAGCAGAAGCCCCCGAATGACTGTGAGTAGGAGAAGATTCGATTTGCATTGTAGGCCGACTCGGAGAGTCGGCACCGAAAATCGTCGTAAGTCGAACATGCCGACACGCGTCAGCGAAGGCTGACGAGGGGCTCGCACGGGAGTGAGTGGAACTGTCGCCTCCGCTGTGCGGGAAGCCACAGAGCCCGACTCAGCATTGTACCCGCAGTCAAGAAGAATGCAGATGTAAGACGTCGGTGGTAAGCGGCTCGATTAAAGCAATTCAAGATATCCGAGTCGGATGGTCATAGCCTGTTGGCTGACCTGATATTTGTCAGCAAGTTCTTGAATATCTTTCGAATCATCGATGTCAAACCAAACTATCTCTTCAAAATCTGACTCAAGAAAATTTTGGGGCATTAGTAATTCGGCAGCGAATAGATTCGCTTCGATTTCTTCCAGTTGAGTGCCTTCTTCCGAGATCTTGTTTCGAAACTTCAAAGCTTCATCAAAATACAATGGTTTTGAGGCGTGTAAAAAAGCATGTCCTAACTCATGTGCGATCGTGAAACGTTGCCTGTTAGGACTATTACGATCATTCAATCCAATCGTTTTAGCGCCATCTTTTTGGTCCAGAAATCCTGACATCGAATCGTCTGCTGAAACTGGTATTACTTGAAAACCTTCATTAGCAGCAATTCTTCGAACATCAATTGGTGCCTGCTCTATATTATGCTTTTCGAGAAGCGCAGCAACCACATTCCGAATGTGCTTTCGTCGAATACGCATAGCGCGACCCATCATCTAAGAGATATTGTGAAGTTGATTGGCTTGCTCTCGAACCTGTTGAATCCACTTATGCGCAACTTCTGGGACATCATCAGGAATGGCATCATTTGCCATATGCGAGGGCGATTCTTCGGGAAGTAAGTGAGCTGGTGAAACTCCAAGTACCAAAGCGATCTGGAACAGAGTATGCGCAAAAAGTTTTTGACGACCAAGTTCGATGTTTGAAATGGAGGAACGATCCATCGAAATCTTTTCGGCAAGCTCGTCTTGCGTCAATTTACCAGCGCGAGCCTCACGAATTCGATTGCCAATTTCGCGGTAAAGAGGATCTTGCTCTTCGGATTTTTTTATCGCCATGATGGTATCCTAACTCACAGAACAACTTATGGCAAATATGTTTCCCCAATGTTTCTGTCAGAAACAAGAAAATCTAACGTTGACAGAGGGGGCCTGAATCACTACCTTTGTTTCAAGCACCCCAGATTAACACTAATAAATCCCAGTTTCGGGAGCATTTTGGCGAACCAAATCCAATATTAAACATATGACCAGTTTCCTCAGTGCAAAAATTGGAACAACAAAAAAACCGCGATGCAGGTCAGTTTGGCGACGAGCTGCATCACGGCATTTGGTCTACCAGCGAGAAGACTCGCCAGAGGCTAGCGATGCTAGCTCTTCTCCTGCGTATTTTCAATCTCAATTTCTGGCGATGGTCGTGCGGCACCATCACAAGATCGCAGGAGAATTGTTATGGAAGCGCAAGCTCCACCTAAAGTTACAGTCATTGTGAACAACAAAGAAGTCGTCTTTGATGATCGCACAGTGACTGGTTTGCAAATCAAGCAAACCGCCATCTCCCAAGGTGTCTCTATTCAGGCGAACTTTGCCCTGTTTGAGAAGAAGCCATCCGGGAAATTGCGTCCCGTACCAGATGATGAAGAAGTTCACTTACACCCGAAGCAGGAATTCCGAGCGGTTCATGCCGACGACAACTCCTGACCGGGATGAGAACTAATTTTCATCCATAACCCAGCACTCGTTCCGCCATAACCCAGAACGAGTGTTGGGCTCTCTTTTCGCAGCAAATTTCCATATCCCTCGCTGCGAATTCACCAAGGAGATACCCATGACGCCTGAAGTCGAAGAAGCAATTCAAGAATTGAAAAAAACTTTTGGCGATGACAATCTCAGCGTCACACCTGACAGTGATGGCGGTGCGTTCGTAATTATTCACAACATAGATCTCGGTGAAAAATACCAACCTCCGGTCACATGGATCGGATTCCGAATCACCTTTCAGTGTCCTGAAGCGGATGTTTACCCTCATTTTATCGATGGCAATGTCAAACGATCTGATGGTACGAAGTTCGGTAAAGGATTTTCAGGGCCTCGTAAATGGCAGGAAAGGCATTCACTTCAAATTTCACGACGTTCCCACCATATCAACCCACTCGTGGATACACCAACCACCAAGCTGATAAAGGTAATCCAATGGATTCAAGACCAGTAAATTCAGTCGAACTTAGAATCGATCACAAGCTGTTTGAGCAAATTCACAGTCACCTATTTCCCGGTGACGGGGATGAACATGGTGGTGTTCTGCTGACAGGTATCGCCGAGTCAAGAAATTCATGTAGGTTACTCGTCAGAGAATTTATTCCCGCGATCGATGGGATTGATTATGTGGCGGGAGAATATGGTTATCGAGCACTCACTCCGGAGTTTGTTGCAAGACTCTCTGATCGAGCACAAACAGAGAAGCTATGCTACTTCGCATTGCATTGTCACCCTGGAAAATCCACATCGGTAAAATTTTCCGATGTGGACATCGATTCTCAGAAAAGAGGCTACCCAGCTCTCTTGGAAATCAATGAAGGGCGACCAGTTGGTGCGATTGTTATGACTGAAAATGCGATTGCTGGAAATATCTGGCGCGTGAATGGTCAGCATCTCATTTCTCACACGACCATTATCGGACCACAAATTCGAGAAGTATATCCATCTCCACCTGAGACCTCTCTGGATACTGATCCAATTTATGATCGCAACATTCGATTGATTGGCGAACACGGACAGGCGATTTTGTCGAATTTGAAAATCGGAATTGTGGGATTAGGAGGAGCTGGCTCACTCTTGAGTGAATGGTTGAGCAAATTGGGGGTCGGTCACATCATAGGAATTGATTTCGACAAGGTAGAAGCAACAAATCTCCCTAGAATCGTAGGTGCGACACATCGAGATGCGATGAAATGGTTGACATCAAGCCGATGGAAGTTTGTACGAAGAATTGGAAAACTATTTTCGAGTTATAAGGTGGCGGTTGCCAGAAGGGTGGCACGAAAAGGAAACCCAAAAATTCGTTATGACACTATCGTTGGAGATGTGTGCGACCAAAATGTTGCAGATCTTTTAACAGACGCTGATTTTATTTTCCTCGCCAGTGACACAATGCAAAGCAGACTTGTGTGCAATGCCATCTTTCATCAATTTCTGATTCCAGGAATGCAAGTTGGTGCAAAGGTGGGAAAGGAAACAGAAACGGATGAAATTTCAAACATATTTACGGCCTCGCGCCCAATCTTACCGCTGGCTGGTGGTGGGTGCCTTAAGTGCAATAACTTGATCATCTCGCACAGACTGCAAAATGAAGCCGAAGACGGAGAAGAACGAGAACGGCAAAATTATGCCGATCCTGAAAAAGTACCTGTTCCAAGTGTAATCACGTTGAACGCTCTGGCAAGTGCACAAGCCGCGAATGATTTCTTGATGATGTTTACTGGGCTGTTTCACGATGCAACCCAATTGAATCATTTAATGCAATTTGTGCAAGAGCGATCAATTGAATCGGTTGAATCAACAAACAATCCGGATTGTTTGTTTTGTGGCAATCATAATAAAAGCCGACGAGCGCGTGGAGATGGCTCACGTCTTCCCTGCAAAATGCCCTGATGACTCAGCCCCCATCACTTCGCAGGTGGCCCCGAAAGATTCTTTCGGGGCTGACGAAGTCAGCCAGAGGTCACAGTTCGGCGTGGTGGCCGAACTCAATGTCGCTACTTTCATGGAGTGAGTATTCAAACTCCTCTTGTGCTGAAGCACACTGAAAGCAAAACTTTCAGTGCCACCCTTTTCAGAAATCCACCCCACCACATCCCCAGGAACGACTCATGAGTGTGATGCTTGTTGTGCGGATTCAGTCCGACTTGCCCATCGAAGAACTCGAACGCCGGGCGCGCGAGCGCAAACCTGAATTCCAACGCGTCCCCGGACTCGTCCAGAAGTTCTACGGTCACGATCCGGCAACCGGTGACGCCTGCGGCGTCTACTTCTTCGAGAGTCGCGACGCCCTGGTCAAGTTTCGGGAGTCGGAGTTGGCGAAGACGATCCCGGCGGCGTATGAAGCGACCGATGTCCGCCCGGAGGTGTTCGAGGTAATGTTTCCCCTCTATGAGGGGCGGGAGTTATGAGTTTCAAGTTTTAAGTGTTGAGTGTCAGACACTGGCGAGACGCCTGACTTTTAGGCGCATCTCGCTTCTTCTTCTCGGCTGAGTACCATTGCATC